>CAIZSE010000013.1 GCA_903935585.1 uncultured Burkholderiales bacterium | reverse complement strand
TTTGTCGTCGGCGGTTGGGCCTTCAGCTTCTTGCTGGGCTTTTTCCCGCGCCCGCTGCTGGCGAGTTTGTTCTTGCGCCTGGCGCACATCGTGCATTTGCCAAAAGGCAAACACAAACACCAGTCCGAAAATGCCCAGCTCTAACCAGATGCCCATGGTATTTCTCCTGCTAACTAATTGACCAGCACATCCTAGCCTCTGTCGACCGTGCGGTGGGTTTGAAGGCCTATCGGCAGCTTGGATGCCTGCACAAGTCTTAGAATGGGTCATGCCTCTGGCTGTCAACAAGAATTGACAGTTATTTAAATATGGCTATATTGACACCCATGCCCGTCAGTTTGGACAGACGGGTCTTACTTTCGGAGGTTCCATGAGTCTGTTGACACGCGCAGAACAAGCCTTGAGCACCCATTTTGAGCAAGCGGCTGGTGTGGGCGCGCCCCCCCGCCTGGTCGCTGCCATGCGGCACGCGGTATTTTCGGGGGGTGCCCGCATCCGCCCCCAACTTTGCATGGCCGTGGCCACAGCTTGTGGCGACGATGTGCCCCAACTCACCAATGCCGCTGCGGTCGCCCTGGAGCTGATGCATTGCGCCTCACTGGTGCACGACGACATGCCTGCCTTTGACAATGCCGACACCCGGCGCGGCCATCCCACGGTGCACAAAGCCTTCAGCGAGCCGCTGGCACTGCTGGCGGGCGACGGCTTGATCGTCATGGCCTATCGGGTTTTGCTTCAATCCGGTGTCCAGCACCCCGAACGAGTTTTGGCACTGATGGACAACATGACCACCGGTGTGGGCTTGCCGGATGGCATCGTGGCCGGGCAGGCTTGGGAGTGCGAGACCAGTGCCGATATGGGCCAATACCAGCGCGCCAAGACAGGGGCCTTGTTCGTGTCGGCCACCCGTGCCGGGGCGCTCAGCTGCGGCTTCGAACCCGAACCCTGGGCGCCATTGGGAGCTTTTCTGGGCGAGGCTTACCAGGTCGCTGATGACATCCGGGATGTGATTGCCGATGCCGCCAGTCTGGGCAAGCCCGTGGGGCAAGACATCTTGCACTCCCGGCCCAGCTCAGCCCAAGCCTTGGGCCTGGACGGTGCCATTGCCCATTTTGACCACCTGATCGACCAGGCCGCGGCATCGATTCCGATGTGCTCGTGCCGCGACATGCTGTGTCAACTGGTGCAGCTTGAGGCCGAACGGCTGGTGCCAAAGGCCGTGTACGAGGGCTATTTCAAGACCCATTCCGGCGTGGCTTCCGGTCGCATCAGCGAAAAGCATTGAGCGCTTTCTCCTGCCCTTGAGACCGCGAAGGAATCAACATGTCCCAGGACCTGGATCTGGCCGCCATCGCGACCCATGCCGTTCCCACCTCGTTCAAAGATGCCTGGCAAGCCCGACTGGAACGCTGGTACGCACACCCCGGTCTTTACCGCTGGTCGCTGGGCAACCCGTTGACGCGTTGGCTCACGCGTCGCCGCACCCGTAAATTGTTCGATTTGATGGCTGGTTTTGTGCACAGCCAGGTACTGCTCGGCTGTGTGCGGCTGGACCTGTTCCGTGCGCTGCACCAAGCACCCGCCTCTTTGACCGAGCTGGCCCGTCGCACAGGTCTGGCCCCTGCTGTCTTGCAGCGCTTGCTGCTGTCGGCCGTGGCCCTGGGCCTGCTGGAGCACCGCAGTCAGGGGCGGTTTGGCCTGGGCCCGCTGGGAGTTCCGCTGGCGCAGCACGAGGGCATTGCTCAAATGATCGAGCACAACCATTTGCTGTACCAGGACATGCAAGACCCCTTGCAGTTCCTGAACAACGCCTGGAGTGGCGGCATGGCCGAGTACTGGCCCTACGCCCATGAGAAGCCCACGCCAGCAGCGCCTGACCTGGACAAGTTCACCCGGTATTCACAACTGATGGCGGCATCGCAAGGCTTTGTGGTGCAGGAAATCCTGTCGTCCTACTTTTTCGATGAGCACCGATGCGTGCTCGATGTCGGTGCCGGTCAGGGGCGATTTGTAGGCGAATTGGCCGCGCACGCGCCACACCTGAAGTTCAAGATGTTTGACCTGCCCCCCGTGCTCGATCTCGCCCGTGAAGGCCTGAAAGCCAAGGGTCTGAGCGAGCGTGTGGCATTGCACCCCGGCAGCTTTCTGGACGATCCCTTGCCTGAAGGCGCTGACCTGATCACTCTGGTGCGTGTGGCCCACGACCACCCGGATGCAGTGGTTCGCCAGATTTTGCAAAAGGCCCATGCCGCTTTGCCTGTGGGCGGGGTCTTGTTGCTGGCCGAACCCATGGCTCAGCCCGACGAAGAGGCTGGACAGCCCAGCGCATCGGCAGATGCGTATTTCCATTTTTACCTGCTGGCCATGGGGGCAGGGCGTCTGCGCACCCCGCAAGAGTTGCAAAGCCTGATGGAAGAAGCCGGATTTACCCATGTGGAGCGGGTGCCCAACGCCATGCCGATCCACGCCCGCATCCTTTTGGGACGCAAATCTCAGTGTTTACCCTCCGTTTGGACAAATAGTGTAAATTAACTTTGACATGTTGTGCTGTAAGGCAAAGAATACAGGCATGAAATCCCAAGCCGTTGTATTCAACAGTCCCAGGCACCTGTCCTTGCAGGCCCTGGACTTGCCAGAGCTGCAAGCCGGCCAGCTGGAAGTGGCGGTCGAGTTCAGTGGCATCAGCACCGGAACCGAGCGCATGCTCTGGGACGGCAGCATGCCGCCTTTCCCGGGCATGGGTTATCCGCTGGTGCCAGGCTATGAAACGGTGGGCCGTGTGGTCCGCGCTGCATCTGATTCGGGTTTAAAGGCTGGTCAGCGGGTTTTTGTACCGGGTGCCAACTGTTTCACCGGGGTCAAAAGCCTGTTCGGGGGCACGGCCTCGCGCCTCGTGGTCAACGAACACAAAGTCATGCCGGTTTCAGAGCACCTGGGCGCCCAGGCGGTGCTGTTGGCCTTGGCTGCCACGGCCTACCACGCTGTGTCGGGCGGGGGTCAGCAAGACCCCTTTGCCCCGCCGGAACTGATCGTTGGCCACGGCGTCATGGGCCGTTTGCTGGCTCGACTCACCGTGGCTGCAGGCATGCCTGCCCCCACTGTGTGGGAAACCCAGACCGAGCGCTTTGCCGGTGCACACGGCTACACCGTGGTGCGGCCGCAAGACGACCCGCGGCGCGACTACGGCACGATTTACGACGTGAGCGGCGATGGCAGTCTGCTCGACACCCTGATCCAGCGCCTGCGCCCCGGCGGCGAGCTGGTGTTGGCCGGCTTTTACAAACAAGACCTGAAATTTGCATACGCCCCGGCCTTCATGCGCGAAGCGCGGATGCGCATTGCTGCCGAATGGAAGCGCCCTGACTTGCTGGCTGTCAACGAGCTGGTGCACTCCGGCCGCTTGTCTCTTGACGGTTTGATCACCCATACCCAGCCATCGACACAAGCTGGTTCCGCTTACGAGACCGCGTTCGGAGATGCGAGCTGTCTCAAGATGATCATTGATTGGAGTGCCACTGCATGAACACCGAAACCACCCCTCAGCCCATCAAATTTGTCGAGTTGCTGCGCCGCGAGGCCGATGTGGAGCCCGATGCCGTCAGCACCAGCGAGGTGACCAAAGAAACCCAAATCATTGCCATTTACGGCAAGGGGGGCATTGGCAAAAGCTTTACGTTGGCCAACCTGTCTTACATGATGGCGCAGCAGGGCAAAAAAGTGCTGTTGATCGGCTGTGACCCCAAGAGTGACACCACCAGTTTGCTGTTTGGCGGCAAGGCTTGCCCCACCATCATCGAAACCTCTTCACGCCTGAAGCTGTCCGGCCAGGCCGTGAGCATTGGCGATGTCTGCTTCAAGCGCGATGGCGTGTTCGCCATGGAACTGGGTGGCCCCGAAGTGGGCCGTGGCTGCGGTGGTCGAGGCATCATCCACGGCTTCGAGACCCTCGAGAAACTGGGTTTCCACGACTGGGGTTTTGACTTTGTGCTGCTCGACTTTCTGGGCGACGTGGTGTGCGGCGGCTTTGGTCTGCCCATTGCCCGTGACATGTGCCAGAAGGTGATCGTGGTGGCCAGCAACGACTTGCAGTCCTTGTATGTGGCCAACAACGTGTGCTCGGCTGTGGAGTATTTCCGCAAGCTCGGCGGCAACGTCGGCGTGGCGGGCATGGTCATCAACAAGGACGACGGCACGGGAGAGGCGCAGGCTTTTGCCACCAATGCCGGCATTCCGGTGTTGGCCGCCATTCCGGCCAACGAAGACATTCGCCGCAAGAGTGCCAGTTACGAAATCATCGGCCGCCCGGATGGCGAGTGGGGCCCCTTGTTCGCAGAGCTGGCCAAGAACGTCGCAGAAGCCCCCCCGATGCGTCCGAAACCTCAGACCCAAGACCAATTGCTGGGCTTGTTCAGTGCCGATGTGGTGGGCCGAAACGTGGTGCTGGAGCCAGCCACCTTGTTCGACATGGTGGGCAAAAACGAAGACATCAAGCCCTCGCTGGAAGTCGTCTACGACGCCGCCTGAACGCAGCACCTGAAGACACCGAACAGGAACTGGCCATGACACGCACCATCCCGATCCATCCCAGCCCACAGCCGAGCAACCCTGCGGGCTTGCAAGGCGATGGCATGGGTTGCCACGCCGGGACCGAGACCATGGTGGCCGCAGCCAAACAGGCCGGCAAGTCCGAGGTGCTCGACCAGTACGCCCGAGATTACCCGCGCCAGCCCGATGCAGGTCCGCACGACCAACCGCAAAGCATGTGCCCGGCTTTTGGCTCGCTGCGTGTGGGCTTGCGCATGAAGCGCACTGCCACCATTTTGTCGGGTTCAGCCTGCTGCGTTTACGGCCTGACCTTCACCTCGCATTTTTACGGCGCACGCCGCAGCGTGGGTTATGTGCCTTTCAATTCGGAGTCGCTGGTCACTGGCAAGTTGTTTGAAGACATCCGCGAAGCGGTCCACGCCGAGGCCGATCCGTCCAAGTTCGACACGATCATCATCATCAACCTGTGCGTGCCTACTGCCAGTGGGGTGCCACTGCAACTGCTGCCCAAAGAAATCAACGGGGTGCGCATCATCGGCATCGATGTGCCAGGTTTTGGCGTGCCCACCCACGCTGAAGCCAAAGACGTGTTGGCCGGGGCGATGCTGAAATACGCCCGTGAAGAAATCATGAGTGGCCCGGTGGCCGCTCCAAAGGCCGGACGGGGGGATAAACCCACCGTGGCCTTGCTGGGTGAAATGTTCCCTGCTGATCCGGTCATCATTGGTCAGATGCTGGCGCCCATGGGCCTGGCTGCCGGCCCGGTGGTGCCCACGCGTGAATGGCGTGAGCTTTATGCCGCTCTTGACTGCTCGGTGGCCGCTGCCATTCACCCTTTTTACACCGCCAGTGTGCGCGAATTCAAGGCCGCAGGCCGCCCTGTGGTGGGTTCGGCCCCTGTAGGCCTTGAGGGCACACAGGACTGGCTGCAAAACATTGGCCAGGCAGCGGGCATTGCACAATCGCAGATCGATTTGGCGCGCAACCAGGCGCTCACGCAAATGCGTGGCTTGCTCATGCAAAAGCCGATCTCTGGCCGCATCACCCTGAGCGGTTACGAAGGCTCCGAATTGCTGGTGGGCCGCTTGCTCATTGAGTGCGGTGCCGACTTGCGTTATGTGGGCTCTGCTTGTCCGGCGACGGACTGGAACGCCCAGGATATCGCGTGGTTGAAGGCCAAAGGCGTGCAGGTGCAAATGCGTGCCTCGCTGGAGCAAGACCTCAACGCCATGTACGAATACCGGCCCCAGTTGGCCATTGGCACCACCCCGGTGGTTCAAATTGCCAAGCAAAACAGCGTGCCCTCGTTGTACTTCACCAACCTGATTTCGGCCCGGCCGCTCATGGGCGTGGCGGGTGCAGGGTCACTGGTGCAGGTGGTGCAGGCGGCCATGGGCAACCAGGCCCGCTTTGACGCCATGAAATCCTTTTTTGGCGATGTCGGCGTGGGCCATGCGGCAGGCGTCTGGGAATCGGTGCCCAAAGACCGACCCGAATTCAAGGCCGAAACGCGCCGCCAGATGGAAAAGATTCTCAAAAAGCGCAAAGCCGAGGAGATGGGATCATGAGCGACACGACTCAAAGCCCAGCGCCCAACACTTTGCCCAAAGCGAAGTCGCCTTTGATCCTGGACCATGACCGCGCAGGCGGTTACTGGGGGGCGGTCTATGTCTTCACCGCCATCAAGGGTTTGCAAGTGGTCATCGATGGCCCGGTGGGTTGTGAAAACCTGCCCGTGACCTCGGTGCTGCATTACACCGATGCATTGCCGCCGCACGAATTGCCGATTGTGGTGACCGGGCTGGCAGAAGAACAATTGGGTCGCGAAGGCACCGAAGGCGCCATGAAACGTGCCCACGCCACCCTGGACCCCGAGTTGCCCGCTGTGGTGGTGACAGGCTCGATTGCCGAGATGATCGGCGGCGGCGTCACACCCGAGGGCACCAACATCGCGCGCTTTTTGCCACGCACCATCGACGAAGACCAGTGGCAGTGCGCCAACCGCGCGATGTACTGGCTGTGGAGTGAATACGGCCTGCGCAAAGTGCCTGCGCGCAAGCCCTTTGACGAACGGCCCGCTGGTGAAAAGCCGCGTGTCAACATCATTGGCCCCTGTTATGGCACCTTCAACAGTGCCAGCGACCTGGCCGAGATCCGTCGTCTGGTGCAGGGCATTGGTGCCGAGGTCAACATGGTCTTCCCGCTGGGCAGCCACCTGGCCGATGTGTCGCGCCTGGTGGAGGCCGATGTGAACATTTGCATGTACCGCGAGTTTGGCCGCATGCTGTGTGAGGCGCTGGAGCGTCCTTACCTGCAGGCCCCCATCGGGCTGCACAGCACCACTAATTTCCTGCGCAAGCTGGGTGAGTTGCTGAACCTCGACCCCGAGCCTTTCATCGAGCGTGAAAAGCACACAACCCTCAAGCCCATGTGGGATCTGTGGCGCTCGGTGACACAAGACTTTTTTGCCACAGCCAGCTTTGCGGTGGTGGCCGGTGAGACCTATGCGCGTGGCCTGAAAAATTTCCTTGAAACCGAAATGGGCTTGCCTTGTCGCTTCAGCGTTTCACGCACGGCAGGCAACAAGACCGACAACGTGACCGTGCGCGAATTGGTCAAAACCCAAACCCCGCTGATCATGTTTGGCAGCTACAACGAACGCATGTACCTGAGTGAAATATCCGGCGGCAGCCCGATGCGGGCAGCCTTCATTCCGGCTTCGTTTCCGGGCGCCATCATCCGCCGCCATACCGGCACGCCATTCATGGGTTACAGCGGTGCCACTTATGTGGTGCAAGAAGTTTGCAACGCACTGTTTGACGCGTTGTTTCACATCCTGCCGCTGGGCACCGAGATGGACAAGGTCGAGGCCACGGCCGCGCGTGGTGTGGTGGCCCCCAATGCCAGCTGGCAAGACCAGGCCCATCAGCGCCTGCGCGATGTGGTGCAAAGCCAGCCGGTGTTGGTGCAGATTTCTGCGGCCAAGCGCTTGCGCGATCAGGCCGAGCAACTGTCGCAGGCCGAAGGCCAAGACGAAGTCACTGAAGCCCATGTGAATGCCGCCAGCCGAGAGCTGGGAATGGGGGTCGCAGCATGAAAGCTTTGCTGACATTGAATCAACACGCAGGTGCCGACACGGTCGTTGCCTTGCACAGGATGTCGTGGCCTTTGGCTGCGGATGCCTATCTGCGCGGGCTGTGCGCACCCCGGGTCGCAAGGCCTCGTTAACAGGAGCAAAAAATGTCAACCAAGACATCAATTTCCGGACTTACCGATGAGGAAGCCCAGGAGTTCCACCACTACTGGATGCAAGGCACCGTAGGCTTTACAGCAGTCGCTGTACTGGCCCACATCCTGGTCTGGGCGTGGCGTCCCTGGTTCTGATTCAGAGCCTGTTTTTTCACCCATAGATTGACGGAGTCACTGTCATGCAAAACACAACTCACCTCAACGAGGACCATTCGCGTGCGGATGAATCCCCGGCATTTTGGTCCATCTTCCTCATCGGTTTTGGATGTCTGTTCGTGGTCGTCGTACTGGCCAAGCTGGTCGGCGTTCACTGGCGGGATCTGTTGCCCGGCGCAGAAGATGCCAAGAGCATGAGCCAAGGCGTGAAAGCTGCGGTGTACACCTTCATGTCCCACATCATTTAGGAGATTCACCATGTGGAGAATTTGGCGACTGTACGACCCTTTGCGTGCCATGGTGCTGCAGGGTATTTTCTTGTTCGGGCTGGCCGCGATGATTCACCTCATCTTGCTCAGTACCAACAAATTCAACTGGCTTGACGGTGCGAAAAAACCGGTAGCGGCATCGGCGCAAAACTCGCCGCTGCCGACGGCGGTGGCTTCGCTGGCCGCGCCCAAGTCCTGATTCAGGACTTGTCATCCAGATGCTGTCATTGAACCCGTTTCAATGCGGCATCTGTTCATCCACACAAGCAGGAGGACCAAGCCATGGCCATGCTGAGTTTTGAGAAAAAGTACCGCGTTCGCGGTGGTACCCTGCTGGGTGGCGATTTGTTCGACTTCTGGGTCGGTCCTTTTTACGTTGGGTTTTTCGGCGTCACAACCTTGTTTTTTTCGTTCCTGGGTACGGCCCTGATTTTGTGGGGTGCCTCACAAGGCCCAACCTGGAACATCTGGCAGATCAGCATCGCACCGCCTGATCTGTCGTATGGCCTGCGCTTTGCGCCCCTGATGGAAGGCGGCCTGTGGCAGCTCATCACGGTATGCGCGATTGGGGCGTTCGGCTCCTGGATGATGCGCGAGGTCGAGATCTGCCGCAAGCTGGGTATGGGCTTTCATGTGCCCGTGGCTTTTGGTGTGGCCATCTCTGCCTATGTCACTTTGGTGGTTGTGCGACCAGTGCTGATGGGCGCCTGGGGACACGGCTTTCCCTACGGCATCTACAGCCACCTTGACTGGGTGTCCAACGTGGGCTACCAGTACCTGCACTTTCACTACAACCCGGCACACATGATTGCCGTGAGCTTCTTCTTTGCCAGTGTGTTTGCCTTGTCGCTGCACGGTGGTCTGATTTTGTCGTCCACCAATCCGCAGCCTGGCCAGTTCGTCAAAACACCCGAGCACGAAGACACGTTCTTCCGCGACATCATTGGTTATTCGATCGGCACCCTTGGCATCCACCGTCTGGGCTTGTTTCTTGCGCTGGCTGCCGTGCTGTTCAGCGCCCTGTGCATCGTGCTCAGTGGCCCCTTCTGGAGCCGTGGCTGGCCCGAGTGGTGGAGCTGGTGGTTGAACATGCCGATCTGGTCCCAGTGGCCCGTCTGAGTCGGACTGCAATCAGAGCCCGAATCCAAAGAATTGAGGAGTACAGCGAATGGCCGACTATCAAAACCTGTTCACCACGGTGCAAGCTGTGGGTCCGGTGCACCTAGGGGTAGAACTCGGACACGGCAACAGCCCGCGAACCGGACAACCCCTGATCAATTACTGGGTTGGCAAGCTGGGCAATGCCCAGCTGGGGCCCATCTATCTGGGGGGGCTGGGGCTGGCCTCGCTCGTCTTCGGCATGATCGCCTTCACCCTGATCGGCATGAACATGTTGGCCTCGGTCAACTACGACCCGATCCAGTTTGTGCGCCAGTTGTTCTGGCTGTCACTGGAGCCACCACCGCCCAGTTATGGCTTGAGCATGCCACCTCTTAACCAAGGCGGCTGGTTTCTGATCGTGGGCTTGTTCCTCACGGCATCCATCATGTTCTGGTGGGTCCGCACTTACCGCCGTGCGGTCGAGTTGGGCATGGGCACACACGTCGCCTGGGCATTTGCGGCGGCTATTTGGCTTTTCCTGGTGTTGGGCTTGTTTCGCCCGATCCTGATGGGTTCTTGGGGTGAGGCTGTGCCCTACGGCATCTTCTCCCACCTCGATTGGACAGCAGCGTTTTCATTGCGCTATGGCAACCTGTTTTACAACCCGTTCCATGCGCTGTCCATCGTGTTTCTTTATGGCTCAGCTCTGTTGTTTGCGATGCACGGTGCCACCATTTTGGCGGTCACCCGTTTTGGTGGTGAGCGCGAGATCGAGCAGATCACCGACCGCGGGACAGCCTCCGAGCGGGCTGCCTTGTTCTGGCGCTGGACCATGGGCTTCAACGCGACCATGGAATCGATTCACCGCTGGGCCTGGTGGTTTGCCGTGTTGTGCCCCATCACCGGTGGCATTGGCATCTTGCTGACGGGCACCGTGGTGGACAACTGGTACCTGTGGGCCATCAAGCATGGCGTGGCACCCCCTTACCCAGAAATATTCCCAGCGATGGTTGATCCCGCGCTGAGCACCGGAGCCAAGCCATGAGCATGCACACTCTGAACATCCACAAGGCGGGGCTGAACTCCGCTTGGGCTGGCCGTTTGCTCAAGTCCTTGGGCTTGGCATTCATGGGCCTTGTGCTGGCCGGTTGCGAGCGCCCCAGTCCGGAATCTGTGCAAAGCGGTTATCGGGGCACGGGCATGGTGCAGGTCTACAACGCCCGTCTGCTTGAAGTCAAAACCGAAAAAAACCAGCCGCCCGTGGTGATCCCTTCACCGGGCTCGGATGGTCCCAAGGCATCGCAAGCCTACAAGAACGTCAAGGTGCTGGGTGATCTGAGCGTGGGCGAATTCAACCGGCTCATGGTCTCCATGACCAACTGGGTTGCACCCAAGGAAGGCTGCGCCTATTGCCATCAACTGCCCAATTTTGAAGACGACAGCAAATACACCAAGGTGGTGGCGCGCCGCATGGTCGAGATGACGCAGCACATCAACGCTGACTGGCAGCCCCATGTGGCCCAGACCGGCGTGACCTGCTACACCTGCCACCGCGGCGAGCCCGTGCCCAATGCGATCTGGTTCAAGTCTGACCCACAACCCTATGGTTCGAACTTCATGGGCGACAAGGCAGGACAAAACGAACCCTCGCCAGTGGTCAACTTGTCCTCGCTGCCCAACGATCCCTTCACGCCGTTTTTGCTCGGCGATCAAAAAATCCGCGTCAACGGGCCTACGGCTTTGCCTTCGGGTAACCGGCAGTCGATCAAGCAAGCCGAATGGACTTATGGGTTGATGACGCACATGTCGACATCGTTGGGCGTGAACTGCACCTATTGCCATAACACCCAGTCGTTCCAGAACTGGGAAAACAGCCCGCCCCAACGCGTGACGGCCTGGCATGGCATCCGCATGGCGCGAGACCTGAACCTGACCTACATGGAGCCCTTGACCGAGGTCTTTCCAGCGCACCGCAAGGGGCCGACAGGCGATGTGGCCAAGCTCAATTGCGCCACTTGCCATCAGGGCGCCTACAAGCCGCTCAATGGCGCACCGATGGCCAAAGACTTTCCTGAATTGCTGAAACCTGCTCTGGCAGCCGCCAAAGTCGCGTCCAAGTAGTCAGCAACAGCTTGCCCAACTTGCCGGACCTTCAGTCATGGAAGCCATTGTCCCTGCTCATGACCCCTTGTCCGGCGTGGTGGTGGTGTTGCTGGCCGACTTTTTGCGCCAGCATCAGGGATGGGGCTGGCTGCGGCTGGTGGCGGGTGCCACACCCTACAAGGATGTGCCGGGACTGACCACGGTCAAGGTCATGGGCAGCGGCCACGGCGGTGGCTTCAGCCTGCGCCCCAGTGCGACCCACCAAGGCCTGATTTGCACCTTCAGTCACTTTGATTTGGCGTTGAAGTTTCTGGACAGCCCGGCCGTGCAGGCCTACCGCAGCCGAGCCCGCGAGTGCTGGACAGGCGTGATGGCGGTGCAATCGGCCAGGGGCCACTGGGACAAACAAGCCTGGCAAGCCAGCAGCGTGCAAGCGCTGGGCGAGCAGGGAGAAAATCATTTGAAGGCTACGGCGCCGTTTGCCGTGCTGACGCGCGCCAGCATCGTCCCATCCAAAGCCATGGCTTTCTGGCGTTATGCCCCGGCGGCTCAGGCCGACCTCGGCCAGGCCACCGGTTGCCTGCTGGCCATGGGCTTGGGCGAAGCACCGTTGGTTCGTCAATGCACGTTTAGTTTGTGGCAAGACACTGAGGCCATGCGCCAGTACGCCCACAAGGGCGCGCACCAGGTGGCCAGTGCGGCGGCCGCCAAGCACCAGTTTTTTTCAGAGTCACTGTTCGTGCGCATGCAGGTGCTGCAGATGGCCGGGGTTTGGCAAGGCAAGCCCTTCCATTTGCAAAGTACGCGGCCCTTGGGCGATACACCGGCTTTGCAAAGCGCATCCGCCCTGGTGATGCCCACCCCGGAGGTCAGCCATGTCTGAACACAAGGTGGTCATTGTGGGCGCAGGCATGGGGGGCTTGAGCAGCGCCATGCTGTTGGCGCATCAAGGCCTGGATGTGACCGTGGTCGAAGCCGCAGGCGTACCGGGAGGCAAGGTGCACAGCCGTGAAGTCGCAGGCGTTCACATCGACAGCGGCCCCACGGTGTTCACCATGCGCTGGGTGTTTGATGCCTTGTTCCAAAGTGTGGGCACCCGTGTTGAAGCCGAAATGCAGATCAGCCCACTGAAGGTGCTGGCGCGGCATTTCTGGCCCGATGGCAGCCAGCTTGATTTGTCGGCCGATGCACAAGAAAGCGAATCGGCCATTGCCGCCTGGTCGGGTGGCGACGAGGCGCGGCGCTTTGGGGAATTTTGCAAAACCACCCGTCAACTTTATGCCACCCTTGAAGGCCCGATGATCCGGGCACAACGCCCGAACATGGGCGGTTTCATGGCCGATCTGGGCATGGGCGGTTTGGGTGTGTTGGCCCGGCTGGGGCCTATGCGCAGCCTGTGGCAACAACTGGGTCACCAGTTCACCGACCCGCGCCTGCGTCAGCTGTTTGCACGCTACGCCACCTATTGCGGCTCCTCGCCCTGGCAGTCGCCCGCCACACTCATGTTGATCGCTCAGGTCGAGATGGACGGGGTCTGGTCGGTGGAGGGCGGGATGGTCGGCATGGCCGAGTCTCTGGCGCGTGTGGCCCGGCGCCATGGCGCTGCATTTCGCTACAACAGCACCGTCCGATGCATCGAAAAGCGCCATGGTCGGGTGTGCGGGGTGCAGTTGCAATCGGGCGAATTTTTGCCTGCGGACCGTGTGATTTTCAATGGCGATGCCGCCGCCTTGCGGCAAGGCTTGCTGGGCGATGCCGCTCGCGATGCGATTCCAAAGGCCGCGCCGCCTCGTTCTCTGTCGGCCTTGACCTGGTCAATGCACACGCCTGCCGAAGGTGTGGCGCTGGACCGTCACAACGTGTTTTTTCAAAATACTTATGCCAGCGAGTTCGAAGACATCTTTGACCGCCAACGCTTGCCGCAGCAGCCCACGGTGTATGTCTGTGCACAAGACCGACCTGCCGGGGTGACCCCTGGCATGGCCGAAAGAATTTTTTGTCTGGTCAACGCCCCCGCCTGTGGTGATGGCAACGGCATCACCGAGGAGGCCCTGGAGCAATGCCAAACACATACCTTCAACCATCTGCGTCAGTTGGGCCTGCACCTGCAGCCAACGACGAACCAATGCATCAGGACCACGCCGCAGGACTTTCATCAGCGATTCCCGGCGAGCGGGGGAGCTCTTTACGGGCAGGCGACGCACGGCTGGACGAGCATCTTCTCCAGACCTGGCTCCACAACGCCCCTGCAGGGCCTGTATCTGGCAGGGGGCAGCGTGCACCCGGGGCCGGGCGTACCGATGGCGGCGCTGTCCGGGCAGCGGGCGGCCGAGGCCGTGATGGCGAGCCTCGTTTCGACCAGCACGTTCCCGATGGGGGCTACCTTTGGTGGTATGTCGACGCCATGAGTGACGACGGACAGCACGGCATCACACTCATTGCCTTTGTCGGAAGTGTGTTCTCGCCTTATTACGCCTGGGCCAGAAAACGTGGCCGCGCTGACCCGGAAAACCATTGCGCACTCAATGTGGCGATTTACAGCAAAGGCCAGCGCCGCTGGGCCATGACCGAGCGGGGCCAGCGCCACTGCGCCCGCAGCGCCAACCAATTCACCATTGGCCCGAGCCAGTTGTCCTGGGATGGCGATTGCCTGAGCATTGACATCAACGAAGTGTGTGTGCCCTTTCCGCACCGCATTCAAGGACGCATCAAACTCTGGCCCCAGCAGTTGTTTGCGTATTCAACACCGCTGGATGCCGCCGAAAAGCACCGTTGGGGGCCGTTGGCGCCGTCATCACGCATCGAGGTTGATCTGAATGCGCCCGACCTGCAGTGGCAAGGCCACGCCTACCTCGACTCGAACGAAGGCACGGAACCGGTAGAGCGGGGCTTTCACACCTGGGACTGGTCGCGCGCGCGCATGCGCGATGGCAGCACCCTGGTGTTTTATGACATGCAAGCCCCTGGCGCAGATGACCGCGTTTTGTCGCTGCGTTTCACGCCGAAAGGCACGGTTGAGCCGATCGCAGCGCCTCCGGTTCAGGCTTTGCCCAAAACCGCTTGGCGCATCAACCGCCGCATGCGCAGCGCGCAAGCTGTGAAGGTGCACGAGCAGTTGGAGGACACGCCTTTTTACCAGCGTGCCTTGCTGCAATTTGATTACGCAGGCGAGCCTTTGGTCGCCTTTCACGAAACCCTGTCGGTGCCGCGTTTGGTGTCACCGGTGGTTCAAGCCATGCTGCCCTGGCGCATGCCTAGGCGGGCTTGAAATGATTTGCCTGAAACTTGTTCAACCCGGGCGCTGCTGCCTGGGTGCGCGCGGTTTCAGTGCCCCCCATTCCTGGCCATGGTGGCCATGAATAGCCCTCGTGCGGGCCGTGCACGTCTTCTGCAAGGAGAAAACTATGTCTAACTCAGACAAAGTCTGGCCAACGGGACTGACCGAGGCCGAATCGGAAGAGATTCACCGCAATCTCATCCAGGGTACGCAGATATTCGGCATGATTGCCGCGTTTGCCCATCTGCTGGCCTACATCTATTCACCCTGGCTCAAATAAAGGAGGCACAACATGATCTATTCGAAAATGTGGTGCGTGGTGAAGCCTTCGGTCGGCATCCCAGTGTTCATTGCAGCAGTGGCCATTGCGTCATTCAGCGTGCACCTGGCCCTGACGATGAACACCACTTGGGTGAAAAACTTCCTCAATGGCAGCGCCAAAGTCGTCGCCACGGCACCTGCGGATGCTGCGGTGAAGAAGTAACGGGTGCAACCCGCCGAACGACCAGACGCGCAAGCGTCTGGTCCTTCTCTCATGAACAAATCACGCTCCAATTGGGCGACGACCCTGGCCAGCCTGGGCCCACGCTTTTTGCCGTTTGCCGACGCTGCCAGCGAAGACCTGCCGCTGTCGCGCCTGCTGCGCTTGTCGCTTTTCCAAATTTCTGTCGGCATGGCCATGGTCATGCTGGTGGGCACCCTCAATCGCGTGATGATCGTGGAGCTGAAAGTTCCAGCCACGCTGGTGTCTCTCATGGTGGCCTTGCCTTTGCTGGTGGCGCCTTTTCGGGCGTTGATCGGTTTCCGTTCTGACAACCACCGCTCTCAATTGGGCTGGCGCCGCGTGCCCTACATCTGGATGGGCAGCTTGCTGCAATTCGGCGGGTTTTCCATCATGCCGTTTGCGTTGCTGGTGTTGGCCGGAGCAGGGCAGTCCAGTCAGGCGCCAGCCTGGGTGGGGTTGGTTGGTGCGGCGGGAGCCTTCATTTTGGTGGGCATCGGCATGCACACGGTGCAAACTGCCGGACTGGCCCTGGCCACTGATTTGGCGCCGGTCGAAAGCCAGCCCAAAGTGGTCGGGCTCATGTATGTCATGCAGTTGCTGGGCATGATCGGCAGCGCATTGATGCTGGGCCATTTGCTGCACGACTACAGCCCGGGGCAGCTCATCCGGGTGGTGCAAGCCGTGGCCGTGATGACCTTGGCGCTGAACGTGATCGCTTTATGGAAGCAAGAGCCCCGCAGCCGTTTGCGCAAGCCGGGCACACCCCTTGAGCAAAATTTTCAGCAAGCCTGGCAAACCTTTTGCAAAGGCCCGAACACCCTGCGCCGCTTGTTGGCGGTGGGTCTGGGCACCATGGCTTTCACCATGGAAGATGTCTTGCTGGAGCCTTATGGTGGAGAAATTCTGAGCCTCAGCGTGTCCGCGACCACGTTGCTCACCGCGACCCTGGCCTCGGGTGGTTTGATCGGATTTGCATGGGCATCGCGTGTGCTGGGTCGGGGGGGCGATGCCTACCGCATGTCCAGTTGGGGTGCCTGGGTGGGGGTGCCTGCATTTGTGGCGGTGATCGCCTCGGCTCCCTTGGTCTCCCCGGTGCTTTTTTCTGTGGGCATTTTCCTGATCGGTCTTGGTGGCGGCTTGTTTGCCCACGGCACTCTGACAGCCACCATGCAACTGGCCCCGCCCGAGCAAACCGGTCTGGCCATGGGCGCCTGGGGCGCGGTACAGGCCACCGCAGCAGGCGTGGGCATGGCACTGGGCGGCGTGGTGCGCGATGGGGTGGCGCTTGTCAGCAGCTCTGTCATGGGTTACTCGGCCGTTTACAGCCTCGAAATTGTCTTGCTGGGGCTGACCCTTTGGGCCATGGGTCCGTTGATGCGCCCTGTACGACCTTCGCTCATCTCTGCATAATCGGACTCAGCGTTCATTCATCATTCACCCCAAAGCAAAGGAAAAACCATGGAAATCAAACACATCCTCATCATCATGTTCGTGGTCTTTGGCCTGTTCATGCTGGCCAACTGGTTCAACCGACCCAAAGGCCCACGCAAGTGATTTGCGGATAATCTTGCCCCCAAAAAAACCGCTGCAAAGCGGTTTTTTCTTGTCCAGAGGGCTATTACAGATTGGCTGCAGGCACATGACCCCAGACGGTCGAGATGGCCTGCGCCTGTCTGACCGCATCAACCGTTGCCAGCGCCGTGGCCTGTGCCGCCATCACCGTGAGCAGCATCAAATCTGCCGGGCTGCTTTCAGTGCAAGTGGCCATGGCAAACAAGGTGTCTCCGTCCAAGGTGGTGTGGGCGGGGCGGATGCTTCGGGCCAGACCATCATGGGCACTCATGGCCATGCGTTTGGCCTGGGCTTTGTTCAGGGTGGCATTGGTTGCAACCACACCAAGGGTGGTGTTGGTGCCGGGCAGGGGGCGGTTGCTGCTCTCGCCGTTCAGCAAGGCACGCTGGGTGTCGATCAGGCGGTTGCCATCGGCTGAACGGGCCCCGGCGATGACTTGTCCGGTCGCCGGGTCGATGACATCGCCCACGGCGTTGCAGGCCACCAAGGCGCCCACCACCCAAGGGCCCACACGCACACTGGCATTGCCGATGCCTCCTTTCATGCAGCGTTGCAGGCCAAACAGTTTGCCCACACAGGCGCCTGCGCCTGCGCCCACGTTGCCGGCTGCCGGTTTGTTGCGTGTTGCGGCCAGACATGCGGCATAACCTGCATCGGCGCCTGGCCTGGCTTTGGGGTCGTTGCCAGGGCAGACCACGGGCAGGTCAAACAACACGGCAGCCGGCACAATGGGAACCCGGCCGTATCCGGTTTCGAAACCAATGCCCTGCTCGTCCAGCCAGCGCATCACACCTGTGGCTGCATCCAGACCAAAAGCGCTGCCACCGCTCAGCACCACGGCATGTACTTTGTCCACCAGGTTGGAGGGGTCCAGTAAATCGGTTTCCCGAGTGCCAGGTGCCGCACCCCGAACATCCACAGCCCCCACAGCGCCGTCCACTGCCAGCACCACCGAGCAACCGGTCAGTCGCTCGCTGAGCGTAAAGTGCCCGACTTGCAAGCCGTCGACATCGACGATGCTGCCAAGCTCAATGTCTCTGGCGCTGTTTACAATCATTTCGTATGCCATTTAAAACCCTCTTCATTGTGGCTCGTTGACCCGAGGATAGCGTGTGCCCCTGTTTTTAATCAAAAGGCTGCTGAGCTTTATTTTGACCCTGCTGGCCACATCGGTCGTGGTGTTTGCCGTGCTGGAGTTCTTGCCCGGAAACGCAGCACAGGTGATTTTGGGGGAAACCGCGACGTCCGAGTCGATTGCTGCGATGGAAACCAAGATGGGCTTGAACCAGCCCGCCAGCACCCGTTACCTGAACTGGATTGGCGGCCTGTTGAAAGGGCAAACAGGCCTGAGCATTTCTTATGACACACCCACGGCCCAGTTGATGGCTGAACGCATGCAGGTGTCGATTCCCTTGGCAGTGATGGCCATGTTCCTGACGGTGGCGTTGGCTTTGACACTTGGCATTTATGCCGCTTCGCAGCAAAACAAAGCAGGCGATGTCGGCGTCATGGTGCTCAGCCAGGTCGGATTGGCCGTGCCCAATTTCTGGTTGGCGATCTTGCTGATTTTGCTGTTCGCGGTGCACCTGGAGTGGCTCAGTGCCGGTGGGTTTCCGGGCTGGTCGGCCGATGATGGTGGTGGTGTGGGCGAGGCCCTGAAGGCCTTGCTGTTGCCAGCATTGGCTTTGGCGGCGGTACAGACAGCCATCTTGACGCGGGTCACACGCTCTGCGGTACTCGACACCCTTCGTGAAGATTTTGTCCGCACTGCGCGGGCCAAGGGCTTGTCTCGCCGCCAGGTACTGTGGGGCCATGTGCTGCGCAACGCCATGATTCCCGTGCTCACCGTGATGGGCTTGCAGTTTGGCAACCTGATTACTGGTGCCATCGTGATTGAAAACGTTTTCGTGCTGCCGGGCATTGGTCGGCTGATTTTCCAGGCCATTGCAAACCGCGATCTCATCGTGGTGCGTGATGTGGTCATGTTGCTGTCGGCCTTGGTGGTGCTGATCAACTTTTTCATCGATGTTCTTTATGCGTTGATCGATCCACGTTTGAAGGCAGGCCATGCAGGATAAAAACAAGGCGTGGCGCCGTGCCTTGAAGCACCCCAGTTTTGTGCTGGGTGGTGCCATGGTCTTGCTGCTTTTGCTCTGTGCGTGCTTGTCCTTGTTCTGGTCGCCTTACCCGGTGGGCGACATAGACATCCCCAACAAGCTGGCCTTGCCCAGCGCCGCCCACTGGCTGGGCACAGACAGCCTGGGGCGTGACATCGGCGCTTTGTTGCTGGCGGGCTGCCAGAACTCCCTGCTCGTCGGATTCATTGCGGTTGGCATTGGCCTGGGGGTCGGTGTGCCGTTGGGTTTGCTGGCCTCGGCCCGCAGGGGTTGGGTAGAAGAAGTCATCATGCGGGCATCGGACTTCACATTTGCTTTTCCAGCCTTGCTGTCGGCCATCATGCTGACTGCGATTTACGGGCCGGGTCTGGTCATCAGCATTGTGGCGATAGGGATTTTCAACATACCGGTGTTCGCACGCATCTCGCGTGGCGCTGCCAACGCGGTCTGGTCGCGTGACTTCACGGCCGCTGCACGGGCTTCGGGCAAAGGCCCAATGGCCATCACACTGGCCCATGTATTGCCCAACATCGCGAGCGTTCTGATCGTGCAGTCAAGCATCCAGTTTGCGATCGCGATCCTGGCCGAGGCGGCCTTGTCGTATCTGGGATTGGGGACGCAGCCACCGCAGCCCAGTTGGGGCCGCATGCTCAATGAGGCGCAGTCACAGATGTTTCAGGCCCCGATGCTCGCGGTTTATCCGGGTGTGGCGATTGCGTTGGCTGTGTTGGGACTGAACCTCATGGGGGATGGCCTGCGCGATGTGCTCGACCCCCGGCTGGCAAGGCAGCGGTGAATTGGCATGACTGAAATGACCACACAAGCCCCCTTGCTTCAGGTGACCGATTTACGGGTGACTTTGCCCACAGCCCGTGGTTGGGCGCAGGCTTTGAGGGGCGTATCTTTGCACATGGAACGCGGTGATACGGTCGGTCTGATTGGCGAAAGCGGCTGTGGCAAATCGCTCACGGCGCTGGCCCTGATGGGCTTGTTGCCCGAACGTGCGCAAGTCAGTGGTTCGATTAAATTACAAGGCCAGGAGTTGGTTCACTTGCCCGAGCCACAACTGTGTCAGCTGAGGGGGGCGCGGATGGCCATGATTTTCCAGGAGCCGATGACTGCGCTCAACCCACTGCACCCGATATGGAAACAAATTGCAGAGCCTTTGCGTTTGCATCAAAGCATGGGTGTGACCGAGGCCAAAGCCCGTGCGCTCGAATTGCTGGAAAGGGTGCAATTGCCCCGCGCACGCGAACGGCTGGAGGCCTACCCGCACCAATTGTCTGGTGGCCAACGGCAGCGCGTCATGATCTCGATCGCGTTGGCTTGCAGCCCCGACTTGCTGATTGCTGATGAGCCCACCACGGCGCTCGATGTCACCGTGCAAAAAGAAGTGCTGGCGCTGATCAAGCAATTGGTGAACGAAGACGGTATGGGCCTTTTGTTGATCAGCCACGACTTGGGACTCATGCAAGACCAGGTTGACCGGGTCATGGTGATGTATGGCGGGTCGGTGGTGGAAAGCGCTTCCACATCGGCGCTGTTTGCGCATCGGGCGCATCCCTACACCCGAGGACTTTTTGCAGCACGTCCGCGCCTTGGGTTGGCGCGGGGAACCCGCTTGACCACCATTTCTGGCAGCGTGCCCGAGTTGATGGATTTCCCCGCAGGCTGTGCATTTTGTGACCGATGTGCCTGGGCTGTGGCGGACTGTCGGCTAACGCCCCCGATGCCCGAAAGCATTGCACCGAACAGTCTGGCGTCCGAACCCCACAAGGTGAGTTGTCCCCGTTGGAGCCTGCCTTGATGACTCCGCTTCCAGTGCAGGATGTTCCGCTGTTGCAAGTGCAGCATCTGGGGCGGCGTTTCGAGATGCCCCGCTCTCGTTTGTGGGGACCTGCCGCAAGCCTGCAGGCTTTGTCCGATGTGAGTTTTTGCTTGCAGGCGGGTAAAAGTCTGGGCATTGTCGGCGAATCGGGCTCGGGCAAGTCCACGCTGGCGCGTTTGGTCATGGCCTTGGACGCACCCACGCAGGGGCAGGTCTTGTTCAAGGGGGTGGATGTGCATCAGACCCGAGGGGAGGCGCTGCGGCATTTGCGCAGCGGTTTCCAGATGGTTTTCCAGGACCCCTACGGATCGCTTGACCCTCGACAAAAAATATTCAACGTCGTGACCGAACCAATCCAGACCTTGCGCAAGCCCTCGGATGGCCGATCTGAGTTGCGCGATCGCGCGGCACAGGCCTTGAACGAAGTGGGCCTGAGAACCCCTGACCTGGATAAATACCCGCATGAATTTTCAGGCGGGCAACGACAACGCATTGCCATTGCACGTGCCCTGATCACCCGTCCGGCGCTGATCGTGGCCGATGAGCCGGTGAGTGCTCTGGATGTATCGGTGCAGGCGCAGGTACTGAATCTGATGATGGACTTGCAAGACCGGTATGGCCTGAGCTATTTGTTGGTCAGCCATGACCTGGCTGTTGTCAACCTGATGTGTGACGATGTTTTGGTGCTGCAATCGGGCTGTGTGGTAGAAAAAGGCCCGGCGCAGCAGGTTTTTCAGCATGCGGTGCACCCGTACACCCGGATGCTGGTTTCAGCTGTTCCCGGTCAGCATGATCTTTTTTGAAGCAGGAGAAAACATGAGCATTCAATTTCCCATGAAACGTCGATCGATCCCTTGGGGTATCGCGGCATTGTTGGCGGCAAGCCTCAGCTTGGCGCCCTGGCAGACCCAGGCCCAGTCGCGCAAGGACAGCGTCATTTTGGGCATGATTCTGGAGCCCACCAGCCTGGACCCGACCATGGCGCCTGCGGCTGCTATTGGCGAAGTGGTGCACTACAACATCCTGGAAGGGCTGACCAAGATCAATGTGGATGGGACCATCAGCCCTTTGCTGGCAGAGAGCTGGAAAATGGACGCCGATGGCAAGGCCTACACCTTCAAGTTGCGCAAGGGCGTCAAGTTTCAGGACGGTACACCATTTGATTCTGCGGCGGTCAAGTTCAGCTTTGACCGTGCCAAAGACCCCAAAAGCACCAACAAGGCCAAAGGGGCCGTCTTCAACAACATCAGCCACATCGCCACCCCTGACGCACACACGGTGGTCCTGGTGCTGAACAACCCCGATGGCAACTTCCTGTTCAGAATGGGTGAAAACACAGCGGTTATTCTGCACCCTGACAGTGCGGCCAGTGCCGCCACCAAACCCATTGGCACGGGCCCCTACAAACTCGACAGCTGGGCCAAAGGCACGGCGGTGACTTTGTCCAAATGGGATGGCTTTCGCGATGCCAACGCCATCAAGCTAAAGAAGGTCACTTTCCGTTTCATCAATGACTCGGCAGCTCAGGTGGCCGCCTTGTTGGCAGGTGACATTGATGGCATGCCACGGTTTCAATCACCGCAGAGCCTCAAACAGTTCCAAGCCGATAAGCGTTTTGTGGTGGAGATGGGCAGCACGGCAGGCAAAGGCATCATGACCATCAACAACCGCAAAAAACCATTTGACGATGTGCGTGTGCGCCGTGCCCTTTCGCATGCTGTCGATAAAAAAGCGTTCATAGACGGCGTATTTGAAGGTCTGGCCAAACCCATTGGCAGTCACATGGCGCCCACCGATGCGGGTTATGTTGAATTGAGTGGTTTGTATGCCTACGACCCCGAAAAAGCGAAAGCCCTGCTGAAGGAGGCTGGCGTGCAGACCCCCCTGAATGTCACATTGACTTTGCCTCCACCGCCCTATGCGCGCAAGGGGGGCGAGATCCTGGCGGCGCAACTGGCCAAGGTCGGCATCGTAGCCAAGATCGAAAACGTGGAATGGGCCCAGTGGCTGGGGGGCACCTTCAAGGGCAACTTCGACCTCACGGTCATCAACCATGTGGAGCCGCTTGATTACATGAACTATGCCAACGCACAGTATTACTGGGGCTATGACAGCAAGGCCTTTCGCGATCTGGCGGCCAAGCATTCGTCTACAACAGCGGCCAAAGAGAGAACCCAACTGTTTGGCGATATGCAGCGGATGATCGCCAAGGATGCCGTGAACGTGTTTTTGTTCAATGCTTCCAATACGGCCGTCTACCGCAAAGGCCTGAAAGGCCTATGGTCCAGCTCGCCAATTTTTGCAAACGACATGGCAGCGGCGTCCTGGCAATAAATCTGGAGCGGCTCAAACCGCCTGGAAAAGCTTGCTATAATTCCCCTCGAAGTGCGGCTGTAGCTCAGTTGGATAGAGTACTTGGCTACGAACCAAGGGGTCGTGGGTTCAATTCCTGCCAGCCGCACCAAAAATCAGAAAGCCCACAACGAAAGTTGTGGGCTTTTTCTATTTTTGGCAAGCTCATTTCACAAACCAAATTCACGCGTCAGAACCCCCCGAGCCTCTAAACCCATCATTCAACCGCACCTTTGAGCATCACGACATGAGCAAAGCATTCACCAAAGAAACTGACGACGGTGTTGAGGATGATGAACTGGAATTGCCCGCCATTCCCACGGGTGCTCGCAACTACATGACGCCAGCAGGCTATGCCCGCTTGAGGGCTGAACTGTTCTCCCTGATCGATGATGAACGGCCCAAAGTGGTTGAGATCGTGCATTGGGCCGCCAGCAATGGCGATCGCTCGGAAAATGGCGATTACATCTACGGCAAAAAGCGTTTGCGTGAGATCGATCGGCGTATCCGGTTCCTGACCAAGCGACTGGAAGTGGCGCAAGTGGTGGACCCTTCAGTGAACCATGGCAGTGAACAGGTGTTCTTTGGTGCGACCGTCACGTATGTGGAGGCTTCCGGTACAAAGCGCACGGTCACCATCATGGGCATCGATGAAGTCGACAGCTCACAAGCGCAGGTCAGCTGGGTTTCGCCGATTGCGCGCACTTTGCTCAAATCGCGTGAAGGGGACGAACTCAAGTTGGTCACACCAGCAGGCATTGTGGACATTGAGGTTTTGCAGGTCTGCTACCCATCCCCCGTTTGAGCGGGTCCTGCGCTCAAGAGGCTGAGTTGCCTTTGTTGGTTTGCCGATCCGCCAGGATAACGGAGGGTGTGCGTTTCAGTTGGCGAAGCACTTGTTCCAGATGGGCTGTATCACGCACGGCGATCAAGAACTTCAACTCGGCCGTGTCCTGTGGCAGTTCTTGTCCCATGTCGATGTGAACAATGTCCGTCTCGCAATGGGCCAGTGCGCCAGCAACTCTGGCCAATACGCCTTTGCCATTGACCACCGTGACGTTGATGACGGTTTCAAAATTTCGATTCAATTCATCGGACCATTCAACGCCGATGAAGCGCTCGCGGTCCTTGTGTTCGAGTTTCTTGGCGATGGCACAGTCGCGGGTGTGCACAGCGAGGCCTTCACCACGGCCCAGGTATCCCACAATATCGTCCCCCGGCAAGGGGCGGCAGCAGCGTGAATAGACCACCGATGCGTTTTCGCTGCCGTCCAGGGTGATGGCACCTTGAGAGATGGATTCGTGGGCTGTAAAACGCTCACGGGTCATCAGCAGTGCATCGGGTTTTTGGCCAAGCTCTGACAGCAAGGCCGCCAAGCGTTTGGCCACAATGGTGGCGATGCGCTTACCCAAGCCGATGTCCATCAACAAATCTTGTTGGTTGCGGTTGCCCGTGAAGCGCAATAGTTTTTCCCACAATACATGACCTGCGGCATCGTCTGCAGGCAGTTTGTCGATGCCCTCTGCGCGAAGCGATTGCGTGAGCAGTTTTTCGCCCAATTCCACCGACTCGCTTTGTGCCATGGTTTTGAGGTGATGGCGGATTTTGGACCGGGCCCGGCCAGTGCGCACAAAACCCAGCCAAGCCGGATTGGGGGCAGACACTGGGGCCGTGATCACCTCGATCACGTCGCCATTTTTGAGCTCCGTACGCAGCGGCACCTGATCGCCATTGATGCGTGCGGCCATGGCGTGGTCGCCCACCCGACTGTGTATGGCGTAGGCAAAGTCCACCACCGTGGCGCCCCGAGGCAAAGCCATGATCTGACTCTTCGGTGTGAAGACATAGACCGCATCAGGAAACAGATCAACCTTGACGTGGTCCCAGAACTCGGCGGCATCGCGGGTTTCTGTTTGAATATCCAGCAGCGATTGAAGCCACTGAGTGCCCAAACGTTTCGATTGGGCACTGGCTGACGCATGTTCTTTGTAAAGCCAATGTGCTGCCACACCCGATTCCGCCACCAGGTGCATGGCTTCGGTGCGCATCTGGAACTCGACGTTGACGCCCGATGGCCCCACCAGGGTCGTGTGCAAGGACTGGTAACCGTTGACCTTGGCGATGGCGATGTGGTCTTTGAACTTGCCGGGAACAGGCTTGTAAATCTGGTGTAACCATCCCAATGCGGTGTAGCAATCGATCACCGAAGGCACGATGATCCGAAAGCCATAAATGTCGGTCACCTGGGCAAAGCTCAGGTGCTTTTCATCCATCTTCTTGTATATCGAATAAAGCGTTTTTTCGCGACCGCTGATGCGGACATCGAGCTTGGCGTGAACAAAAACGGCCTCCACATCCGACTTGACCTTTTGAATCAGATCACGTCGGCGGTTGCGTGCCCGGGACACGGCCTTGGTCAGTACTGCATAGCGCCAGGGCAGCAAGTGTTTGAAAGACAGGTCTTGCAGTTCCCTGTAAATCTGGTTCAAACCCAGGCGGTGGGCTATGGGGGCGTAAATTTCCAGGGTTTCTGAGGCAATGCGGCCCCATTTGCTGCGCGGCATGTCGGACATGGTGCGCATGTTGTGGGTGCGATCGGCCAGCTTGATGAGGATGACACGGACATCGCGCGCCATGGCCAACAGCATTTTGCGGAACGATTCAGCCTGGTTTTCTTCGTGGGTATTGAACTCCAGCTTGTCCAACTTGGTCAGACCATCCACCAACTCGGCCACTGGAGAGCCAAAACGCTGGATCAGCTCGGGCTTGGTTACACCGCAGTCCTCCATGGCGTCGTGCAACAAAGCTGCAGCCAGAGCCTGGGCATCCAGCTTCCATTCGGTGCACAAAACAGCCACAGCGATCGGGTGGGTGATGTAGGGCTCGCCACTTTTGCGCATTTGGCCCAGGTGAGCTTCATCGGCAAATTTGTAAGCCTTGCGCACCATGGTGGTCTCGGTTTCGCTCAGGTAACCGAGTTGAGCCTCCAGCACCGCAAAGCTGGCCGCCGCCGCATTGGCCGCAGCAGGAGCCATCGCCTTGGGGTGGCGGGGGCTCGCTTGCGAGGGGGGGGACGTGGCACTGCTCATGACATCAATGTAACGCAAGCTGTTGCAGGCATTTATCGCGGACAAAAAAAAGCCCCATGAGTGGGGCTTTTGTGGATTCGGCAAGTGCCGAACAGGATGTTGTTCAGGTAACGCGTTTGAGCATTTCGATACCGACTTTGCCAGCGGCGATTTCGCGCAAAGCGGTCACGCCAGGCTTGTTTTTGCTTTCGATGCGGGGGGTGTGACCCTGGCTCAGCATGCGTGCACGGTAAGTGGCGGCCAAAACCAACTGAAAACGGTTCGGGATCTTTTCCAGGCAATCTTCAACAGTGATGCGGGCCATGATGTTTTCCTTGAAAATTTCTGCGCGTGACTCAAGCAATTTTGAGTGCTTGGAAGGTGTCAGGCCGTGTTCGGCGCTGGACGTGGTACTTGAGACGCTGAGCGTGAACGACCGCTTTGAGGTCAAACAGGGCTCGGTCAAAGACTTCGTTGATTATAACGAAGTCAAATTCCTTGGCCTGAGACATCTCAATGGCCGCATTTTGGAGGCGTAACTCGATGATTTCGGGGCTGTCCTCGCCACGGCGCTCCAGGCGAGAGCGCAACTCTTCCCAACTGGGCGGCAAGATGAAGATCAGTATCGCGTTGGCATACATCTTTTGGATCTGCAGCGCACCTTGGTAATCGATTTCCAGCACCACGTCGGTGCCCTGGGCCATGCGGTCCTCGATCGTCTTTTTGGAGGTTCCATAGCGCTCACCATGCACATGGGCCCACTCGACAAACGCATCGGCCAGCACCATCGCGTCAAATTCCTGAACCGATGCAAAAAAGTATTCGCGACCGTGCTTTTCCTGACCGCGAGGGGCTCGGGTGGTGTGTGACACGGTGGGTTGGACGCGCGAGTCCAGTTCCATCAATGCCTTGACCAGGCTGGACTTGCCAGCCCCGCTGGGAGCCGCCACGACAAATAGGTTTCCGGGGTAATCCATGGGCTGATTCTTTATTCGATGTTCTGGACTTGTTCGCGCATTTGCTCAATCAGCACTTTCATGTCCACCGAAATACGGGTCATTTCAAGCGCTGCCGATTTGGAGCCCAGGGTGTTGGCTTCACGGTGCAGTTCCTGGATCAAAAAGTCCAGACGTTTGCCGATGTCCCCACCCTTTTTCAGCAAGCGGGAGATTTCTTCCAGGTGCGAACGCAGGCGGGTCAATTCTTCAGCCACGTCAATGCGAATGGCAAAGGCCGTAGCCTCGGTCAGTGCGCGGTCTTGGGCCGCTTCGGGCAGGTGGCTCCCATCGGCCAGCGCCATGGCGTCTTTCCAGCGCTCCAGAAAACGCTGGCGCTGTTGCTCGACCAATTGCGGGACCAAGGGAACAGCCTGCTCGCTCAAGCGCAGCAGTTGGACGATGTGCCCTTGCAGCATCTCGGTCAAGCGGGCGCCTTCACGCGCACGGGCTTCGCTGAGGGCCTTGACCACCTGGGCCGCCAGGTTCAGCCAGGCCGCTTCATCGGGCGCGGCCTGCCCGGAGCTGCCAGCGGTCATGCGCAGCACATCGGACACGCTCAAAGCGGGCGCATTTGGCAGCCAGTCGTGAATTTTGTCTTGCAGAGCCGCAATTTTTTGCAGGGTCTGGTGGCCGGGTGCCTGAAGTGTGGCGCCGTCACCGGCGTCCTGACTGGCACGCACTTCGACTTTGCCGCGCTTGATCTGTCGGGTGATCAATTCGCGCAAGCCAGGTTCGAGCTGTCGCAGCTCTTCGGGCAATCGAAAGCTCAGGTCCAAAAAACGGCTGTTGACCGAGCGAATTTCAAGGCCCAATCGCGCGGTCGGGCTTGTGCTGGCAGGGCTCTCACCAGGGGTGGCCTGCGGGCTGTGCTGCACGCTGGCGTACCCGGTCATACTGTAAACTGGCATCGGTCAAATTCCTTGGAGCAGCACAGCCCTTCTTCGATTGCAAGAATCAGGCTTGAGCGCTGCATAGGGGCCGCACAAGGTGCGAACACCAAACCGTGGATTATCGCAAACTCTCTGGCTTGCCCTCAGACCCTGCAAGCTGCCAACATACTCTGACACACCATGAACACCACGACTGCCTCTTATGTCCGCTCCGGTCGCGCCCATGACGCTTTGCGCCCCGTTCGCATCACCCGGGGCTACACCGTCCACGCCGAGGGCTCGGTTCTGATTGAATTTGGCCAGACCCGCGTGCTGTGCACCGCCTCGGTCGAAGAAAAAGTGCCGGGTCACAAAAAAGGCAGCGGTGAAGGCTGGGTGACCGCTGAATACGGCATGCTGCCCCGTGCCACACACACCCGTGGCGACCGAGAAGCTGCCCGGGGAAAGCAAAGCGGCCGCACCCAGGAAATCCAGCGCCTGATCGGACGGTCACTGCGCGCCGTGTTTGATTTGAAGAAGCTGGGTGAGCGCACCATCCACCTCGATTGCGATGTCCTGCAAGCCGATGGGGGCACGCGGACTGCCAGCATCACGGGCGCTTTTGTGGCAGCGCAAGATGCCGTCAATTGGTTGATGGCCACTGGCAAACTCACTCAATCCCCTATTCTTGACCGGGTGGCAGCCATTTCTGTGGGGTTGAAAAACAGCACTGCCTTGCTCGACCTTGACTACCCCGAAGACTCAGCCTGTGACACCGACATGAACGTGGTCATGACTGGCGCTGGCAACTTTGTGGAAGTGCAGGGTACAGCCGAAGGCGTGGCTTTTACCCGTGTCGAGATGGACCGCATGCTGGCCTTGGCCGAAAAGGGGATTGCGCAGTTGGTGAAGTTGCAAAAGCAAGCGCACGACGAGCCCAAGACCCTGAGCTTCAGCGCCTGAAACCGCGTTCATGAAAATCGTTCTTGCTTCCAACAACGCCGGCAAATTGGCTGAGCTGCAAACCCTGTTTGCACCGCTGCAAATGACACTGGTGCGGCAGTCCGAGCTGGATATTCCCGAAGCCGAAGAGCCCTACAAAACCTTTGTTGAAAACGCCCTGGCCAAAGCGCGCCATGCAGCGCGACTCAGTGGCTTGCCCGCCCTGGCCGACGACGCTGGTTTGTGCGTGGATGCTTTTGGGGGACAGCCCGGGGTGGACACGGCTTATTACGCCATGCGCTTTGGCTACCCAAAGGGCGACGATTACAACGTGACGGCGCTGCTCGCGCAGATGCAGGGCATCACCAACCGCCGTGCAGCCATGGTCAGCACCTTGGTGGCCTTGCGCAGCGCCGACGACCCGGAGCCCCTGATTGCCGTGGGCCGTGTGGTGGGCGAGATCACGCGAGAGCGTCAAGGAACGAATGGCTTTGGTTTTGACCCGGTCATCTACCTGCCCCAGTTTGGCAAGACTTTCGCCGAGCTACCGGCTGAGGTGAAAAACGCCAACAGCCACCGGGGCCGGGCCGCACAGGCCATGCTGGCGCTGATGCGTGAACGCTGGCTGGACAGCACCCCAGCATGAACCCCACCCTGGATCCGGTGCATGCCATGCGCCCGGGCTTGTTGCAGCTCAATGCCTTGCCGCCCTTGTCGCTTTATGTGCATTTGCCCTGGTGCATCAAGAAATGTCCTTATTGCGACTTCAACTCGCACGAGTTTCGTGAAGGCGCCGATGCGTCGTCCACACAAGACGCGTACATCGATGCCCTGTTTGCTGACCTGGAAGCCAGTTTGCCCATGGTCTGGGGCCGAAGTGTCCAGACGGTATTTTTGGGGGGCGGCACGCCCAGTCTGTTTTCGCCAGAAGCGATTGACCGACTTTTGAGCGGCATCCGCGCCCGGTTACGGCTGGCGCCTGATGCCGAAATCACCATGGAAGCGAATCCTGGCACCTTTGAAAAAGACCGTTTCAGGGCCTTTCGTCAGGCCGGCATCACCCGCTTGTCCATTGGGGTGCAAAGTTTTGACAATGCGCACCTCAAGGCTCTGGGCCGTGTGCACGACCGCGATCAGGCGCTGGCCGCTGTCACAGAAGCTGCGCAGGTGTTCGATACCTTCAATCTGGATCTGATGTACGCCTTGCCGGGGCAGACGCTTGAGGGCTTGACCCAAGACATTCAGACCGCGCTGGCATTTGCGCCACCACACATCTCGATCTACCACCTGACGATCGAGCCCAACACGGTGTTTGCCAAGTTTCCGCCGACCTTGCCCGAAGACGATCTGGCTTACGACATGATGGACCGCATCACCGAGTTGACCTTGGCCCAGGGCTTGGCGCGTTACGAAGTGTCTGCTTATGCCAAAGCGGGCCATCAGTGTGCCCATAACCTGAATTACTGGCAGTTTGGTGATTACCTGGGCATTGGCGCCGGGGCACACAGCAAGCTCAGTTTTGCGCACCGCGTGATTCGACAGGTGCGTTACCGCGAACCTGGCCTGTATATGCAACAAGCCATCAAGGGCGAGCCGGTCACGCAAAGCACCGAGGTCTCACGCCAGGACCTGCCGTTTGAGTTCATGCTCAATGCCTTGCGCTTGCGCGGTGGTTTTGACCTGGCCGATTATGTGGACCGCACAGGGCAGGCCGTGACCAGCGTGCAAAAGGCTTTGCAAGAAGCCGAAAAAATGGGCTTGATTGGCCGAGATCTGCACCGCGTTTGGCCGACAGAAAAGGGCTTTGATTTCTTGAGCGATTTGCAGGCGCTTTTCTTGTCCGAGACAGACTGACACGTTCAACCTGCAGCAGGACTCAAACTTGTTTGATGTGAAGTCGGGAAAGCACCAGTTTCAAACCGTAAAGCATCAACAAAGCGCCGAGGGTGTCGCCCATGAACATGGGCCAAACATCGACCAAGATGTTGACAGTAGACCCTTGATGCAGCATCCAGACCAGTTGGTGCGCGACCGAATTGGCGGCTGAAAAAATAAGGGTGCAATTGAGCAAACGGTGTGAGGTCAACTCTTGCATCAGTTGGTCTGAACTCTTGCCTTTGCCCATGACCTTCATGACCACATAAGGCATGAATCCTGAAACCACGCCATTGAGCAAGACCAGCCACGAGGTGCCAGTGCTCAGCAATTCGCGGTCAAGGTACCAAGTGCCCAACATGATGCCCAAGGTCCCTGGCAGACCCAGAACCAAGACCAAAATGATGCGAAAACCGGCAGGCAAAAACACCCAGGTCACGTTTTCCCGGTAAGCCCAATCGGCGAAAAGCCAGCCATTGAACTGGAAGAAGCTCGCAAATAAAACAGCGCTGCCCAAGGTCAATGCAGCGGATTCAAGAGCAATCTGGATCGGGATCTTCATCCGGCCTGATTGTTACCGGCTTGTTGCATGGACTGGCCAAGCTTGTTGAAATAATCGAGTGTTCGCTGCGTTGGAATCAGAAACTTGGCTCGTCGATCACTTGGCGTGTTCAGGGTGCTGAGCATTTCCTTGTCGCGCAATCGCGTAATGCGTTTGTGCAAGGTGGCCGGAGAGCCCAAAGCCGCGATTGCTATCGCCTCGCGCACCGTCATGGGTTGATTTTCATGCCAGCGCAGCACCACGGCTTCCAGCAAAGCGCTTTCGTTGGCATCCATTTCCATGCCTTCGGGCAGAGCCTGCACGATTCTTGTAAGTTGCAAAAACCGCAAATAAGCAGTTGCAAACGGGCTGTTAGGTGTTTCCATGATTGTTAAATTTTAACGAATTAAATACAGATTCAAATCAGATGATAATTTTTCGTCACGAAAAAGTGATTTAATTTTAGTTTTGTTCCGTACCGAACATATAAACTTTATTTATTAATAATACTTTAGTGGCTTTATTATCAAAATGCTGTTTGTCGTTTCTCAGGTTGCAAATTGGTGTCTGGAAGATCTGCCTGCATTTGGGTTTTGATCGCTGCCCCGGCATCAGAGGACTACCTATTCAAGATCTCTGCAAGTGGCGGTATCTTAACCAAAACTGACGTTCTTGTGTGTGGCATCGCACAAAAGATCCATCCGATGCCTCAAAAATAGCGATGCGATGTCGTTCTGATAATCCGGACCATCCGAATGGGCCAGGGAATTTCATTTATTTAAAAATAATAAAATATAGATACTTATAAATTAAAATAATTCTGAAATCATATGTGGGGGAGATGATTGTTGAATCACCAGATTCGATAACGAAGTCAAATCCGGTTTTACAAGAAGTATCCGATGCCATCGCAATCGCATGGGCAAAGTCGCCCAAGGCCAGCTTGACGACGGGGTGCGGCCATTCTTTTGCCTTATCCGGTCATTCGCCGTGTGAGGGGCTTAGCAGACCCCGGCTAAAACCCAATGCATTCTGAAAGCCCCTCACGACTAGTCAAAAGGCCTGGCCATGAAACACGCATTCATGAAAATTGTCATGATGGTTTTGCTGTCCCATTCATGGGTTTCAGCGCATGCGATCGACATCGAAACCTACACCCCTGAGGGCTTGCTGAAAAGGCAGCGCGCGGGTGAACTGGTGGCGCTGTCCTTTTTTGCCAAATGGTGCACAACGTGTTTGCTGCAGGAAAAAGCATTTCACAGTTTCAAGGGTGATGCCACTGTGCCTGGCACGTTGTTGGTGGTGGACTATGACAAATCCCGAAAAATCATGCAGAAACTTCATGTGCATGCACAGTCAACCCTGATTGTTTTCAAAGGGCACAGTGAACTGCACCGCTCCGGGGGCTTGACCGATCCAAGGACATTGAGAGCGGCCTTGCAGGCCGGTCAGTGAGTTAGGCGGGCGGCATGGACCTTGCCGTGTCTCACTGGGGATTAAGCTGGCTTTCGGGCAGCCTGAGCATCCTGTCGCCTTGTGTCTTTCCCTTGTTGCCCATGGTGCTGGGGGGGGCGGTCCAACGCAGTCGCTGGGGGCCGTTGGCCATGGGGATGGGGATGGTCCTTCCTGGGTTTGTTGCTGGGGGCAGTTGGCCCCGCCACAGGGCTGAACAGCGACCATGTTCGCATGCTGGGTGCCGTGTTGCTGATGTCACTGGGTGTGCTGATCTGGGTGCCCGCCCTGAACGAGAGATTCACGCAGTGGATGACGCCTGTGGCCAGCGCCGCCAATGCTTTGTCTGAGCGTCTTCATGGCGATACTTTTTGGGGCGCCTTACTGCTGGGGGCCGTGCTGGGCTTGGTCTGGAGTCCTTGTTCAGGGCCGTTGTTGGCTTCGGCATTGATCATGGCCGCCAGCGAGGGGGGGCGTGGCAAGGGACGGTGGTGCTTGGGTTTTTTGGGTTAGGTGCTGCCACTCCGCTGGTAGCGGCCGCGTATGCCTCTCGCCATTTTTTTGCGACTGTGCAACACCGTGTTCAAGCCCATGGCGAGCAGGCCAAAAAAATTGTGGGGGCTTTGACTTTTTTGACGGGCCTGGCCATCGCCACAGGCGCAGACAAACGCCTGGAAGCGTTGGTTTTGACCTTGCTTCCCGTGCAGTGGCTGCAGGTGATTTCCCGATTTTGAGCGAGCAACGAACCGGGCTTTTGACAGGGTAAAAAGTGTATGATTATTACCAAATTTGATATTCCAAATCCACCAAATCAAGAAAGAAAAAAATGTTCGACAGCGCCGCCGCCATGGCGGTCATTCTGGGGTCTGCATGGTTTACTGCCGTACCTGAGCCCACCACGGTCAACAAAGAAACAGTGACCTTTTCTTACATGACGGATGTCCACAAAAAGGAGTGGGATCTGTCGTTGACCAAAGATAAAAGTGTCATCGATGTGTCTTACCAGTCCAAGCCGACAAGCTTTTATGGGCTGAGGTACGGTGCCTCGGCGATGCTCAATGCACAAGGCACCTACATGTTCGGGCCAGGTGTTGGCAAGACCATTGACGTCAAAGGTCTGGACATGACGCTTTTCATCTATCCCTCTTACTCGTCCATCAAGGGGGATGACAGAGTGCGCTCTCTGAGTGGCAGCTTCAATTTCAGAACCACCTTTGATGTCATGTACCGGCTCAACCAAAAAACAAAGCTGGGCATTGGTTTGATGCACATCAGCAACGGGGGCTACAAGGAGCCGAACCACGGTCTTGAAGCCATCAGACTTACCTGGGGATACGACTATTGAGTCTGCATGACAGGAGGTGCAATTGGCATGGCCAGTGCACCCCATTCCATGCGCTCGGGCGGCATCGCCGGGCTATCCCGCACACGACTGGGCTTGTTGCGTCTGGGTGATAAATTGGGCTTTCAATACCGCCCTTGAACCCC
>CAIZSE010000012.1 GCA_903935585.1 uncultured Burkholderiales bacterium | reverse complement strand
GTGGCGATCTCGTTCATGCTGGCCGCCGGGTAGCTGCGCTCGGCAAAGCATTGCGCGGCGATGTCGAGGATCGCATCGCGCTTGATGTCGTGGGTTGCTGATTTGGGTCGGGCCATGGCCGCATTCTGCCAGCCACGGCCCTTGCATGGCATGGACCCATCACTCAGCCCCATCAGATTGCCAGCCATCAAGTGATCAATGCATAATGCATATATGCATAAGGAGGCTTTCATGCAAAAGAGAATGACGATCACCATGGACGAGGCGGTGTACGAGGGTTTGGTGCGCGTGGTGGGGCGACGCAAGATCAGCAGTTTTCTGGAATCCTTGGCGCGCCCACACGTGGTCAGCGACGATCTGGCTTCGGGCTACCGCGCCATGGCCGAAGACACACAACGAGAGCAGGATGCTTTGGCCTGGAGCGAGGCGTTGATTGGAGACGTCAGTAATGCGTCGCGGTGAAGTCTGGTGGGTGGATTTCGAGCCTGCCAAGGGTGGTGAGATCCGCAAAACAAGGCCTGCGGTCATCGTCAGCAATGACTTGTCCAACGAACACTTGAACCGATTACAGGTCGTGCCACTGACATCGAATACGGGCCGACTTTACCCCAGCGAAGCGGTGGTGAGCGTGGCAGGCCAAACCAGCAAAGCCATGGCAGATCAGCTGACCACCGTGGCCAAAGAGCGCTTTTCCAGCCTGCTGGGCACACTCGATAAAACAGAGATGAAAGCACTGGAACGCGTGATCAAACTCCAGCTGGGATTGCCTGGTTGAAAGACCAAACCCGCCAGACTCAGGGACATCAAAGCGGCCACACCACCCCGTTGTCGTTGAGGATCGCGTCCAGCGGTTCGTCATGCGCTTCGGGCTCCAGATCGTCCACAAAGCCGTGGGTGAAGCCCAGGCCGACCGTGAAGGGTTTGGGCTGAAGGGTGGCCAGGGTGCGGTCGTAAAAGCCCCCGCCGTAGCCCAAACGGTAGCCGCCTGTGCCATAGCCCACACAGGGCACAAACAGCAAGGTCGGCACGATGATTTCAGTGTCTTTGGGTTTGGGGATGCCGTAGGCATCTTCTTCCATTGGGCAGCCGGGGTACCAGGTGTGAAAAGTCAGGGTTTTGTGCTGCTTGTTGACCACGGGCAAACCAATGCGGCGGCGCTGTGGCTCACCATTGAGCTCGCCGTCTTCCTTCCAGCGGTGCAAGGCGGGCAAGGGGTCAAACTCACCTTTGATCGGCCAATAGGCGCCGATCACGGTTTCGGGCCGGTCAAACAGCCAGATGCGCATGACGCGCTGCAGGGCTTCTGCGCGTGCCAGGCGGTCTGACAGGTTCAGCCTTTCTTCAATCAAGGTTTTTCGTAAGGCTTTTTTAGCTTCTGCTTTGTCCATAATCGACCCATGAAATTCACTCAGATTCTGACACTGGTTTGTGCACTGGCTGCGACAAGCCTTTTGAGCACCCACACCCAAGCCCAAGCCCAGGCCCAAAACAAGGGCGACGACGTCATCCTGGAGATGCACCAGGCCTTTCGAAAAGCCGATAAAAACCGCTTGTCTGCGCTGCTGCCCCAAACCCGGGGCCATGTGCTGGAGCCTTTGGCCGCTTACTGGGAAATGCGCACGCGCCTGGACGTGGCCCCAGCTTCCGAGATCCGCAGCTTCTTGACCAGCTATGCGGGCAGCTATTACGAAGACCGCCTGCGCACCGACTGGCTGCTGCAACTGGGCAAGCGCCGCGACTGGGCCACTTTCACCGCCGAATACCCGCGCTACCGCATGCGCGATGACCGCGAGGTGCGCTGCTACGCCCTGGCCACAGAGGCCATGAACAGCAAGGCCAACGTGGCCGAAGAAGCCAAACGTCTGTGGTATGCCCTGCGCGAAGCCGACGAGGGCTGCACTTATGTGGCCGAGCATCTGCACTCTGGCAAGCAGATCAACGGCCTGGACTTGTGGCGCAAGGCGCGTCTGGCCATGGATGCCAACCGCCCCCGCCCCGCCCAAGCCGCAGTAGACATCGAGGCGCCTCGTTTGTCCGAGCAAGTGGCCCTGATCCACGCCGACCCGGAACGGTATCTGGACAAACGCATCATCGCCATCACCCGCAACCGCAAGGAACTGGCGGTGCTGGCCCTGATCCGCTTGGCCGCCAGCCAACCCGACAAGGCCGCCGAATTGTTGGACAAGCGCTGGTCGATTCAGCTGAGCCAGGAAGAGCGCAACTGGACCTGGGGGGTCATTGGCAAGCAAGCCGCACAGAAGCTGCAGGACAACGCCAGCAGCTACTTTGCCAAGGTGCAAAAAGACAGCGACCTCAATGACGATTTACTGGCCTGGAAAGTGCGCGCAGCCCTGCGCCAGGGCCAATGGCGCCAAGTGCTCACGGCCACACAGGCCATGAGCCCTGATTCACAAAAAGACCCCGCATGGGTTTACTGGCGCGCACGCGCCCTGAGCGCCACAGCCCAAGACGATGCACAGCGCCAGGAGGCCCAAGGTCTGCTACGCAGCATCGCCAGTGTGAAGGGCTTTTACGAGCAACTTGCGCTGGAAGATCTGGGCCAGACCATCAGCGCGCCCGAGCGTCCCGGCGCGCTGACCCCTTCAGAAAAAGCCGCCGCCTTGATCAACCCGGGCTTGCAACGGGCGCTCTACGCCATCGCCATCGGTTTGCGCCCCGAAGGCAACCGCGAATGGAACTACAGCACCAACCTGCACAGCCCCGGCGGCATGAGCGACCGCGAGCTGCTGGCCGCCGCCGATCTGGCTTGCCAACGTCAGGTGTGGGACCGCTGCATCAACACCAGCGACCGCACCAAAGAAGTGATCGACTTTGACCAGCGCTTTCCCATGCCATTGCGCGACATCGTGGTGCGTCGGGCGGGCGACATCAAACTCGACCCGGCTTATGTGTATGGCCTGATCCGTCAGGAAAGCCGCTTCATCATGGACGCCCGCTCACATGTGGGCGCATCGGGCCTGATGCAGGTCATGCCCGCCACCGCCAAGTGGACGGCCAAGAAAATCGGCTTGACCCACTTCACACCCGAGCAAATCACCGACCGCGAAATCAACGTGGCCATTGGCACTGGTTATCTGAAACTGGTGCTGGACGACTTTGAAGGCTCCATGCCCATGGCCACTGCGGCCTACAACGCCGGCCCCAGCCGCCCCCGCAACTGGCGCAAGGGCCCTGTACTGGAGGCCGCCATTTGGGCTGAGAACATCCCATTCCTAGAAACGCGCGATTACGTGAAAAAAGTGCTGTCCAACACCACCAATTACGCCGCCATCCTGACGCGTCAGCCGCAGTCGCTCAAGGCACGGCTGGGATCGGTGGGGCCCCGCAACGCCCCGAATGCCGAGGTGAACCAGGATTTGCCTTGAGCAACCGGGCGCAGGCCGTGACGCAAGGGCTCGGCAGGCCCTTCAGGCGGCCGACTCGGGCCCCAGCAACTCGTCCAGATTGGCCTTGATTTTTTCTTCGATGCGGGCGCTGTAGGCGCCCAGCAAAAAGCCCAGCTTGAGCTGCAGGTCAAAGCGGGTTGCGCTCACCGCCAGTTCGCCACTCACACCGCTTCGGGCAAAGCGCAGCAGGTCTTGGGCTTGGCCCGGCTCAGACTCGCAAGCCATGCCCCACTCTTGCTCGGCCTGTTCTCGCCAGCGCTCGGCCACAGCGCGCGCACCGGCCAAACCCAATGCGTGTTCACGCTCGATTTTCAGTTCAGGCATGGGTCATGTCCTTGGCGTGTAACGCCGTGAATTCGGGGTCAGGGGCCACCTCCACCAGGCAGTCGTAAAACACCGGGGCCCGGCCCAAATCGGTCAGGTGCTGGCTGGTCAACTCGTTCACGTTGGTGCCGTTCAGGCCCAGCTTGCGCCACCAGACGCCCAGGCCATTGACCACCCCAGGCCGGGCACGCTGGTTGACCCGCGCCTTGCAGTGGTAGCTGCCCCGGTCGTTGAACACCTTGACCACACTGCCATCGGCAATGCCGCGCTGCAAGGCATCTTGCGGGTGCATCTCGAGCACCGGCTCGGCTTCGATGTCGCGCAGGCTTTTGACGTTGACAAAGCTGGAGTTCAAAAAATTGCGGGCGGGCGGCGAGATCATGGCCAGCGGGTAACGACCGCCCGGCGTGGCCAGCTCGTAATTGGGCAAATGGTCGGGCCAGCCGTCCAAGCCCTGGTCGACCAAGCGCTGGCTGAAGAATTCACAGCGCCCTGAAGGCGTGGGAAACCCGCCCTGCGCAAACGGTGCATCGGGCAGCGGCAAGGAGACAAAGCCGTGGGCCAGCAACTGCTCAAAATCCTTTTCATCGCCGATGGCACTGCGGCACAGGCTTTCGTCGCTCTCGGCAAAACAGGGCTCGTCAAAACCCATGCGCTGCGCCAGCGCCCTGAAGATGTCGGTGTTGGTGCGGGCTTGTCCAACGGGTGCAATCGCGGGGCGGTTCAGCAACACATCGGTGTGGCCATAGCTGGTGTGAATGTCCCAGTGCTCCAGCTGGGTGGTGGCCGGCAAGATGAAGTCGGCGTAGTCGGCGGTGTCGGTCTGGAAATGCTCGAGCACCACGGTGAACAGGTCTTCGCGGGCAAAACCCCGCACCACCTTGCCCGACTCGGGCGCAATCGCCACCGGGTTGCTGTTGTAAACGATCAGGGCTTCGATCTTGGGGCCGAATTCGGGCGATGCCGGGCGCAACAACTCATCCCCAATCTTGGCCATGTTGATGGTGCGCGGGCGCCGCTCGCCCAGCAAATCGGGCCGCTGCAAAGCCGCACGCCGGACCGGAAAATGCCCCGAGCTGCTCAGCAGAACGCCACCTGCACGGTGCCGCCAGGCGCCTGTCAACGCCGGCAAACAGGCCACCGCCCGCACCGCATTGCCGCCGCCACGCACACGCTGCATGCCGTAGTTCAGGCGGATGGCTGCGGGCCGGGTGGTGCCCCAATCGAGCGCCAGTTGCCGGATCTGCGCTGCCGGCACGCCACACACATCGGCGGCGCGTTCGGGTGTCCACTCCAGTGCCCGCGCGCGCAGGCCATCCCAGCCCAGGGTGTAGCGGTCGATGTAATCGGTGTCGAGCCAGTTGTGGACGATCAGTTCGTGCATCAAGGCCAGAGCCAGCGCGGCATCGGTGCCGGGTCGGATGGCGATGTGCTCGTGACACTTTTCGGCCGTTTCAGTGCGCCGTGGGTCGATGCAGACCAGCTTGGCGCCCTTGCGTTTGGCCTCTTGGGCGATGCGCCAAAAATGCAGGTTGCTGCCGATCGAGTTGCTGCCCCAAATCACGATGAGTTTGGATTCGGCAAAAAACTCCACCTTCATGCCCACCTTGTTGCCCAGGGTCTGGGTCAGGGCCTCTGCCCCGGCCGAGGCGCAAATCGTGCGGTCCAGCAGCGAAGCGCCCAGCTTGTGAAAAAACCGCCCGGCAATCGATTCGCTCTGCACATGCCCCATGGTGCCGGCATAGCTGTAGGGCTGCACCGCTTGGGGGTCGCGGGCGGCAATGGCTTTCAGACGGTCTGCAATGGCATCCAGCGCATCGTCCCAGCCCACGGGCTCGAACTGCCCCGAACCCTTGGGCCCCACCCGTCGCAATGGATGCAGCAAACGCTCTGGGTGGTAGGTGCGCTCGGTATAGCGCGAGACCTTGGTGCACAACACGCCATCGGTGGGGGCATGCGCGGGGTTGCCCTGGACCTTCACGGCACGGCCATGCTCAACCGTGGTCAGCAAGGCGCAGGTGTCAGGGCAGTCGTGCGGGCAAGCGCCGCGCACGTTCTGGGAGGCCAAAAGGGAGTCGGTCATGGGGCTTTGAAAAAGGACAGTCTGGCTTGGGGCAAGGATACTGTCCAATTGTGGCCCATACCCACCCTTGGGCGGGCGCCCCGCTTGTCCCCCATGTGCACAGGGGTGTTGGCAAGCCAGACCAAGTCCCGCTAGACTGTGATCATGAAAATCATCGACTCCATCCTCACCGACGCGGCCAGCATCTCGGCCATTCGCAAAGACATTCACGCCCATCCCGAGCTGTGCTTCCAGGAAGTGCGCACGGCCGATGTGGTCGCCAAGCAACTGACCGATTGGGGCATCCCCATCCACCGGGGCATGGGCACCACGGGTGTGGTGGGCATCGTGCACGGGCGTGACGGTGGCGTCTGCGGACGGGGCATTGGTTTGCGGGCCGACATCGACGCGCTGCCCATGCAGGAGTTCAACACCTTTGCCCATGCCAGCAAACACCAGGGCAAGATGCATGCTTGTGGCCACGACGGCCACACCGCCATGCTGCTGGCAGCAGCCAAGCATTTGTCCAAACACCGCGACTTTGACGGCACGGTGTACCTGATCTTCCAACCTGCCGAAGAAGGCGGTGGCGGCGCTCGCGAAATGATCAAGGACGGCTTGTTCGACAAGTTCCCCATGCAGGCCGTGTTCGGCATGCACAACTGGCCAGGTGCGCCAGTGGGCACCTTTGCGGTCAGTGCAGGCCCGGTCATGGCGTCCAGCAACGAATTCAAAATCGTGGTGCGCGGCAAGGGCAGCCACGCCGCATTGCCACACAACGGCATCGACCCTGTGCCGATTGCCTGCCAGATGGTGCAAGGCTTTCAGACCATCATCACCCGCAACAAAAAACCCGTCGATGCGGGCGTGATCTCGGTCACCATGATCCACGCGGGTGAAGCCACCAACGTGGTGCCTGACTCTTGCGAGTTGCAGGGCACCGTGCGCACGTTCAGCATCGAGGTGCTCGACTTGATCGAGTCCCGCATGCAGAAGGTGGCCACTTCAATTTGTACCGCGTTTGACGCCACCTGCGAATTCGAGTTCATTCGCAACTACCCCCCCACCATCAACAGCGCTCCGGAAGCCGACTTTGCCCGCCAGGTGATGTCGGGCATCGTGGGCGCAGAGCATGTTTTGCCCCAAGAGCCCACCATGGGCGCAGAAGACTTCTCGTACATGCTGCAGGCCAAGCCTGGGGCCTATGTGTTCATCAGCAACGGCGACGGCGCCCACCGCGAAATGGGCCACGGCGGCGGCCCCTGCACCTTGCACAACCCCAGTTACGACTTCAACGACGACCTGATCCCCCTGGGCGGCACTTATTGGGTGGAATTGGCCACACAGTGGCTGGCCAAGCCGACTCAAACGGCCTGACCGGAAATCGGCATGAATGCAGTCCAAGAAGGCTTTTCCACAAGCTACGCCCAAGCCCGCCAAAAATTTCTGAGCGCCGCACAGGCTGCCGGCCTGCAGGTAGACGCCAATGTCCACCCGCTGGCGGGTCGCGATGGCGAAGAACTGGCCATGGATGTGGTGTTTGACGGCCCGCCAGATGCCTCCAATTTGTTGGTTGTCAGCAGCGCCTGCCATGGCGTGGAAGGCTATTGCGGCTCAGGCGTGCAGGTTCACGCTTTGCAAAACACCGCATGGCGCGAAGCCGCCAGGGCCAAGGGCGTGGCCGTGCTTTACATCCACGCACTCAACCCGCACGGGTTTTCACACGTCAGGCGGGTGACCCACGAAAACGTGGACATCAACCGCAACTTTCAGGACTTCAGCCAAGCGCTGCCAGACAACCCGGCCTACCGCGAAATCCAACCCCTGTTGTTGCCCGACGTGTGGCCGCCAGACGCCGCCAACGCGGCAGCGACCGACCGCTACATTGCCGAGCGCGGGATGAAAGCCTTTCAGTCGGCGATCTCCAAGGGACAACACGAGTTTCCAGATGGTTTGTTCTTTGGTGGCCAAGCGCCCACCTGGAGCAACCTCAGCTTGCGCAAGGTGCTGCAGAAATATGGCCAAAGTTGTCAGCATTTGGCCTGGATTGACCTGCACACCGGTTTGGGCCCGAGCGGCGTGGGCGAGCGCATTTTTGCCTGCGCAGACGATGCAGCGGCTTACCAGCGCGCCAAAGCCTGGTGGGGCCAGGGCATCACCTCGATCTACGACGGCTCGTCGAGCTCCCCCATGCTCACGGGGCTGATGTGGATGGCGGCCTACCAGGAGTGCCCGCAAGCAAAGTACACAGGCATTGCCATGGAGTACGGCACGCAGCCCCCGGACAAAGTCATGCGCGCCTTGCGCGGTGACCACTGGCTGCAATTGCACCCCGAAGCAAGTGAAGCCTTGCGTGGGCAAATCAAGCAAGACCTGATGGACGCGTTTTATACAGACACCGATGCCTGGCGAAGCCAGATCGTCGACCAGGCCATGGACGCCATGCACCAAGCCGTCACGGGCCTAGGCGCCTGATCGAAAAAATGAACACTCCCCGCGTTTTGGTTTTAGGTGGCAGCGGCTTTGTGGGCCGCCAAGTCTGCGAGCAATTGGCCCGTTTGGGCTGGCACATCACCGTGCCCACCCGCCGCGCGGTCAATGCCGCCAGCGTGCAAAGCCTGCCAGGGCTGACCGTCATCGAAGCCTCGGTGCACAACGAAGCCGATCTGGCCCGATTGATGTCCGGGCACGATGCGGTGGTCAACCTGGTGGCGGTACTGCATGGCAGTGAAGAACGCTTCGAACAAGTGCATGTCGACTTGCCCGGCAAGATCGCCAACGCCATGGAAAAATCGGGCGTACGCAGGCTCGTGCACATCAGCGCGCTGGGTGCCGACCCGCAAGGCCCGTCGATGTACCAGCGCAGCAAAGCACGCGGCGAGACGGTGTTGCACAACGCCAAGCTGGCCATGACAGTTCTGCGCCCCAGCGTGATCTTTGGGGCCGAAGACAAATTTTTGAACCTGTTTGCCGACCTGCAAGCGGTGGCACCTTTCATGCCACTGGCGGGCAGTGGCACCCGCTTTCAGCCTGTTTGGGTGGGCGATGTGGCTCGGGCGGTGGTGACTTGTTTGCAAAAACCGGACACCACAGGTCAAACCTATGAATTGTGTGGTCCTGATGTCCTGACCCTCGGCGAGTTGGTCAAACTGTCGGGGCAATGGGCCGGGGTGAACCATGGCAAAGGCCGTCCCGTGGTCGGCTTGCCGATGTGGGTGGGCTGGCTGCAAGCGCTGGCCATGGAGCTGGCCCCGGGCGAACCGCTCATGAGCCGCGACAACCTGGCCTCCATGGCAGTGGACAACATCGCCACCGGCCAACGGCCAGGCCTTGCAGCGCTGGGCATCGCGCCCGCCTCTGCGGCAGGGGTCGCCCCCACCTACCTGGGCCATCGCGGACCTCGCAGCAAAATGAACCGCTGGCGCGCGCAAGCGGGCCGCTGACATTCGCAGCCTTTCATGGCTGCGCTTCAGGTGCAGCCCCTGCGCTTGAATCAAGGCCAGCGCTCAGGCCAGGATGGCTGCGCCAAGTCCCGTTACCATTCCATTTCTTGTCTCGGGAGAAAACATGGTCCAGCTGTACATCGCCAACAAAAACTACTCGTCCTGGTCGATGCGGCCTTGGGTGCTGCTGCGCCAGGCGGGCATCGACTTCGAAGAAGTCTTTGTCCGCTTTGACAGCTTTGCGCCCGACTCGCAGTTCAAGGCGGCACTGAAAGACATCAACCCGGCTGGCAAGGTGCCGGTGCTGGTGCACGACGGCCTGGCTGTGTGGGACTCCCTGGCCATTGCCGAATACTTGGCTGAACAATTCCCCGAAAAGAAACTTTGGCCCACCGACCGCGCTGCCCGGGCACGGGCGCGCAGCGTCTGCGCCGACATGCACAGTGGCTTTGTCGGCCTGCGCAGTGCTTGCCCGATGAACATCGAAGCGCACCTGCCCGACATCGGCGCCCTCGCCCTGCGCGACAACCCCGCCGTGCGCGCCGACCTGGACCGACTTTGCAGCTTATGGATCGGCCTGCTCAGGGAACACGGTGGCCCGATGCTGTTTGGCCACTTCAGCGTGGCCGATGCATACTTTGCGCCGGTGGTCATGCGCCTGAAAACCTACGCATTGCCCGTGCCCGCCGATGTGCGCGCGTACATGGACCGTGTGTGCGCCTTGCCCGGCGTGAAAGCCTGGACCGACGACGCGTTGGCCGAACAGGACTTCATCGACTTTGAAGAGCCTTTCCGGCTCCACCGCTGAAGGCGCACATGGCTGTTTTTGTCGTCGGCGGTGCGGTACGCGATGCCTTGATGGGTTTGCCCGTGAACGACCGCGACTGGGTGGTGGTGGGCAGCACGCCAGGCGCCATGACTGCGCAAGGCTATATGCCGGTGGGCAAAGACTTTCCGGTTTTTTTGCACCCGCGCACCCGCGAGGAATATGCCCTGGCCCGCACCGAGCGCAAAACCGCCCATGGCTACAAAGGCTTTGCGGTGCACGCTGACCCTGGTGTCACGCTCGAAGAAGACCTGGCCCGGCGCGACCTGACGATCAATGCCATGGCGTTGCCTGAGGCTGAGGCGGCCGCCTTGCAGTCATCCTCGCTGGCAGATGCCAGCCAGGCACCCGCTTGGCTGAGTCAAGTCATTGACCCCTGGGGTGGCCTGGCTGACTTGCGCGCCAAACAACTGCGCCATGTGACAGCCGCTTTTGCAGAAGACCCGGTGCGCATCTTGCGCGTGGCCCGCTTTGCCGCACGCTTTAACGACTTTGCTGTGGCCCCCGAGACGATGGCACTCATGCAGGCCATGGTCGAAGACGGTGAGGTCAACCACCTGGTGCCGGAGCGGGTTTGGCAAGAGATGTCCAAGGGCCTGATGAGCACGCAGCCCTCGCGGCTCTTCGAGGTGCTGCGGGCCTGCGGTGCGCTCAAAGTTTTGCTGCCCGAACTGGACCGCCTGTGGGGCGTGCCGCAACGGCCTGAATACCACCCCGAGGTGGACACGGGCGTGCACATGATGCTGGTGATGGACATGTGCGCCCGGCTGAACATGCCGCTGGCCGTGCGCGTGACCTGCCTGATGCACGATCTGGGCAAAGGCACCACGCCTGCTGACGCGCTTCCCCGCCACATCGGCCATGAAGACCGCAGCGTGAAGCTTTTACAAAAGGTCTGCGAACGCCTGCGCGTGCCCAGCGACTGCAAAGAACTGGCCGAGGTGGTGGCGCGTGAACACGGCAACATCCACCGCAGCGCAGAGCTGGGGCCGCAGGCCGTGATGCGCCTGCTGGAACGCTGCGACGCGATTCGCCAACCTGAGCGTTTTGCGCGGTTGCTACAGGCCTGCGAATGCGATGCGCGCGGAAGGCTGGGGTTTGAAGATGCGGCTTACCCGCAAGCGGCCAGATTGCTGCATGCACAACATGCAGCGCTGTCGGTCCAGACGGCACCGATTGCCCAAGCGGCCGCCGCGGAGGGTTTGGCAGGCCCGGAAATTGGCAAACAGATCGCGCAAGCGCGGGTCAAGGCGATCGCGCAAGCTCTGGGGTGATGCGCTGGGCTGAAGCAGAGACTTGCAACAGAGCCCATCAGGTCAACTCACATGTGGGAACGCGTCCAGTCAGCAATGTCTTGCGCCGTGCGGAAGGCGCCAGCCTGGCGAGCCACTTCTTTGCCGCCGATGAACAAAGCCAGAGTGGGGATGCTGCGAATATTGAAACGGGCGGAGATGGCCTGCGCGTCTTCGGTGTTGAGTTTGGCCACCCGGACAGCGGGCTCCAGAAGGCTGGCAGCTTGCTCGTAGGCGGGAGCCATCATGCGGCAAGGACCACACCAGGGCGCCCAAAAATCCACCAATACTGGCACATGGCTGCGGCCAATGTGCTTGTCAAAAGTGTGGGTGTCCAGCGCCAGCGGATGACCGCCAAACAAGGCCTGGTGGCATTGCCCGCAATCGGGTGCATGGCGCATGTCGGCCACACGCACCCGGTTGGTGGTGTGGCAGTGCGGACAAACAATGTGCAAGGCTTCTGCCGAATCTGTCATGAAACTCCCCGTGTTCGAAACCACTTGGGGGCCATGCTCGACGATTCAAGGGCCTTGCAGGTTGACTCAGGTCAACGAGAGGAGCCGAGAACCGGGTCAGCGTGCAGGTGGACGACGTGGCGCCATCGGGGCGCGGCCTGCCAGGTGACGGAAGCTGATGCGGCCTTTGCTCAAGTCATAGGGCGAGAGCTCCAGCGTCACACGGTCACCCGCCAGAATGCGGATGTGGTTTTTGCGCATTTTGCCAGCCGAGTAGGCGATCAATTGGTGACCGTTGTCCAGCGTCACGCGAAAACGCGTGTCGGGCAAAACTTCGTTCACCACACCCATCAGTTCAATCAGTTCTTCTTTAGCCATTAAAACGTCTTTCTCAAAGCAGGATCGGTTTGGAGGTCTGGCGCTCCACCCACAACATGCCTTCGTCGAGGGCATATTGGCTGGCAGCGTCAGGCGTTGCAAATTCGGGCACAAAACGCATCACGCGGTCGGTGCTGGCGCTGCCACGGCCACTGGCCACGGACACTTGCGCGCCAAATGCGCCATTGGGCAATGCCCTGGAGCACGGTTGAATTCGGAATTTTCCCATGGAGATGGGTTGGTGTGAACAGTATTGAATAGTCATGTATTTTAACGAAGGGGGTCGGGCCGCTTTTTTGACCCTTTGGGGGCTGTCAGCGGCTCGGGTATTGGCATGTCCTGCTGCCAAAAAAAGCCCCCGATGTGCAGGCCCTGAGGCCTGCCATAGAACATCACCGTGCAGAGGTGCGTCAAAAGGAAGCAAAAAAATCGTCTGGGCCCAGCTCGAAAAAGAGCATGGCGGGCGATGTGCACAGTGGAGGACAAGACTGGCATCCCTCTGCCGGGATGCGCTATCGGCTCAGAAAGAGCGAGATGGGCATAAGTCGCCAATGGCGTGCAACACTGTAACACGTTAGCGGTTTTGATGCTTTTGCAAGCTTTCGGACTCACAACCACTTGGCGATCAGGCCCGCCACCAGGCTCAGCAACAAGGTGCTGGTCAGGGGCACAAACCACTCGCGCCCAAACAGGCGAAAGCGGAAGTCACCCGGCAACCGGCCAAACCCCAGCTTTTGCAGCCAAGGCTGCAGGCCACTGAAAATGATCAAGGCCAAAAACACCACGATGAGCCAGCGCAACATAGCTTGCCTTGATGCCGTTTACAGGCGATGCGAGCGGTCACCCCGGGCAAAGCCCTGGGCCGACCAGTCGGCTGCGGTGGCAAAGCCGATCACCTTGAACAACTCGCCCATTTCGTGCTCGTTGATCAGGCGCTGGGCCTGGCTGCGCTCGGGCAAAGAGGCGGCAGACATGCGCTCGGCCAAGCCCAAATTCAATAAAAACCAGGCCTGGCTGCAGTAACCCAAGACGTCCAGCCCGGCGTTTTGTGCCGCCAGCGCCACCCCTGTGAAATCGACATGGGCGGTGATGTCTTTTTGGCCCACGGCCACCAAGGGGTTGTCGTCCGCCTGGTGCAACTGGTGGCACATGACGGTGCCCATGTGGCGCTGCGGGTGAAAGTACTCGGCCTCGGGGAACCCGTAGTCCAGAAAGAACGCCGCTCCGCCCCGCCCCGCCAGCAGGCGCTCGGCCAGGCTGGCGACAAAGGCCTGGGCCTGGGGGTGGATCTCGGTCAGGTAATCGTGTTCGCCTTCGATGTCGATGGGCGGACGCAAGTCGGTGGCGCGGTCTTGCCATGCAAAACCCTCGCCTGTGCTGACCACCCCACGCTCGTGCCAGACGCCGTTCGTGCGCTGCAACAGCTGCACGGGCATGGCGTCCAGCACCTCGTTGCCCACCACCACCCCTTCGATGGCATCTGGCCAGGCATCGAGCCAACGCAGCTTGTCGGCGTGCTTGCGCAAGGTGTCTGCCTGGCGGGCACGCAAGCTGCCCGACAAGTCGATGATGGTGTAGCTGTGCACGGCATCGCCCAAGCTGTCCAGCAATTGCAAGGCCAGGGCGCCGGTGCCCGCGCCAAACTCCCACACCTCGTGGGTCTTCGTGACATCAAGGGCCTGGCGCACCTGCTCCGCCAAGGTCTGGCCAAACAGGGGCGACATGCCCGGTGCGGTCACGAAATCACTGCCAGACGAGGGCATGGTGCCAAATTTTTGAAGGGCATTGGTGTAATAACCCAGCCCCGGCTCGTACAAGGCCATGGCCATGAAACGGTCAAAACCCAGCCAGCCACCCGCCTGGGCAATGGCCTGCTGGATACGCTGGGTTAATTCAGAGGGGGCGGTGGCGTTTGACGGGTTCACGCGGCGATTGTCGCCGAAGGGGGCTGCTTCTTTGGAGGGCAATGTGGGCAGAAAGGGGCTCGCATGAGCGGCTTGCCCGATAATTGGTTTCTTTGTTGGTCTTCTTTATTCTGTGCAGCCCGAGCTGTCAGGCCGTCTATCCATGAAACAAGTTCTGGTCACCGGAGGCGCTCACCGCCTGGGCGCAGCGATCGTTCGCCAATTTGCGGCTGCGGGCTGGCGCGTGTGGTGCCATTACCAGCACTCGGGAACGGCCGCACGCGCCCTGCAAACCGAATTGCAAGCCATGGGCGCACAGATTCAACTCGTGGCTGCCGACTTGGGCGTGGCCAGTGATGTCGAGCACATGCTGACGCACATCGGGCAAAGCCACGGCCCGCTGCACTGCCTGGTGAACAACGCCTCTTTGTTTGAGCCGGACACCGGCACAGCGATGGACCTGCCCGGCACCCGCCAGCAGTTGGAGGTGAACCTGATCGCCCCACTGGCTTTGGCCTCGCACATGGCCCGGCAAGCTGCACCCGACGCCCGGCCCGGTGAGCGCAGCGTGATCCATATCCTGGACCAGAAGGTGTTCAACCTGAACCCGGATTATTTTTCCTACACCGTGTCCAAACTGGCGCTGGAGCGCTCGGTGGCGCTGCAAGCCCAGGCCTTGGCGCCTGCACTGCGCGTTTGCGGCGTGGCCCCTGGCCTGATGTTTTTGAGCGGGCCGCAAACGCAAGACAACTTTGACCGGGCCAGCCGCGTCAACCTGCTGCGCCAGCCGATTGACCCGACCCAGGTCGCGGCCACCTGCCTGTTTCTGGCACAAAACCCCTGCATCACTGGCACCACCCTTTGCGTGGACAACGGCCAGCACCTGGTGCCCCTGGAGCGCGATGTGATGTTTTTGGCCGACACCGCCAACACGAAAGCCGACGCATGAACGACGCCGTCACCGCACTGGCGCTGGATTGCCGCCGCCTGTTTTTGCGCAACCACACGGTGGACGTGCGCATCGGCGCACACGACTTTGAAAAGCTGGGTCCACAGCGCATTGTCTTCAACGTCGAGTTGTTCGTACCCTACGGCGCATCCACGCCAGCGCAAGACGATTTGTCCGAAGTGGTGGATTACGACTTCATCCGCGAGGTGATTGCAAAGCGCGTGGCGCAAGGCCACATCGTGCTGCAAGAAACCCTGTGCGACGATCTGATGCGCGAGCTGATCGCGCACCCGCAGGTGAAGGCCGTGCGCCTGTCCACCTGCAAACCCGATGTATACCCGGACTGCGAAGCGGTCGGGGTTGAAATTTTTCAGATCAAATCCGCCCCATGAAAACCCCTGCTGGACACCAAACCCTGGAGCTCACCGGTTTGCGCTTTGACGCCAACCTGGGCATCCTGGAACACGAAAAAATCGATCCGCAACCGATCCAGGTCGATGCCGAGCTGAACCTGGGTTCGCAAGCGGTTTTGCCCAGCGACGATGACATCATGCACGTGCTGGACTACCGCAAAGTGCGCAAGATCATCATTGAAGAATGCACCTCCGAGCACGTCAACCTGCTGGAAACACTGATCGGCAAACTCTCCAACCGCCTGATGCAATTACCGGGTGTGCTGGGCGTGCGCGTCAAGATTGCCAAACTTGAAATTTTTGAAGACTGCGAAGTGGCCATTCGCATGGAAACAGGACAGTGGTGAAGCCATGAACACAGCAACTGACAACAATTGGGTCGAGCCCGAAGTGAGCGATGCGGCCAAGGCCGCCAAGATCGAACGAGAGACCCACAAACTGGAAAAGCGCCTGTGTCGCCAGATGGGCCAGGCCATCTCCGACTTCAACCTGATTGAAGAAGGTGACCGCATCATGGTCTGCATGTCGGGCGGCAAGGACAGTTACGGCATGCTGGACATTCTGCTCAAGATGAAGGCCCGTGCCCCGGTGAACTTCGAGCTCGTGGCGGTGAACCTGGACCAAAAGCAGCCCGGTTTCCCCGACCACATCCTGCCCGCCTACCTGAAGGAAATGGGCGTCGAATTCCACATCGAAACGCAAGACACCTATTCGATCGTCAAGGACAAAATTCCCGAAGGCAAGACCATGTGCAGCCTGTGCTCGCGCCTGCGCCGGGGCATTTTGTACCGCGTGGCGCGTGAGCTCAAATGCAACAAGCTGGCACTGGGCCACCACCGCGATGACATGCTCCAGACTTTCTTTTTGAACATGTTTTTTGGCGGCAAACTCAAAGGCATGCCACCCAAATTGGTCAGCGACAACGGCGAGTTCATGGTGATCCGGCCACTGGCCTATGTGGCCGAGACCGACCTGATCCGTTGGGCAGAGCACCGACAGTTCCCGATCATCCCCTGCACACTGTGTGGCAGCCAGGAAAACCTGCAGCGCGTGCAGGTCGGCAACATGTTGCGCGAGTGGCAAAAAAAGCACCCTGGCCGCATAGAAAACATGTTTGCAGCACTGCAGAACGTGGTCCCCTCGCATTTGATGGATACCAAACTGCATGGTTTCAAAAGTCTCAAAATCACCGGTATCGAATCGGATGAAGGAGACAAGGCCTTTGATGAAGAAAGTTTCTCTGAACCCGGTTTACCGGGGATTCAGGTGATCTCGGTCTAAATCCCCTCGGGAGGTATGCCATGAACAGGGAAATTCGACGCTTTTTTGGACTGGTCTGCGTTCTGGCCCTGAGCCTGCTGACCGGTTGCGCCTCCATGCGCATCATCGACAGCGACGTCGTGTCGGTGGCAGCCGTACCGACCGGCATGAGCTTGCAAGGCGCCAAATACAGGTTTGAACGGCTGCCCTCGCAAGTCAACAACCCAGAAGCCGGACTGGCCGAACAACAGGCCCAGGCGGCCATGACAGCCGTGGGCCTGGTGCGTGACGATGCGGGCGCTCAAATCAGCGTGCTGGTGAGTTTTTCGGGTGTGCAGTACCTGGCCGACCCTTGGGGTCGCCCTTTGCCTCCGGGCTGGACGCCCTATGGGAACATCTACCTGGGCAGCGGCCTCGGACCCCATGTTGGCTTGGGAATGGGCATGGGCATGCGCTTTCCACCACCCACGCATTACCACCGGGAAGTGGGGCTGATCATGCGCGACCTCAAGACAGGCCAGGTGGTCTTCGAAACCCGGGCCTCGCACGATGGGCCCTGGCGAGACAACAACACCATTTTTGCCACCCTGTTTCAAGCCGCACTGGCCAATTTCCCGAACCCGCCTGCAGGCCTGCGCCGGGTGAACATCGAACTGCCACGCTGACCCAAGGACTTCATGGACGCCACCCGCATTCTGGCCATTCGCCACGGAGAAACCACCTGGAACGTGGACACCCGACTCCAGGGGCATCTGGACATTCCACTGAACGAAGTGGGGCTGCGACAGGCAAGCCATCTGGCGCAAGCCTTGGCACAGCGCGACACGGTCGATGCCATTTACGCCAGTGATTTATCGCGCGCCCACGCCACGGCCAGTGCGATTGCGCAGGCCATGGGCCAAACAGTCGCGGTGCATGCTGGTCTGCGCGAGCGGCATTTTGGTGTGTTTCAGGGCCGCACATTTGCCCAAATCGAAGCCGAATTGCCCGAGCACGCGCTTCAATGGCGCAAGCGTGTGCCCGAATGGACACCCCCCGGTGGTGGCGAGTCTTTGGTCACGCTGCGCGAGCGCATCCTGAAAACCGTCGATGAACTGGCTGCGCAACACAAAGGCCAGCAAATCGTTCTGGTGGCCCACGGCGGCGTGCTGGACGTTTTGTACCGAGCGGCCACCCGCCTGACGCTGCAAGCCCCGCGCACCTGGCAACTGACCAACACCGCCGTCAACCGGCTGCTGTGGACACCCGAAGGGCTTTCACTGGTGGGCTGGGGCGACACCTCGCATCTGGAGGCGCTGGGCAAAGACGAAGCGACGACCTGAAGGGTTTGGATTTGCAGACGCTTGCTGTGGCGTCAGCCGCACCGATCAGTGTCGGTCGCCAAAAGACTTGGGCGGCGTGACCCCCAAATGCTTGAAAGCGGCCAGGGTGGCCATGCGACCGCGCGGCGTGCGTTGCAAATAGCCCTGCTGAATCAGATACGGCTCAATCACGTCTTCGATGGTGTCGCGCTCTTCACCGATGCTGGCGGCGATGTTGTCCAGGCCAACCGGGCCCCCGTCAAATCGGTGGATCACGGCTTCCAACAGTTTGCGGTCCATCAGATCAAAGCCTTCCGGGTCCACGTCCAACATGACCAGGGCCGACTCCGCCAGGCCTTTGTGGATGGTGCCATCGCCCTTGACGTCGGCATAGTCACGCACCCGGCGCAACAGCCGGTTGGCAATGCGCGGCGTGCCACGTGAGCGGCGGGCAATCTCGAAAGAGCCTGCGGCATCGATCGGCGCCTTGAGCAAACCTGCGCTGCGGGTGACGATGCGGGTCAGCTCTTCGGGCGTGTAAAACTCCAGCCGCGAAACGATGCCAAAGCGGTCGCGCAGCGGGTTGGTGAGCATGCCCGCACGGGTGGTGGCGCCCACCAGCGTGAAGGGTTGCAAGTCGAGCTTGATGCTGCGGGCGGCAGGGCCTTCGCCGATCATGATGTCGATCTGGTAGTCCTCCAGCGCGGGGTACAAGATCTCTTCGACCACGGGCGACAGCCGATGAATCTCGTCAATGAAGAGCACATCGTTGCGCTCCAGATTGGTCAAAAGCGCGGCCAGGTCTTTGGGCTTTTCGAGCACCGGGCCACTGGTCTGGCGCAGGTTCACACCCAGCTCGGCCGCGATGATGTGGCTCAGCGTGGTTTTGCCCAAACCGGGCGGGCCAAACAGCAACACATGGTCCAGCGGCTCTTGGCGCATTTTGGCGGCGCTGATGAAGATTTCCAGTTGCTCGCGCACCTTGACCTGACCGACATACTCGTCGAGCAGCTTGGGGCGCAGGGCGCGTTCAATCGCCTCTTCATGGTGGGAGACCGGCGCCGCCGAAATGACTCGGGGTTCGGGCTGCGGGGCGAAATCGTCGGTGCGGATGCTCATGTCTCAGCTCGTCTTCATTTGTTCAGGGCCTTGAGTGCCAGCTTGATGCCCTCGCTCACGCCCACATCGGCGGGCAGGCTCTTGAGGGCAGCCGCTGCCTCTTTGTCACTGTAGCCCAGCGCCAGCAAGGCTTGCTGGATGTCGTTTTGGGCATCGCTGGTGTTCGTGGCAAACAGGCCGCCAAGGTCACCCCCCAGCTTACCTTTGAGTTCGAGCAACAGGCGCTCGGCGGTTTTCTTGCCAATGCCCGGCACTTTGACCAAGCGCCCGACTTCTTGCGTGGTGATGGCCTGCGCCAGGTCTGACACGCTCATACCCGACAACACGCTCAAGGCCGTGCGGGGACCGACGCCGGAAATCTTGATGAGCTGGCGAAAGGCCTCACGCTCTGACAAGGTGGCAAAGCCGTAAAGAATCTGCGCATCCTCGCGCACCACAAAGTGCGTGACCAGACTGACTTTTTCACCGGTCGCAGGCAAGTTGTAAAAAGTGCTCATGGGCACATTGACTTCGTAGCCCACGCCATGGCAATCCACCACCACCTCGGGTGGGTTCTTGTCGCTCAGGATGCCTGTGAGTTTGCCAATCATGGGGGGCCTTTAGGTTGCATTGATATGGAGGAGAATCGGGGCTCCTCGGCCGGCAAATAACCCAGCGAAACCACCACGAACAGGATTATCCACTTGATCGTCAGACACACCTTCACCCCGCACAACAATACCCGCCTGGCACACCTGTGCGGTCCGATGGACGAGCACCTGCGCACGATCGAAGCAGGCCTGCAAGTGGGCATCGCGCACCGCCATGAGCAGTTCAAGGTGGACGGGCCCAAGGCCGTGGCCGTGCGTGCCATGGAGATTTTGCAAGCCATATATGAGCGGGCCGACCGCCCGATTGCCCCTGACATGGTGCAACTGATGCTGGCCGGAGACCCCGCCGCAGAGACAGGCATGGCGCCACCCGACTTGCAAACCCGCCGTGCCGACCTGAAGGCCCGCACGCCCGTTCAGGCGGCGTACCTTGAAAATATCGCCACCCACGACATCACCTTCGGCATAGGGCCTGCGGGCACCGGTAAAACCTATCTGGCCGTGGCCTGTGCGGTGGATGCGCTGGAGCGGGCCAGTGTTCAACGCATCGTGTTGACGCGGCCGGCCGTGGAAGCCGGCGAAAGACTGGGCTTTTTGCCCGGCGATCTGTCGCAAAAGGTCGACCCTTATTTGCGCCCACTGTACGACGCGCTGTACGACCTGATGGGGTATGACAAAGTACAAAAAGCCTTTGAGCGCAACGCCATCGAGATCGCGCCGCTGGCCTTCATGCGCGGGCGCACACTCAATAACGCGTTCGTGATCCTGGACGAAGCACAAAACACATCCACCGAACAAATGAAGATGTTCCTGACCCGCATCGGCTTTGGCGCCAAAGCGGTGATCACTGGCGACGTCAGCCAGGTCGACCTGCCCAAAAGCCAGCTCAGTGGACTGATCGACGCCGAACGGGTGCTCAAACGCGTCAAGGGCATCGCCTTTACCCGCTTTTCGAGCGCCGACGTGGTGCGTCACCCCCTGGTTGCCCGCATCGTGGATGCCTACGATGCGCAAGGCAGCGCCGTCTTGCGCGCGGGCATATCGACCCGCCGCAAACCTCTGCCCGCCGACGAATGACACAGACCCAACCGACATGGCACTGAAACAACTCCAACTCTCGCTTCAGTTCGGCGACATCCCCTACGCTGCCAGGCACCGCGCCGCCCTGCCCCGCCATGCGGTCGCCCGTGCCATCCGCCACGCGCTCAATGCCGATGCCGAGATCACGGTGCGCATCGTGGGGGAAGAAGAAGGCCGGGGCCTGAACAGCAGCTACCGCAAAAAAGACTACGCCACCAACGTGCTGACCTTTGATTACACGCAAGAACCGGTGGTGACGGCCGACCTGGTGCTGTGCGCGCCAGTGGTGGCCCGCGAGGCGAAAGAGCAGGGAAAAACGCTGGCCGCGCACTACGCACACTTGCTGGTCCATGGCACTTTGCATGCCCAGGGCTGGGACCACGAAACCAGCGAAGCCGATGCTGAAGAGATGGAGGCCTATGAGATCGACATCTTGGCGGGATTGGGATTGAAGAATCCCTATCAGTGACAGATTGAGGTTTCGGTTGACAACCGAAACCGTTGTACATGTGAACAACTCGTGAATTTTGAATAGCAGCCAAGGTGAATGGGGCGATGCGGTGGGCACCGATTTTCGGTACCCCGTCATGAGGTGCCCGCCGCATCGCCCCATTCACCGCTCCCAGATCAAATTTAGAGCAGCCGAACCTTCACGCTCTTGCCCTTGACCTTGCCGTGTGATAGCTGCGTCTCCACCTTGCGGGCCAGTTCAGCCTGAACCGCCACATAAGTCGAAAACTCGTTCACATTGATCTTCCCCACCTGCTCACGGGTCAGACCACATTCGCCAGCCAGCGCGCCCATGACATCGCCAGCACGGATTTTTTCTTTGCGACCACCGACGATTTGCAAAGTGCGCATGGGCGGTTGCAAGAGGCCTCCGGGGGCCGGGGTCAAATCAGAAATCGGCGCCCAAATCGACTCGCGGCCTTGCATCAGCTCGATCTTGCCGACCGAGCCCATCTCGTCCATGCTGACCAGCGTCAGCGCCAGCCCTTCGGCGTCGCCCCGTCCGGTTCGGCCGATGCGGTGGATGTGGATTTCGGAGTCGGGTGTCACATCAACGTTGATGACGGCTTCCAGGCCTTCCACGTCCAGACCACGCGAGGCGACATCGGTTGCCACCAGCACCGAGCAACTGCGGTTGGAAAACTGCACCAGCACCTGGTCGCGTTCGCGCTGCTCCAGCTCGCCAAACAAGGCCAAGGCGCTGTAACCCTGCGCCTGCAGCACGGCCACCAGATCACGGCACTGCTGCTTGGTGTTGCAAAAAGCCAGCGTGCGCTCCGGCCGGAAATGCGCCAACAGTTTGGACACTGCATCCAGTCGCTGGCTTTCGCTCACCTCGTAACAAATCTGGCGGATTTTGTGGGCGCTGTGCTGCGCCAGGACCTTCACCGTTTGCGGGGCACGCATGAACTGCGCCGCCAACTTGGCGATGCCTTCAGGGTAAGTGGCCGAAAACAGCAAGGTTTGCCGGTCTTTGGCGCACTGGCGCACCACCTTGGCGATGTCATCGAAAAAGCCCATGTCCAGCATGCGGTCGGCTTCATCGAGCACCAGGGTGTTCACACCCGCCAGACTGAGCGAGCCACGATCGAGATGGTCCAGGATGCGGCCGGGCGTGCCGACCACCACATCGGCACCATGCTCCAGGCTCACGGTCTGGCCGCGCAAGGGCACGCCACCGCACAAGGTAACCACTTTGACGTTTTGGCGTGCGCGGGCCAGGCGCCTGATTTCCTGGGTGACCTGATCGGCCAGTTCGCGCGTGGGGCACAAGATCACGGCTTGGATGGCGGTGCTGGGAGACCCGGCGCTTTGCAGGCGCTCAATCAGAGGCAGCCCGAATGCAGCCGTTTTGCCGCTGCCGGTGCTGGCCTGAGCGATCAGGTCTTGCCCGGCCAGGGTCAGCGGCAAGCTGGCGGCCTGAATGGGCGTCATCTGGGTGTAGCCCAGTTGCTCAAGGTTTTGAAGGGTGGCGGGGGCCAGCTGGAGCTGGTCAAAGCGAGCAGATGTCGCGGCAGGAGAGGTTGCAGTCATGCGGGGATTATCGTTGGACGCTCCCCGACAAAAACTCACGCCGACATGCGCATCGGAATCGTGATTGGCCCGTCGTTGACCAAAGACACCTTCATGTCGGCGGCAAAGCGCCCGGTTTGCACCTCCGGGTGGGCTTTTCGGGCTTGCGCCACAAAATGCCCATACAGGTGAAGCCCTTCTTCAGGCGTTGCGGCCTGGGTGAAGCTGGGGCGGTTGCCGCCTGCCACATCGGCCGCCAACGTGAACTGGCTCACCACCAGCAAACCACCTCCCACATCCTGCAGGCTCAGGTTCATCTTGCCGGCGTCATCACTGAAGATGCGCAACTTGAGTATCTTGGCCAGCATCTTGTCGGCCACCGCTTCAGTGTCGCCCTTTTCGGCGCACAACAGCACCAGCAGGCCGGTACCAATTTGGCCGATCACGGCACCATCGACCCGGACACTGGCTTCGCTCACGCGTTGCAGCACCGCGATCATTTCAAATCCCGGGGGTCGTCGAAGTGCGCTTCCACATCGCTGGGCAAGAGCTGGATGGAGGCGCGCAATCCGGGGACTTCGCTCATCAGGGCCTGCTCCACACTGCCACGCAATGCGGCGGCCCGCCCCAAAGTCCAGCTGGCGGGCATGTGCATGTGCACATCCACAAAACGGCGCTGCCCGGCTTTGCGGGTGTTCAGGTGGTCAAAGCGGATGATTGCTGTCTCACCCCGCTGGTGTGCAAAGCCATCCAGCACCTTCTGGACATCGGCCAGGATCTCGGGCTCCAGTGCCTCGTCCATCAAGCCTTGGGAGGACCGCCAGATCAGGCTCCAGCCTTCTTTCATGATATTCAGGGCCACGCCGATCGCCACCGCCGCATCCAGCCACAACCAGCCGGTCATGCTGACCAGGGCAATGCCCACCACCACCCCGGCGGAGGTCCAGACATCGGTCACCAGATGGCGGGCATCGGCTTCCAAGGCCAGCGAGCGGTGCTGCCGTGCTGCACGAAACATCAGCCAGGCCAGCAAGCCATTCAGGGCCGAACTGCCCACCGACAAGGCCAGGCCCCAGCCGACTTGCTCGATGGGCTGGGGATCAAACAGGCGATGAACCGCCACCCAGATGATGCCCAGCGCGGCCACCCCGATCAGGATGCCCTCAAATCCGGAAGAAAAATACTCGGCCTTGTGGTGGCCGTAAGGGTGCTCCTCATCCGCCGGGCGCGCCGCGATGGTGACCATCATCAAACCGAAGATGGCGCTGGCCAGGTTGACCAACGATTCCATCGCGTCAGACAGCAAACCCACGGAATCGGTCAGCCACCAGGCCAGGGTTTTCAGGCCAATCGTGACCAAGGCCACCACCACCGAAGCCCACAGCATGCGCGTGGGTGTCATCCAGGAATCTAGGCTTTTCATGCGTTCAGGGTAGCGTTGTGAAATGAACAGAAGATGAATTCAACCAACCAGGCCCTCGGTCAAAGCAATGTAACCTTGGCAAACTTGCGCTTGCCCACTTGAACAATGTAGGTGCCCGCCTCAAGCTTCAAGCCCTTGTCGCTGACCACACTGGAGTCCACGCGCACGCCGCCACCGTCCACCAAACGCCCCGCTTCGGTGGTCGATGGCGCCAGTCCGGCCGATTTGAGCAAGGCCCCGATGCCCATGGGTGCGCCTGTCAAGGACACTTCAGGGATGTCATCGGGCACGCCGCCCTTGCTGCGGTTGACGAAGTCCTGTTCGGCGGCATCGGCTGCGGCCATGCTGTGAAAGCGGGCCGTGATCTCTTTGGCCAGCATGACCTTGGCGTCCTTGGGGTTGCGCCCGCCTTCGACTTCTTTTTTCAAGGCCTCGATTTCCGGCATCGACTTGAACGACAGCAAGGTGTACCAACGCCACATCAGCGTGTCGGAAATGCTCAACACCTTGGCGAATATGGTGTTGGGCTCTTCTGCGATGCCGATGTAGTTGTTTTTGGACTTGGACATTTTGTCCACGCCGTCCAGGCCCTCCAGCAGTGGCATGGTCAAAATGCATTGCTGCGCCTGGCCATATTCGGCCTGCAGGTGACGGCCCATCAGCAGGTTGAACTTCTGGTCGGTACCGCCCAACTCCAGGTCCGACTTGAGTGCGACCGAGTCGTAGCCCTGCATCAGGGGGTACAAGAACTCGTGCACCGAAATCGGCGTGCCCGCCTTGAACCGGTCATGGAAGTCGTTGCGCTCCATCATGCGGGCCACGGTGTACTTGGCCGCCAGCTGAATCATGCCCATGGAGCCCAATGGAAGCGACCACTCACTGTTGTAGCGAATTTCGGTTTTGGCAGGGTCCAGCACCAGGCTGGCCTGCTTGTAATAAGTCTCTGCGTTGAGCTTGATCTGCTCAGGCGTGAGCGGCGGGCGGGTGTTGTTGCGGCCCGAGGGGTCGCCAATCAGGCTGGTGAAATCACCGATCAAAAAGATGACCTGGTGGCCCAGATCCTGCAACTGGCGCATCTTATTGAGCACCACGGTGTGGCCTATGTGGATGTCGGGCGCGGTCGGGTCCAAGCCCAGTTTGATGCGCAAGGGCACGCCGGTGGCTTCGGATTTGGCCAGCTTTTGCAGCCAGTCTTCCTTGGGAATTAGCTCGTCACAACCCCGCAAGGTGACTTCCAAAGCATTAAGGGTCTTGTCCGTGACCGGAAATTTTGTAACAAGCGCTTGATTCATAAGGGTTTTTTCTGAAGTCAAAGGGGTATAGACCGGTACAATGGCACCTTATCTACAAGTCGCCCATTTTAGGGGTGGCCTGAATGTGCAGATCGCGGCCACTCATCGCCAAAACGATGGGTGACGTGAAAAACTCCCGAATTGATGTCATTTATCTCCTCAATCCAGTCCCGTCTGGTCACACTGTTCGTCGGCTTCCTGTTCATTTGCACCGCTGTGCTGGGTGCTTTGCTGATGGCCGCCCAGCACATGCTGGCTTGGCTGGACGGACAGCACCCCCAATTGCTTTTGCCCTTGCAAGCTGCTGCACGCTGGTTGGCCCGTCATCCCAAAACGATCAGCGCAACGATTGCGGCCACTTTGCTGGCTGGCGGCGGTGGCGCATTTGCCATCGCCAACCTCGGCCCCGACATTGCCGAACAGCCCGTCGTCACAGTCACGGTGCCTGTCGAGATAGTCAAACTGCAAGAACAGGCCCAATCCCTGGACCTGATCGAGATGCGCCTGACACGCACTGACAGCACCCGGTCTTCAGACACACCTGAAAGTTTGCTGCGCCGTCTGGGCTTGGTCGACCCACAAGCAGCAGATTATTTGCGCACCAACCCTCTGGCCAAGCAGGCGCTGAAGCAAGCTGGGCGCTCAGTCGTGGCTGAAGCGGATGGACAACAACGCTTACGCCAGATCAATGTCCGCTGGCTCAACAACGAAACCGACACTTTTTTCCACCGCCTGGTGATCCAGCGGACTGAGCGGGGCTTGAAATCTGCTCTGGAAACCTCGCCAATGACCACCAGCATCCGCATGACTGGCGGTACCGTGGCGAGTTCTCTCTACGACGCTGCCGATGAAGCCCGCTTGCCTGATGCCGTCATCAGCCAGCTGACCCAGATTTTCTCCAACCAGATCGACTTTCACCGCAGCTTGCGCAAGGGTGCCCGCTTTTCGGTGGTTTATGAAGTTCTGGAAGCCGACGGTGAGCCGATCCGCACCGGCCGCGTCTTGACGGCCGACTTCAACAACGGCAACAAAACTTACGAAGCCGTTTGGCACCAAGAACCCGGCCAAAAAGGCAACTACTACGGCATGGATGGCAAAAGCCTGAGCCGTACTTACCTGGCATCGCCAGTGGCTTTCTCTCGCAAGACCAGCGGTTTCGCGATGCGCCTTCACCCCATCTTCCAGACCATGAAAGCCCACCTCGGCGTGGACTATGCCGCGCCAACCGGCACACCCGCCCAGACCGTTGGTGATGGCGTCGTCGAATTCGCAGGTGTGCAAGGCGGCTTTGGCAACACGGTGATCATCCGGCACGGCAACAACCATTCAACCGTTTATGCCCACCTCAGCAGGATTCAGGTCCGAAAAGGTCAAACTGTTCAAAAGGGCCAAGCCATTGGCGCCGTCGGCACCACAGGTTGGTCCACAGGTCCCCATCTGCACTTTGAATTTCGCGTGAACGGGACACACGTTGATCCCCAGAAATTGATCCAGCAAGCCCAAAGCACACCACTCAGCCCAGCGGCCATGGCGCGCTTCAAATCAGTCTCAGAGCAGGCCAAATCGCAGTTGCTGGCCGCAGCGCAAATGAGAGAAGGCGCTGTGCAGTGATCTTCAAGGGCTGCAAAAGCCCTCTGTTGATGCACGGCCTCTCGGATTTGTGAACTGTGCGTCAGCCACCCTGCCAGTAGAGCGGATTACGCATTCCCGCCCCCTCACTCACCCCGCCGAATGACCGCCTACTTCATTGGCCTGATGTCAGGCACCTCGCTCGATGGCGTCGATGGCGTATTGGCACACATTGACGCTCAAGGACAGGTCAAGGTTCAAGCCCATGCTTTTGAGGCTTTTGACGCCCCATTCCAAGCCGAGTTGATGGCACTCAATCAAAGTGGCCCGGACGAGTTACACCGCAGCTCGCTGGCTGGCAATCAGATCGCACGCCGTTATGCCGAAGTAGTCAAAGCCCTGCTGCTGCAAAGCGGTTTGCAAGCATCGGACATCACGGCCATCGGTGCGCACGGGCAAACCGTGCGTCACCGCCCCCTTGAATTCGATGCTGACCCAGCCCGCCAGCAAGCAGCCGTGGGCTACACGCTGCAACTGATCAACCCCTCCTTGCTCGCCGAGTTGACCGATATCGATGTGGTGGCCGACTTTCGCAGCCGCGATCTGTCTGCGGGCGGCCAGGGCGCCCCGCTGGTGCCAGCCTTCCACCACGGCGTGTTCTCTCGCTCCGACGCTTGCGTGGCGGTGCTCAACATCGGAGGCATCTCCAACCTCAGCATTCTTCAGCCGAACGGCGACGTGCTGGGCTGGGACTGCGGCCCTGGCAATGCCTTGATGGATTTTTGGTGCGCAAAACATACGGGACAATCTTTTGACCGTGATGGCGCCTGGGCAACACAAGGCCATGTTTTGCCCGAGTTGTTGGCCAAGTTCATGGCCGAAGGTTTTTTGCACCGGTCACCGCCCAAAAGCACGGGCCGAGACCTGTTCAACCCGGCGTGGCTGAATGCGCATTTGGCTGCAGACAGCCCACTCAGAACGCAAGACGTTCAGGCCACTTTGACCGAGTTCACCGCCCTGTCTTGTGCAAGCGATGTCTTGCGGTATGCGGCCAAGGCTCAGGAGTTGATTGTGTGCGGTGGTGGCGCCTTGAATGCCCAACTGATGCGTCGACTGGCACACCATTTGCCGGATTTGCAAGTGATCAACAGCGGGGTGAGAGGTTTACCCCCTTTGCAGGTGGAGGCAGCCGCCTTTGCATGGCTGGCCTTCAAAACCATTCGACGCGAAACAGCGAGCCTGCCAAGCGTCACGGGCGCCAGAGGCGCCCGTGTTTTGGGGGCCGTTTACCCCCGGTGATGCACTGCGAGCCCAGGCTCGCCAGCCTATGCTGTTAACTTGAGAATGAAGAGCCGCAACCGCAGGTGGATGTGGCATTTGGGTTCTTGATGACGAACTGTGCGCCTTGGAGGTCTTCTTTGTAATCGATCTCTGCACCAATGAGGTACTGGTAGCTCATTGCGTCGATCAACAAGGACACACCATTTTTGCTCATGGTCGTATCGTCTTCGTTGGTGATTTCGTCAAAAGTGAAGCCGTACTGGAAACCAGAGCAACCGCCACCTTGGACAAACACACGCAACTTCAAATCAGGATTGCCCTCTTCAGCGATCAGGTCGGCCACTTTGGCAGCGGCACTGTCGGTAAAGACGATGGGCGTGGGCATTTCGGTCTGGATGTTTTCAGCAAGAGCGCTCATGGTGTTTCTCCGTTCAATGAAGAATAGTATAGCGCGTTGGTCGGGAATTACGGCCTGGCCCAAGCAGTAACGCTACTGAGCTCATGGGCTTTTGAAGCCAGCCCAAAAAGCAAAAAGCCGCCACGGCAAACCGTTGCGGCTTTTTGACAAACAGGCAAACGAATTAACGCTTGGAGAACTGCTTGCGGCGGCGGGCTGAGTGGAAGCCGACCTTTTTACGTTCAACTTCACGGGCGTCGCGAGTGACGAAACCAGCTTGGCTCAGCATGGGCTTGAGCGTTGCATCGTAGTCAATCAGGGCGCGGGTGATGCCGTGGCGCGAAGCACCGGCTTGACCGGACTCACCACCACCGTGCACGTTGATCATGATGTCGAAAGTTTCGGCATGGTTGGTCAACATGAGGGGTTGCTTGGCGATCATGATCGAAGTTTCGCGGCCGAAGTAGGCTTGGATGTCCTTGCCGTTGACCGTGATCTTGCCAGTGCCTTTTTTCAGAAACACGCGGGCGACGCTGGATTTGCGACGGCCTGTGCCATTGTTCCATTCACCAATCATCTCAAGGCTCCTTAAATTTCCAGCACTTTAGGCTGTTGGGCGGTGTGGGGATGCTCAGCGCCTCCATACACCTTGAGTTTCTTGATCATGGCGTAACCGAGTGGGCCCTTGGGCAGCATGCCCTTGACAGCCTTCTCGAGTGCGCGGCCAGGGTGTTTGGCTTGCATGTCGCGGAAGTTGGTGGCAGTGATACCGCCGGGATAGCCCGAGTGACGGTAGTAAATTTTGTCGATCGTCTTGGTGCCAGTCACTTTGAGCTGGGCAGCATTGATGATGACGATGAAGTCACCTGTGTCGACGTGAGGCGTGTAAATGGCCTTGTGTTTGCCGCGCAAACGGAGAGCAACTTCGCTGGCTACTCGTCCGAGGACCTTGTTGGTCGCGTCAATCACAAACCACTCGTGCACGACCTCAGCGGGTTTGGCGCTGAAAGTTGTTGTCATGAGTTTTCTCTTAAAGAATGGTTTGTCGGGCCCTTTTCCACGGTCGGTGTTCCTCTTTTGAGAACCTCTTAGGTGGTAGATTGCCTAGGCCTGTGAAGGCCTGAGCGTCTTCGTCGCGGGGCCACAAATCGCTGCGAAGCCCGCTATTATACGAAAAATCAGGCACTTGACGAAGTTATCTGGTTACCATCAAGGGATGTTCAGTTATCGACACGCTTTCCATGCGGGCAACCACGCCGATGTGCTCAAGCACATCACCTTGCTCGCCACCATGCGCCACCTCATGCAAAAAGAGGCCGGCATCACCCTCATCGACACGCACGCCGGGGCGGGTTTGTACCGTCTGGACGGCGACTACTCCCAAAAAGGAGCAGAAGCCCAAGATGGTCTTTTCAAGCTGCTGACGGCGGTCGAAAAACTCGACACCTTGCCGGAGCCCGTACAAGACTACCTGGAACAAATCGCCAGCTTCAACCCGAACGGTCAAGCCAAGGTCTATCCCGGATCGCCCTTCTTGATGCACAAACTCATGCGCCACGCATCACGCGACCGCCTGCGCCTGTTTGAACTGCACCCGACCGACAGCAAGTCACTGACTGCCAACATCGCCCAACTCGACGCGGGCCGCACCATCACGGTCAGCCGCGAAGATGGCTTTGAAGCCCTCAAAAAATTGCTGCCCCCGCCCCCCTCGGCCACAGGCTCCAAACGGGCCATGGTGCTGATCGACCCCAGCTACGAGATCAAGTCCGATTACGCCAAGGTCGCCAACGTCATCCAGGAATACCTGAAGCGCTTTTCCACCGGCACCTACCTGGTCTGGTACCCGATCATTCCTCGCCCTGAAGCCCACGATTTGCCGCGCCGACTGCGCACCCTGTCCAATCAGGCGCAAAAGCCCTGGCTCAACGCCACGCTGGCGATTGGCCGCGGGCCGGGCGATGAAGGCGGTCTGGTGGCCAGCGGCATGTTCGTCATCAACCCGCCCTTCACCCTGAAGGACCAGATCCGTCTGGCGCTGGATGTGGTGGGCCCGGCCCTGGCCAGAGGCACGGGCAAAAGCTGGCAAGTCGAATCGTCTTGACGGCCGCCAACCGGGCTCAGGGAAAGTCCTGATTCGGCACCCCTCAAATTAACCGACCGTCCGGTCGGTTAATTGGTATACTGGCATCCGCGCCGCGATCATCCCATCCTGTTTGGCGCAGGAGAAGCCCATGTACACGCAATCTTTCAGCGTCCCGGACGGTTCCGAGGAAGCCAAATCTGCTGGCCTGAAGGCCGTCACCAAAGCCCTGAGCCCCCAGGACGCCGCCTTGCAAGCTCAGTTTGATGCCCGCATCGATGCCGATGGCCGCATCGAGCCGCGTGAGTGGATGCCCGAGGCTTACCGCAAAACATTGGTGCGCCAGATCAGCCAACACGCCCACAGCGAAATCGTCGGCATGCTGCCCGAGGCCAACTGGATCAGCCGAGCCCCCAGTCTCAAGCGCAAGGCCATCCTGATCGCCAAAGTACAAGACGAGGGGGGCCACGGCCTGTATTTGTACAGCGCCGCCGAGACCTTGGGCACCAGCCGCGACCAAATGCTGAACGGCCTGCACACCGGCAAAGCCAAATACAGCTCCATCTTCAATTACCCCACGCTCAACTGGGCCGATGTGGGCGTGGTCGGCTGGCTGGTCGATGGCGCAGCCATCATGAACCAGGTGCCCCTGTGCCGATGCTCGTACGGGCCTTATGCCCGTGCCATGGTGCGCGTGTGCAAGGAAGAAAGCTTTCACCAGCGCCAGGGCTACGAAGCCCTGCTGGTCATGATGCAAGGCACGGCCGAACAAAAAGCCATGGTGCAAGACGCAGTCAACCGCTGGTGGTGGAAGTGTCTGGCCATGTTTGGACCGCCCGACGCCGACAGCCCCAACAGCGCGCAAGGCATGCGCTGGGGCATCAAGCGCATCAGCAACGACGACCTGCGCCAAAAGTTTGTCGACGCCACCGTGCCACAAGCCAAGGTGATGGGCGTGACCCTGCCCGACCCCGATCTGAAGTGGAACGAAGCGCGTCAGCAGCACGACTACGGCCAAATCGACTGGGACGAATTTTGGTCCACTGTCAACGGCAACGGCCCGTGCAACAAGGAGCGCCTGGGCGCGCGCGTGAAGGCCTGGAACGACGGGGCTTGGGTGCGCGAAGCAGCAATGGCCCACGCCAAGAAACAACAGCAACGCCAAATGAAGGAGGCTGCATGAGCACCCCAGCCAACACCGCCGCCTTGAAGGAATGGCCCCTGTGGGAAGTTTTTGTTCGCAGCAAGCAAGGCCTGGAGCACAAGCACTGCGGCAGCCTGCATGCCTCGGACGCCGAACATGCCCTGCAAATGGCCCGTGACGTTTACACCCGCCGCCAGGAAGGCGTGAGCATCTGGGTCGTGCCATCGGCCAGCATTGCGGCCAGCGAACCCAACGACAAGCCCGAGTTCTTCGACCCAGCCAGCGACAAGGTTTACCGCCACCCCACGTTTTACGTGATCCCCGATGAAGTGGGCCACATGTGAGCGCGCCAATGAACGCCCCCATCGATTATTTGTTGCACCTCGCCGATAACGCGTTGATCCTCGGTCAGCGCAACGCCGAGTGGTGTGGTCACGGCCCCATCCTCGAAGAGGACATCGCCCTGGCCAACAACAGCCTGGACCTGATCGGTCAGGCCCGAATGCTGTACCAACGTGCTGCAGAGTTGCAAGGCGGTGACGCCACCGAGGACAAGCTGGCCTACTTCCGCGATGTGCCCGATTTTCGCAACTACACACTGTGCGAACTGCCGCACATGCCCCTGATGTCGGCCACCGCCCAAGGCGATCGCGACTTTGCCATCACCATCGTGCGAAACTTTTTGTACAGCAGCCTGATGGTGCTGGTTTGGGACCAGCTGCAAAATTCCAAAGACGCACAACTGGCTGCGATCGCCGCCAAATCACTCAAGGAAGTGCGTTACCACCTGCGGCATTCGCGTGACTGGCTGGTGCGCATGGGCGATGGCACCACCGAATCCCATGGCCGCGCACAAAATGCCGTGGACCAGTTGTTGTCATACACCCAGGAATTCTGGACCAACAGCCCGCAAGAGGCCTCCGCCTTGTCCAACGGCACGGGCATCGACATGGCCGCCTTGCAAACCGACTGGAACCAGATCGTGGATGCGGCTTTGCAAGAGGCCTCACTCCAGCGACCCGCCGCTGGCGGCTTTGTCACCACGGGCAAACAGGGCATTCATTCCGAGCACCTTGGGTTTGTACTGACTGAAATGCAAAGCCTGGCACGCGCGCACCCGCAAGCGACCTGGTAATCCACACCGATGTCCAATCCCATCCCCCTGCAAACCAGCGCAACAGATGTTGCACGAGCCTGGGACTTGCTGGAGTCATTGACTGACCCGGAAATTCCGGTGGTCACACTGCGCGAGTTGGGCATCCTGCGTGATGTGCGTGAATCCGCCACTGGGTTGGAGGTGGTCATCACCCCGACCTACAGCGGCTGCCCGGCGATGGGCCAGATCGAGGACGACGTGTCCGCCCTGCTGCGCGCCAACGGCCTGCAAGGCCGTGTGGTCACGCAACTGGCACCGGCCTGGACCACCGACTGGATGACCGAAGCGGCAAAGGAAAAATTGCGCGCCTATGGCATCGCCCCACCCCATGCCTGTGCCAGCGAAAAAACAGGTTCGGCCAACGTGGTGCAGTTCGCTGCCCGCAGCGCCAAGCCGGAAGTGGTGAACTGCCCGCAATGCGGCTCCGGCAACACCACCGAAACCTCCCACTTTGGCTCTACGGCATGCAAGGCCCTTTACCGGTGCCTGGCCTGCATGGAACCCTTCGATTACTTCAAACCCTATTGAGCTGCCTTGATGCAGTGAAGCCATGTCCGCACCACGCTTCCATGATCTCTCCATCGCACGCGTCACCCCAGAAGCGGCAGGCGCCGTGGCGATCACCTTGAATGTGCCCGAAAGTCTGCGCGACAGCTTTGCCTTCAAGCCAGGTCAATTCCTGACGCTGCGCGCCAGCATCGGTGGCGCCGATGTGCGCCGCAGTTACTCCATCTGTTCAGCCAATAGCCTGCTGCAAAAGCAGGGCCTGCTTGAAGTGGGCATCCGGCCCGTTGAAGGCGGCGTGTTTTCCAATTGGGCTGCCACGCAACTTCAAGCAGGTGAAAGCTTGCGCGTGATGCC
>CAIZSE010000011.1 GCA_903935585.1 uncultured Burkholderiales bacterium | reverse complement strand
TGCACGCGGTCGAGGTGTTCGGCCCCGTGTCCACCCTGATGCCTTACGACAGCATTGAAGAAGCCTACGCCATGATCCGCCGAGGCGAAGGCTCGCTGGTGTGTTCGGTCTACAGCGAAGACCCGGTCTTCACTGCCCAGGCCTCGGTCGAGTTGGCCAGCAGCCACGGCCGGGTCCATGCCATTTCGCCTGACGTGGCGGCTCTGCACAGCGGCCACGGCAACGTGATGCCCATGAGCCTGCATGGCGGCCCTGGCCGTGCCGGCGGTGGCGAAGAATTGGGTGGCCTGCGGGCACTGAACTTCTACCATCGCCGCAGTGCGGTGCAAGGCAGCTCGCTGGCCTTGGACCAATTGGCCACTCAGGGCGCCACCTTGCCGCTCTGACCGGCTGAGGAAATCTCCGGATTGCCTGAGCCCGCCTTTTGAACAACACTTTCGATACGTCCCATACAAAGAACCCAAGGAGACAAGACATGCGCCCTGTGACCCCACCCCCAGCCGACTTCAATTTTGCCCAGCACCTGATCGCCACCAACGCCCATCGCGCCAGCAAAATCGCGCTGATTGACGACGTGGGCGCCATCACCTATGGCGAGCTGACCGAGCGGGTCCGCCGCTTTGCCGGGGGTCTGCAGGCCATGGGGCTCAAGCGCGAAGAACGCGTGCTGCTGCTGATGCAAGACAGCAGCGACTGGGTGGTGGCCTTTTTGGGCTCACTGTATGCGGGCGTGGTGCCCGTGGCAGTCAACACCCTGCTGACGGCTGAAGACTATGCCTTCATGCTGACCAACAGCCGGGCGCAAGCCGCGCTGGTATCGGGCAGCCTGCTGCCAACCTTGCAAAGTGCGCTGGACATCGGCAAAACCGAGGTGCGCCAACTGGTGGTGTCCCGCCCCAACACGGCCTTGGCGCAAGGCCAGTTCAACATGGCCGACTTGGTGGCGCAAAACAAGCCTGCGCTGCCGGCCATCACGCTGGCCGATGAGCCCGCTTTCTGGCTTTATTCGTCCGGCTCCACAGGCAAGCCCAAGGGCACCGTGCACAGCCAAGGCAACTTGTACTGGACGGCTGAGTTGTATGGCAAAGGCGTGCTGGATTTGCGCGAAAGCGACACCGTCTTTTCGGCCGCCAAGCTGTTCTTTGCTTACGGCCTGGGCAACGCCCTCACCTTCCCCTTGAGCGTGGGCGCCACGGTGGTTTTGATGGCCGAACGCCCCACCCCACAAGCCACTTTCAAGCGCCTGGTGGACCACCAGCCCTCTGTTTTTTACGGCGCACCCACCGGCTACGGCGGCATGCTGGCCAGCCCCGATTTGCCCCCAAAAAGTGCTGTGGCCTTGCGCCTGTGCTCATCTGCCGGGGAGGCTTTGCCGAGCGACATTGCCGAGCGCTGGTCTGCCCATTTTGGCTGCGAGATCATCGACGGCATCGGCTCGACCGAGATGCTGCACGTCTTTTTATCCAACCGACCCGGCGATGTGCGCTACGGCACCACCGGCAAGGCTGTGCCCGGTTACGAGGTCCAACTGCGCAACGAAGACGGCAGCGTGATCATGGGACACAACGAGATCGGCGACCTTTACATCCAGGGCCCGAGCAGCGCCCTCATGTATTGGAACAACCGTGAAAAAACCCGCGACACCTTTCAGGGCATCTGGACCAAGAGCGGCGACAAGTACACCCGTGACCCCGATGGCTATTACACCTATGCAGGGCGCAACGACGACATGCTGAAAGTCAGCGGCATTTATGTCTCACCCTTTGAGGTGGAAGCCACACTGGTACAACACCCTGCCATTCTGGAAGCGGCCGTGATCGGCAAAGAAGATGTGGACGGGCTGACCAAGACCAAGGCCTTCATCGTGCTCAAACAAGGCCAAAGCCTGACCGAGGCCGAAGTCAAAGCCTTCGTGAAGGAACGCCTG
>CAIZSE010000010.1 GCA_903935585.1 uncultured Burkholderiales bacterium | reverse complement strand
TGAGTGCCCGCATTGCCTTTGACCTTTACCTGATTGACCTGAATCTGCCTGGCGAAAACGGCTTGAGCCTGTGCCGTCGGGTGCGGCAGGCCCGGCCAGACGCCGGCATCGTGATCATGACCGCCCGGGTGGCCCTGAACGACCGCATTGCCGGATACAAACTGGGCGGTGCAGACATCTACCTGACCAAGCCGGTGTCGCCTGACGAACTGGTCTTGGTGTTGCTCAGCCTGGGGCGCCGGCTCAAGCAAACGCAATCGGCCAAAGTGTGGTCGCTCAGCTTGCGTGACCGCACCTTGCAGGGACCGGAGCAGACGCAAAAATTGCGATTGACCAGCAAGGAAAAAACCATTTTGCTGGCGCTGGTGCAGGCCAAAGACAATACCCTGGAGTCGGGCGTGCTGTGCGATTTGTTCGCCGAGGACGATGACCAGGCCCTGATGAGCAAGCATGCGCTCGAAGAGTTGATTGCCAGGTTGCGCAAAAAATTCAAAAGTGTTCAGGACGAAGGTGATGAGCCGGCCATCAAGTCTGTCTGGGGTGTGGGTTACCAGTTGTGTGTCAGGATCAATTTTGTGCATTAAGGCCAGCCCGGACGGGCGCACTGCACAAAATTCGAACCCGTGCCTCTTTTTGGTATAGATTCGAAGGCTTTAAAAAGCCAAATGCCATGACCGACACACAGCCTGCCGCCCCCCGCCCCGAATTGCCCGATCACCTGTCGATCGATGCCCGCAGCCCGCATCACGTGCGCGCCGTTTTCGAGCACGACATCGGCATTCGCTTCAATGGCAAGGACCGCACGGATGTGGAGGAATACTGCATCAGCGAAGGGTGGGTCAAGGTGCCGGCAGGCAAGACGCTGGACCGCAAAGGCCAGCCACTCCTGATCAAGCTCAAGGGCAAGGTCGAGGCGTTTTACCGCTGAGTTGCTGCAGTTCCTCAAACGAGATCAACTCCCCAGCCAGCGCACTCGCCATCACCGTGGGTGGACTGGCCAGCCAGACTTGTCCTGGCCCCGAGCGGCCCGGGAAATTCCGGTTGATCGCGCTCACGGTCACTTGCGCTGCATCGGTGGACGAACCCGGGCCGCAGTTGGCGCAGGCCCCGCAAGAGGGTTGCAAAATGCGCACGCCCAGAGCGGCAAAGGTCTGGTCGTAACCCTGGGCAATGCAGTAGTCGCGCACGGCGGTGGTGCCGTATTGCAAAAACACCTGCACCCCTTGCGCGATCTTCATGCCCCTTGTGTGGCCCCAGGCCAGCACCGCGTGGTAATGGTCAAAGTCTTCGCGCTTGCCTGCTGTACATGAGCCGCCGTAGGCGATGTCGATGCGCACGCGTTCCTGCAAATCCTTCAGCGCAAGGCCCAGGCCCGGGTCGCCCGGTCTGGCCACCATGGGGCTGAGGGTGGTCAGATCCACCTCGATGTGGTGCGCAAAGTGGGCGCGGGCGTCGCTGTGCATCCAGTCTTCGATGGTGAAGTCGACGCCACGGCGTTCTTTCAAAAAGCGCACGGTCTCTGCGTCAGGCGCCACGATGCCGGTCAAACCGCCCAGCTCGGCACACATATTGGTCAGTGTGGTGCGCTCATCAATGCTCAGGTGGGCCATGCCGCTGCCTGTGAATTCAAACACCTTGCCCACGCCATGCCCTTCGCGAATGAAGGGCGTGGCCAGCAGGTGCAGCATCAGGTCCTTGGCGGTCACGCCCGCAGGCAACTGCCCTTGCAGGGCGACGCGGACACTTTCGGGCAGTGTCATGCGCACCGCGCCCGTGACAAATGCGTTGGCCATGTCGGTGGTGCCCACGCCAAATGCCACGCAGCCCAGGGCCCCGCTGTGCGGTGTGTGCGAATCGGTGCCGACAAGCAACTGGCCAGGCAACGCGTAATGTTCGGCCACCATGGCGTGTGAAATCCCCGCCACGTTGCTGCCGTCGTCCAGCAGCACCTCGGCTTCGGTCAGGGTGCGGTGCATGCGCAGTCCGTGACGGGCGGCAAAAGTGCGCTGTGCCTGTCGCATGGCCTGCATGTTGGCGATCAGGCCACCTTGCACATGGGCCGGGCTTTCCTGCACATAAGAGGTGTGGTCTTCGAACACCACGATCTGTTCGGGGCGCTGGAGCGTGAAGCGTTCACCCAGTGCACTTTGCAGCAGCGTATCGGCCATGCCGGTGTAGTACTCGTGAATGAAGCGCCAGTCGGCCCGCACGAACAGGCCTTCCCCCGCTTGTGGCTGTGCGGGCGTGTGGGGGGTGGGCCAATGGTGACGGGCCAGAATTTTTTCAAACAAGGTTTGTGCCTGCGTGCTTGCGGGTTCTTGGCGCGGCGAGGTGTGCTGCTGGCTGAGTGACTTGTCATGCGCGGGTGCAGGCGTGCCACTCAGAAACTGTTGCCCCCAGCGCAACAAGCCGCCCGCAGCCAGAACCGAGGCCGCCAGTTCTTCACGCCCTTGCACCAGATCGGCCAGCGTGACGGTCTCACCGCGCTCGATCCGGTCGAGCAAACCGAAATCGGTCGAGGTGAACAGCCCGATGTTGTCGGCGTTTTGGCGGTAGATGCGCTCGAAGCTTTCAGCGATCACCAGTTGCACGCCGGCCAGTTTTTCGGCGGTGGGGCTGTGTTCGCGCGACGAGCCCTTGCCGTAGCGGCGGCCCGCCACCAGCACGGCAAAGCCCGCTTGCCGAAGTGTCTTGCGACCGATGGGGTTGATGCCTTCGCAGCGCAGACCGGTGTGGGCAAAGTCACCCAGGGTGTCGTCGTAATGGCTGAGGATGTGGACGGGCGTGATCTCGTCGGTCGAGATGTCATCGCGCAGCGGCCCGGCCTGTTCGCGGGTCAGGGTCTCGCCGGCCAGTTGTCGGCGAATGCGTTGTGGGTCTTGGCTCAGGTACAACAGCTTCAAGGGCATTTTCAATAAAAGTGCGCTCATGCTTGGGCCTCTTTAGCGGTCAGTGCGTTCAGCAGCAGCGTGGCAGCCGGGCTGAGGGTTTCTTCGCCTCGGTGGCACAAAACGAAGCGTCTGCGTGACCAGGCTTCTTGCAGCGGCAAGATGCTCAAGCCATAGGCCTGCGCGTACAGAGTGGTCACCTCGCGTGGCACCAGTGCAATCGCCAGACCGGCACGCACCACGCGCAGCGCGGCTTCAAAGTTGGTCACGATCACGCGATGCTGCAAGCGCTTGCCCAGCAGGCTGGCTTCTCGCTGCAGCATCACTTCGACAGCCGAGTTGACCGGCATGATCACCTGCTCAAAGTCGAGTGTGTCGACATACCGCACCCCGTCCAGTTGGCACAAAGGGTGCCCGTGTGGCACGGCCACGCTCAGGTGGTCGTGGCGGTAGGTGCGTGTTTTCAGCAGGCCGGTTTCAGCCGCGTCCCAACAGATGCCGATCGAGGCGACGCCATCCCGAATGCCGCGCACCACCTTGGGGCTGATGCGCTCTTCCAGATCGATCTGGATATTCTGGTGCTCAGGGCCCTTCAAAAATTCGGCAATTTCATCCGCCAGTGATTCGGCCATGACCGAGGCAGTGGCCAACACATTCACCCGCCCTTGAATGCCCGCAGCGTGGCTGGCCATGTCGCGTTCGATGCGGCTGGCGCTCAGCAGCATGCTGCGCGCGTGTTCCAGCAAGCTCTCGCCTGCAGGGGTGGGCGCCACGCCGTGTTTGCGCCGGGTCAGCAGTGGGGTGCCTACAGTGGCTTCCAGGTGCGCCAAGCGTTTGCTCACAGCCGAGGCCACCAAGTTGGCCTTTTCGGCGGCGCGACTCATGTTGCCGGTGTCGCAGACGGTCACAAACAGGCGCAGTGAAGTCAGGTCAAGCTCACGCATCAAGATATTCCATTTAAGAACAAAACAGCTTACGAAATTGAATTGTATGATCAACTGGAAAAACATAAACTCCCGCTAAGCAAACAGACAAGGACATTCGGCATGAACGCATTTCAATGGCCCCAAAGCGTCACGGTCCGCGAAGTGGGCCTGCGCGATGGTTTGCAAAGCATCGCCCGCACGCTGCCCACCGCGCAAAAGCTGCAGTGGATTCAGGGCGCTTACGACGCAGGCATCCGCGAAATCGAAGTGGGCTCGTTCGTGCCCCCCAAACTGTTGCCGCAACTGGCCGACACGGCCGAGCTCGTAGCCTTTGCCAAAACCCTGCCCGGCCTGTGCGTGTCGGTGCTGGTGCCCAACCTCAAAGGGGCCGAGCGGGCCATGGACACTGGCGCCGACTGGATGCTGCTGCCCTTGTCGGTCAGCCACGCGCACAGCCTGGCGAATTTGCGCAAGGCGCCCGACGACGTGGTGGCTGAAATCGGCGCCATCACCCGAGCCCGTCGGGCGCGCGGCTCGGCCATCCGCATCGAGGTGGGCACGAGCACCGCATTTGGCTGCACGATTCAGGGCCATGTCGAGGTGGACGAGGTGTTGCGCCTGCTGCAGGCCGTGTTGGCGCTGGGGGATGGGCATGGGGTTGACCGCGTGGGCCTGGCCGACACGGTGGGCTATGCCGACCCGCGCCAGGTCGGGGAGCTGTTTGCCCGGGCGCGTGAAGTGGCGGGCGACAAACTCGGCTGTGGGCACTTTCACGACACGCGCGGTCTGGGTCTGGCCAATGCCATGGCCGCATTGCAAGCTGGAGAAACGCGATTTGACGCCTGCCTGGCGGGCATTGGCGGCTGTCCGCATGCGCCAGGCGCCAGCGGCAATGTGGCCACCGAAGACCTGGTGTACCTGATGGGCAGCATGGGCATCGCGACAGGCGTCGACTGGGATGCCCTGATCACACTGCGCGCCCAAGTGGCCCAGTGGCTTGCAGGAGAATGTCTGCATGGCAGCATCGCCCAAGCGGGCTTGCCCAAAACGTATTTGAAATCACCCCAGGGTTTGCAGGCAGCATGAATTCCACAGTCAAAACACTCCCGCTCGAAGGCCTTCGGGTTGTTGAGTTCACCCACATGGTCATGGGCCCCACCTGCGGCATGGTGCTGGCCGACATGGGGGCCGAGGTCATCAAGGTGGAGCCCATCGAAGGCGACCGCACAAGGCATTTGCTGGGTTCGGGTGCGGGTTTTTTCCCGATGTTCAACCGCAACAAAAAAAGCATCCAGTTGAACTTGCAGTCGCCAGAGGGCGCCGAGATGGCACGCAGACTGTGCGCCACGGCCGATGTGGTGGCCGAAAACTTCAAGCCCGGCTCCATGGCCAAGTACGGCCTGGACTACGCCAGTCTGTCGGCCAAGGACCCCAAGATCATTTATGCCAGCCTCAAGGGCTTTTTGCCCGGCCCGTATGACCACCGCACGGCCTTGGACGAAGTGGTGCAGATGATGGGCGGTCTGGCCTACATGACCGGCCGCCCCGGCGACCCGCTGCGCGCAGGCACCAGCGTGAACGACATCATGGGCGGCATGTTTGGCGCCATCGGCGTGTTGGGCGCGCTCATTCAGCGCGGCATCACCGGGCGCGGGCAAGAGATCCAGTCGGCCTTGTTTGAAAACAACGTGTTTCTGGTGGGCCAGCACATGCTGCAATACGCCATCACCGGTGTGGCAGCTGAGCCCATGCCCAACCGCATTTCGGCCTGGGCGGTCTACGACGTGTTCACCGTCAAGCACAACGAACAAATCTTTTTGGCCGCCGTGAGCGACGCGCAATGGGCCACCTTCTGTGACGTGCTGGGCTATGCCGATCTCAAGGCCGATCCCCGGTACTTCGACAACAATGCCCGTGTGTCGCTGCGTACCGAGTTGATGCCTGAACTGCGCCGCCGTCTGGCGGTGTTCACCGTTGCCGAATTGACGGCCATTTTTGAAAAAGCCGGTTTGCCTTTTGCGCCCATTGTCAAACCCGAAGAACTGTTCGACGACCCGCACCTGCAGGCCACGGGCGGCCTGGCCGATGTGCGCCTGACCGATGGCCCCAAGGCGGGGCAAACCGCTCGTGCTGCACTGTTTCCGTTCACCATGGACGGGCAGCGCCTGGGTGTGCGCCACCAGCCACCCAAGCAAGGCGAAAACACCGACGAGTTGCTGCAAAGTCTGGGCCTGAGCACCGCCGAAATTGAGCGCCTGCGCGCACTCAAGGCCGTGGCCTGAACGGTTGACGCCATCGTCCTTAAAATGACCCATTCACATCACAAAGAGAGACAAACCATGAAACACCCCATCACACGACGCACGGCTTTATCCGTACTGGCATCGGCCGCGGCGATGGCTGTGCCCGGATTGGCACTGGCGCAGGCTGACCGGCCCGTCAAGTTCATCTTGCCCAACGCCACCGGCTCGGGCGTGGACACCATCACCCGCGCTGCCGCACCGGCACTGGGCCGTGCACTGGGCACCAGCGTGGTGGTCGAAAACCAGGCGGGTGCCAGCGGCATCATTGGCCTGCAGGCCATGGCCAAAAACCCGCCTGACGGCTTCACCTTGTCGGTGGTCTCGAACAACGTGGTGATCTTTCCCAGCGTGATCAAGAACCTGCCGTTCGAGATGCCTGGCGATTTCACGCCCATCGCTGTGGTGGGTGCAACGCCCCTGGTGCTGGTGGCCAATCCGCAGCGTGTGCCTTCGGCCAGTGGCCGTGAATTCATCGCTGCACTCAAGGCGAAACCCGATGGTTTCAACTTTGGTTCGGGCGGCACCGGCACCATCTTGCATTTGGCCGCAGAGATGTTTGTCGACGAAGCCGGGGTCAAGGCACGCCATATTCCTTACAAAGGCGTGGGTCCGATGGTGGCCGACTTGCTGGGAGGCCAGATTGATTTCGCAGTGGTGGCCCTGCCCAGTGTGCAGCAGCACATCAAGAGCGGTGCGCTCAAGGCCGTGGGCATGTGCGGCGACAAGCGCAACGCCGCCGCGCCCGACGTCCCGACCTTTGTCGAGCAAGGCTTGCCGGGTTACGTGATCGACGCCTGGTTTGGCGTGCTTGGCCCCAAGGGCATGAGTGCACCCGTGGTGAAAAAAGTGCACGATGCGCTGGTCACCGCCTTCAATGACCCGGCCGTCAAGGAAGCCATGGCCAAACAGGGCAACACCATTGCCATCAGTTCGGTCGACCAGGCCCAGAAAGCTTTCCGCTCCGAGATGGAGCGCTTTGCCGCTTTGGTCAAGAAGGTCGGTATCGAGCCGCAATAAAGCTTGTGCTTGTCGCTTGACATTTGGTGGTCAGGCGACGACCATGCACACATGGCCATCCAGGTATTGATTTTCGGCATCCACCTCGCGCGCAGCACGCGGGGCAAGCCCTGCGCACCGCCGCGGGCTTCTTAAGCATTCCTCCCCCTTTTTTGCTTGACCGATTTCATGTCGGGCCCCGCTGATATTGCAGCGCGGCCCGGCGCATCACTGGAGATTTTCATGACCGATCTGTTTGACAACCCCATGGGCTTGTGTGGTTTCGAGTTTGTCGAATTCGCATCCCCTGTTCCCAACACCTTGGAACCCCTGTTCGAAAAAATGGGCTTCTCGCTGGTGGCCAAACACCGCTCCAAAGACGTCGTGCTTTACCGTCAAGGCGACATCAATTTCATCGTCAACCGCGAACCCAAAAGTCTGGCGGGTTATTTCGCTGCCGAGCATGGGCCCTGTGCCTGTGCGCTGGCGTTTCGGGTGAAGGACTCGCACCAGGCGTATTCGCGTGCGATCGAGATGGGCGCGCAGCCGGTGGAGGTGCCGACCGGGCCCATGGAGTTGCGTCTGCCCGCCATCAAGGGCATTGGCGGTGCGCCGCTTTATCTGATCGATCGCTTCGAAGACGGCAAGAGCATCTACGACATCGATTTTGAATTCATCGAAGGGGTGGATCGCCACCCACCCGGACATGGCTTGAAGATCATCGACCACCTGACGCACAACGTGTACAAAGGCCGCATGGCGTTCTGGGGCCAGTTCTACGAAAAGATCTTCAACTTCCGCGAGATCCGGTACTTCGATATCCAGGGCACTCACACGGGCCTCACCAGCCGCGCCATGACGGCGCCCGACGGCATGATCCGCATCCCTTTGAACGAAGAGTCGGGCAAGACAGGCGGGCAGATTGAAGAGTTCCTGATGCAGTTCAACGGCGAAGGCATCCAGCACATTGCGCTCTTGACCGACGACATTTTGAAGAGCGTGGACGCTTTACAGATGGCGGGGATTCCGCTCATGACCGCACCCAATGACATCTACTACGCGATGCTCGAAGAGCGCCTCAAAGGCCATGGCGAACCGGTGCCCGAATTGCAGGCACGCGGCATATTGATGGATGGCTCGACCGCGAATGGTGAAAAGCGTTTGCTGCTGCAAATTTTCAGCCAGACCCTGCTCGGCCCCGTGTTCTTTGAGTTCATTCAGCGCAAGGCCGATGAGGGCTTTGGCGAGGGCAACTTCAAGGCTTTGTTTGAAAGTCTGGAGCGCGACCAGATACGGCGCGGTGCGATTGTGGTGGAGGCTTGATAAAAGCCAATCACCGACACTCATTTCGCTGTAGCGCATCCAGCGTTTTGAGGGCGAGTGATGCACTGCGGCTTGGCATTTGCACGCGTTAGCGGTCTGGCAGGGGCCTGTTTTGACCGTCTACAAAATTCGCCAGAATGGTGGGCAAGACGGGCATGAACTGTCGTTCATGGCCCAGATGGTTGGCGAGTTGGTAAACCTGTGTGGCGGCGTCGGCCAGGTTTGTAATTCCGCCATTGGGCGCGGCAATCTTGCGGTAGTACTGCAAGTCTTTGACGGCAATGCTCATCATGGCTTTGAAGTCGGAGTCATCCCCGTTCAGCGTCCAGTTCATGAAACGTTGGAACATCACGCTGTTGCCACCGGCACTGTCCACGACTTCTTTCAGTACCCGCATGTCCAGTCCAAGTCGAAGTGCTGTTGAAAGTGCTTCTCCCACAACAGCACTGGTGGCCAAAGCCAGAAAATTATTCACCAGCTTGATGGTGTGACCACTGCCAAGTGTTCCGGTTTCAACAAGGGTGGTGGCATAGGTCCTGATCACGGGCATGACGCGTTGCACGGTTGCAGCTTCGCCGCCGATAAAAGTGCTCAAGGTGCCCAGTTCGGCCTCTTTGGGGGTTCGGCCAAAGGGCGCGTCCACCATGTCTGCACCTTTTTCTCGCAGTGCTGCACCGATCCGCCGTGTGGCGTCGGGTTCAGAGGTTGTCGAATCGATCAACACAAAGCCGGGCCTGGCCACGGAAAGGATGCCCGATGCACCGAACACGGCTTCTTCGACGTGACGGGTAGAGGGCAAACACATGAACACCATATCGCAGCGCAAGCCCAGATCTGCTGGGGAATGGGCTTCCTGCGCACCACGTTTCAGCAAGTCCTCAACAGGCGCCCGGTTGTGGTGCCCGAGCACGGTCAGTGGGTAGCCTTTTTCGAGGATGTTCTTGGCTGCGCCATGCCCCATGAAACCCACGCCCATGTAGCCAATTTTTGGAAGTTGAGCGCTTTTATCAGTCATAGATTCGGGTTGCAGTTGCATTTTTTCGGATGAAATTCCAGTCGTAAGTGACACCCAGCCCGGGACCAGAAGGCACTTGAACACAGCCATCGGTGCCACAACAATCGAGCTGATCGGTGTAGCCGCAGGTGTAGACCGGTGCCACCATGTTGGGGCAGTCTGGTCCCACCAGCGCCAGCTCGTAATAATTGCTGTTGCGCATGGCGGACATCAGGTGTCTGTGCGCCGGTCCGCATGCGTGGATCTCAACGTCAAGTCCCAGGGCTTCTCCCAGATGGGCGATCCTTAGCCCACCTGTAATGCCGTGGTCGTATTCGGGGTCGACACGCAAAAAGTCAGTCCCCCCTGCCAGGACAAAATCAGCCTTGGGTTCAATGCCGCGCACGTATTCGGTGATGAGCAACGGCGTCTTGATCATGCCTCTGAGCTTTTGGTGCATGAAGGCTGATTTGCCGTTGTCGCGCATGGGGTCTTCGTACCAAAAATAATTGCCTTCATCGCAGGCGCGACCGACATAAAGCGCATCCGAAAACTTGCGCAGTTGGTTGGCAGGATCGAGCATCAAGGCCATGCGGTCACCCACGACCTTGGCGACATGCAGCACGTTTTCTGCTTCTTTGCGCGCATCTCCATCATTCCAGCCGTGAATTTTGTAAGCACGAAAGCCCAAGGCATGGCACTCTTCGGCAAAGTCGGCATAGGCCTCCTTGCAATTGAGCCCGGCCTTGTCATCGCCCAAATAGGTGGACGCATAAACCGGCAGCCTGCTGCGGTAACCCCCCAGCAATTCCGAGATGGATGCGTTGTATTTTTTGCCCGCCAGGTCCCAAAGTGCGATGTCCAGCGGTCCATGTCCCATGCCTGACCATTGCCTGATTTCGCGTTTCAGGTCGTCGTAGATTTCCTCTCTGGCCAACGCGTTGCGTCCGATCATGAAGGGCGCCAGCATGTCCATTTCGCCCCGGGTTGCAGGGCTGGCGACCCAGTTGGTGACGTACTCTCCCCGGTGCCCATCGTCGGTCGTGATGGCGATGGCATTTTTGGTGGCACGCACGGATGCCCCTTTTTTATAGGTGATCAATTGGCCGACCCCGGTGCGTTCCTTGTTGGGGGAGTCGAATTCAAAATCAACGATTTCAATGGACTTGATGCGGCTCATTGGGGGGCTTCTCCTGGGGTCTTTCGTTGGGGTGATGGGGGTGCCAAATTTTCCGATTCACCAAGCAGCCTGAATTTGGAGCACTCCAGATGGTCGTGCATTTGCCGATAAGCCAATTGGTGCTGACCGGATTGGATCGAGCCGAAAATAGCGATGTGAAATTGACGTGCTTCCTCTGTGAAATGGTTTCGATCGATGTACAAACGCGCAATGTGCAGGTGTGTGTTCAGATCGATAAAGGTCTTGAGCGCAGGCTCGTTGCAGGCGCCCTTGAAAATCGCCCTGTGAAATGCCTCATCTGCATCGCTGAAAGTTTTAAAGCGGCGGTATCGCTTGGCCAGTTCGGTGGCCTCCATGGCCTGCAACGCCAGTGACATTTCAGCCAGTGCCATCGGGTCTTTGTGTTTGGCTGCTTCAGCGGCAGCCCAGGGCTCGAGCACCAGACGCAACTCATAAAGTTGCCGGTAGTGGTCCGGGCTGGGCATGGGCGCAACTTTAGCTCCGACGTAAGGGGCAATCCTGACCAAGCCTTCTGCTGATAAACGACTCAATGCCTCTCTTACGGGGGTTGCACTGACTTGCAGCTCCCGGGCCAAAGCCTCGATGTTCAGTTTTTCATCGGGCGCAAAAACGCGATCGAAAATTCGCTCTCGCAAAACTTCGTACACCTGGTCAGGCAGCGCGATCCGCTCAATGCTCTTTTTGGGAGCCATGTTGGACGCAACGGTTTGTACTCATATGGCACTCCAAATAACGGCAAGCCAATTCAGCCCTAGGGAAATCACTAGCTTGTATGGGTCTATAGGATATAGGACTATGGATTCTTTGCAACAGGAGTTGATATGCGATTGACACGCTCTTTACCGGCTTTGGTCACTGCCTTGCTTGCAGCCTTTTTGGCCACGGGCGTTGCGGGACAAACCATTTTGCGGTTTGGCCATGCCAACAGCCCTGGTGAAGTCGCACACGACCTCTACAAAGAATTTGCAGACAACGTGACGAAGAAGTCGGGTGGTCAATTGACTGTGCGAGTCTTTCCGTCGGAGCAGCTTGGTAAAGAGGTTGATTTGCTTCAGCAATTGAAGTCAGGCGCATTGGACATCTCATCGCCGTCAATGCCGACACTCAACTCCATGGTGCCCGCATTTGAAATGCCCAGCGCGCCCTTCCTCTGGAAAGACTGGAAAGAAGCGGAGGCTGTTATTCGGGGGCCAGCCATGGAACCCATCTGGACAGAATTGAAAGACAAACACAACATTGTTCCGCTTTCCAAGATTTGGTATTGGGGCTGGCGCAATTTCACTTTTGGCAGCAAAGAGGTGAGAAAGCCGGAGGACATGGCAGGTTTGAAAGTGCGCGTACCTGAGTCCCCAATCTGGGTAGAAATGGTGCGCGGATTTGGCGCAGCACCGACACCTATTCCATTTGGCGAGGTCTACACGGCATTGCAGCAAAAAACCGTGGATGGCCAAGAAAATCCGATTCCGACCATTTATTCACGCAAGTTTTACGAGGTTCAGGGCGTGCTGTCCATGACCCGCCACATGCTGCAGAACAACACCATTCTGATCAACAAGAACAGCATGGAAAAACTCAAACCCGAATTGCAAAAATTGCTGATCGATGAGGCCGCAGCCGCATCAGCCAAAAATTCGGAAATGCAGCAAGCCCGAGAAGTCTCGATGCTCGAGGACATCAGAAAGTCTGGAAAGATCAAGATCATTGACAACCCGGATCGTGATGCTTTCGCTGCCAAAATGACGCCGGTTTACCTCCGCCTTGAGGCACGCTGGGGCACAGAGCACTGGAAACGTGTGCGTGCTGAAATTGACCGCATGCGCGGCGTCAAATAGGCATTGACATGTCATTTTTGCGAATGATCGACAGGCGCCTTGCGCGGCTGGAGGACCTGTTGATCATGGGCATGATGGCTGCTATTGCCACGATTTTGGGGCTGGGTGTTGTGCTTCGCTATGTTTTCAACAACCCACTGACTTGGGCAGAAGAGTTTGTTGTCACCATGTTCGTATGGTCCATCATGCTCGGTGTTCCTTCTGCCTTGCGCTCACGCATGCACATCCGGATTGATGTCCTGATCCTTCGATTGTCAAAGCCGGCCAGAAGGATTTTTGGCTTCATTGCCTGCCTTGCAGGGCTTGTGATCATGTGCGCGGCTGTGTATGCCGGGTATAAGCACACGGCGGGTGTGTGGAGCAGCCAAACGCCGATGCTGGGGTTCTCAATGGGCTGGATTTTTTTGGCCATGCCCGTTGGCTTTGCCTTGACCCTTTTTCACGGCTGCATGATTCTGATCGATGAAGGCCCCGAATTGGTCTTTCAAAACTCTACGGAGACCGTGATCGATTCGGCCCCAGTCTGAGAATTCAATGTTAACTTTGCTGTTGTGTGTATTTGTAGGATTGCTGTTGTTTGGTGTCCCCATTGGCTTTGCCATGCTGGGTGCATCGATGCTGGTCATAGGGCTTGAAGGCATCCCGGTGTCGGTGGTTGCGCAGCGCGTTGCCACCAGTGTGCAGTCCTTTCCCTTGCTGGCTGTGCCGCTGTTCACCTTGGCGGGTGCCTTGATGAACGAATCCGGAATCAGTGAGCGTTTGTTCAACTTCACGCGAGCCTTTGTGGGGCATATCCGTGGTGGTTTGGCACAGACAGCCATCGTGGGCAATGTTTTTCTTTCGGGGATATCCGGCTCGTCCGTTGCTGACTGCGCAGCCACATCGCGTGTGTTTGTGCCTCAATTGACACAAGCCGGCTACGGTCGGGGATTTGCTGCTGCTGTGTGTGCTGCTGCCGCTACGCTGGGGCCCATCATTCCGCCCTCCATACTGATGGTGATTTATGCATGGCAAGCCAATGTTTCGCTGGGTGACCTTTTCATTGCGGGACTGATTCCTGGCGTCATCATGGCTGTAGCCATGATGCTGGTGATTGGCGTGACTGCGCATCGACGCGGCTTCCCCAAAGACGCCGCCTTCAGCCTAGAAAAACTTTGGTACGCATTCAAGGAGGCCCTGTGGGCTCTGGCGATGCCCATCCTGATATTGGTGGGTTTTCGCATGGGCGTCTTTACCGCCACCGAAATTGCGGCAGTGGCCTGTGCGTACTCTCTGATTGTGGGCTTGTTTGTCTACCGCACGTTGACCTGGAAAGGCTTGCCCGATATCTTGCTGACCACGGGCCGTGAGACGGCCGCGATTTTGGTGATCGCTGCAGGCGCTGCGCCCTTTGGGTGGATTCTGGGTGTCGAACAAGCGCCGCAGCAAGTTGCCGAATTGCTCACCTCCATTTCAAGAGAGCCCTGGGTCATCTTGCTGATTCTTAACTTGGCGTTGTTGGTCGCAGGCATGTTCATGGAAACACTGGCCATCATGATCATCCTTGTGCCCATCCTGATCCCACTTTTGACAGATCTTCAAATCAACCTTCTGCACTTCGGCATTGTGTTGTTGGTGAATCTGGTGATTGGTCAAATCACCCCGCCTGTGGGCGTGTTGATGTTTGTCGCCAGCTCGGTCTCCAAAACCCATCTTGGCTTGATCGTCAAGGAAATCGGTCCATTTGTGTTTGCGTTGATTGCGGCGTTGGCGCTGCTTACCTATGTGCCTGAGTTGTCCACCTGGCTGCCGCAATTTCTGAAAAATCAATAACTGATGGCATTGCCCTTGGGCCAAGGTGTTTTGTCAGCCCTACCCCTGACAAAAGCCTGCTACAAGCGCCGTTGCGCCCACCTGGAATACCCATTACCCGGTAGTGAGGCCTTCAACCCTGCTGGCTCGATCGTTGATGGCTATTCACGGCCCTTGCAGCATGGCCAGGGTCGGCGGCATCCATAAAGAACCGGACGCCACCATAAAAAAGTCTCAAAGGTGACAAGTTGAAATGGCTCAAGCAGGGATGTCAGTTCATTTCCCGTTGCCAGCAAGGAAAGATGGCCGCATAGTACAAAAACATTTGTGGAGACCTTGCACATGAAGCTGAACGTCAACGGTAAAAATCACGCGCTGGATGTTGAACCCGAAATGCCTTTGCTTTGGGCTCTGCGCGACGAGCTGGACATCAAGGGGCCCAAATTTGGCTGCGGCATTGCCCAGTGCGGCTCGTGCACGGTGCTGGTCAACGGGGAGCCCGTTCGATCTTGTGCCTACCCGGTGTCGGGTGCCGCAGGGCAAAAGGTGATCACCATCGAAGGCCTGGCCGACAAAGGCAAGCTGCACGCGGTGCAACAAGCCTGGATTGACCACCAGGTGCCGCAGTGCGGTTATTGCCAAGGGGGGCAGATGCTCGCTGCGGTGGCCCTGCTCAAGAAAAAGCCCAAACCCACCGACGAAGACATCGATGCGGCCATGAGCAATATTTGCCGATGCGGCACTTACGCCCGCATCCGAACCGCCATCCACGCCGCTGCCAAGAAAGGGACCCGCGCATGAGCACCCCAGACCTGAACGCCGGCATGGACCGCCGCCATTTTTTGAAAGTCACCAGCACCGCTGCCGCAGGCTTGTCCGTGGGGTTTTTCGTCCCGCAGTCAGCGCAGGCGGCAGACACTCCCCAGCTGAATGTCTGGGTCGAGATTGAACCCAACGACACCATCGTCATTCGTTATGCCCGTGCAGAAATGGGCCAGGGCAGCATGACCTCGGCGCCCATGATCATTGCCGAAGAACTGGAAGCCGACTGGAAAAAAGTCCGAGTGGAATACGCCACAGCGCATGAAAACCTGCGCACCAAGCGGGCCTATGGCGACATGGCGTCGGTGGGCAGCCGCACTATCCGAAATTCCCAGGAATACCTGCGCAAGGCAGGCGCCACGGGGCGCGAGATGCTGGTCGCAGCCGCTGCACAGCAGTGGGGCGTGCCCGCCAGCGAGTGCAAGGCCGCATTGAGCAAGGTCACCCACATGCCCAGCAAGCGCAGCCTGAGCTACGGCAAGCTGGCCGCAGCTGCCGCCAAACTGGAAGCCCCCAAAGACGTCAAGCTCAAAGACCCGAAAGACTGGACGCTGATCGGCAAGCCCATCCCGCGCGTCGATATCCCCGATATTGTCACGGGGCGCACACGCTATGGCATCGATGCACAAGTGCCCGGCATGTTGCACGCGGCGATCGCTGCCTGCCCCGTCTTCAATGGCACGGTCAAGACCATGGATGCCTCCAAGGTTGAAAACCGGCGGGGCATCGTCAAGGTGCTTAATCTGGGCACTTTTGTGGCGGTGGTGGCCGACAACTGGTGGCGCGCCAAGGAAGCTTTGCGCGAAGTCGCTGTGGATTGGGATGTGGGCGAGCACGGCACGCTCAGCAGCGCCGCCATCATGGCCCATTTCAAGGCGGGCATGGCGCAGACCGAACTGGCTGTGGCCCGCAACGATGGCCAAACCGCCGAGGCGCTGGGCAAGGCGGCCAAAGTGGTCGAGGCCGAGTACTTCACCCCCTACCTGGCCCACGCCACCATGGAGCCCATGGTCTGCACCGCCTGGTTGCAGGGCGACAAGCTGGACATCTGGTGCTCGACCCAGAACCCCGAGGCCACCCTGGCCGTGGGTGCGGCCACCGCAGGTGTGCCACAAGCCAACGTCAAAGTGCACCCGATGCAGCTGGGTGGTGGTTTGGGTCGCAAGAGCCCGCAAGACTTTACGCGCCAGGCCGTCACGATCGCCAAGGCCATGCCAGGCAAAGCCATCAAGATGCTGTGGTCCCGTGAAGAAGAAATCCAGCATGGCCTGTATCGGCCCGCCAGCCTGATGCGTTTCAAGGCGGGGCTGAACGCCAATGGCAAGGTGGATGCGCTGCACATTCGGGTCAGTGCACCCTCCATTCTGGCCACGCTGCTCAAGCTGCCCTTGCCCAAGGGGGTGGATGGCCAGGCGGTCGCCTGCTTCAATGACCATCCCTACGACATTCCCAACACCCTGGTTGATTACGCGCAGCGCAACACCAATGTGCCGGTGGGTTTCTGGCGCACGGTGGGGCATTCACAAAACCCTTACGGGCGTGAATGCTTCATCGACGAACTGGCCCAGACCGCAGGCCAGGACCCGGTGGCCTATCGCCTGGCCATGCTGCCCAACAACGAAAAAGCCAACCGTGACCGGGCGATCTTGCTGGCGGTGACCCAAGCTGCGGGCTGGGACAAAAAACCAGCGGCAGGGACGTCCCGTGGCGTGGCCGTCACCGACGGCTATGGCAGCTGGACCGCTTGCGTGTGCGAGGTCTCGGTCAATGCCAAGAACGAAGTCAAGATTCACCGGGTGGTGATCGGCATCGACCCGGGTTATGCCGTCAACCCCGACAACATCGTGGCCCAGTTCCAGGGCAGCGTGGTGCATGGGCTCACGGCCATTTTCTGGGGCGAAAACACCATCAAGGAAGGGCGTGTTGAGCAATCGAACTTCCACGATTACCGCATGATGCGTTTGAACGAAATGCCCAAGGTGGAGGTGGTGATCGCACCCACAGGTGGATTCTGGGGCGGCGTGGGCGAACCTGCACAGGCGCCTTTGGCGCCTGCTTTGGTCAATGCGATTTCGGCAGCACTGGGCAAACGCATCCGTTCCTTGCCGCTGAAAAACCATGGGCTGAGTTTGGCGCGCGCATGAACCTGTCGGCAGCCGCACTGGCCTGGGGCCTGGCGGGCTGTGCCGGGATTGCGCAGGCTTGGGCGCAAGCGCCGGTGGCCCCTGAAGGGGCGGCCGCTTCGGTGGAGCGGGGGCGCGCTTTGCTTTTGCAAAGGCAGGACACGGGTTGCGTGCTGTGTCACCAAATTTCGGGCTTGCCCGCAGGCGGGGCACTCGGACCGTCCTTGCACGGCTTGGCCGAGCGCAGCACACTCTCGCAAGCCCGCTTGCACATGGCTGATGCACGGCGCTTTAACCCGCAAACCATCATGCCCGCCTACCTCAGCACCGAAGGCCTGCACAATGTTGCAGCGGGCCTGAAGGGGCAAACCATTTTGACCCCGCAGGCCCTGGAAGACATCCTGAGTTACCTGTTTCAACCGACAGCCCGAACCCCGGTGATCGCCCCATGAAGCTTGTGCAAACTTCCCGCCGAATCTGGCTGCAGCACAGTGCGCGCCTTGGCCTGAGCTGGGCGGCGTTGCAGGTTTGGCCCGCACAGGCCCAGAAGATGGAATCCGGCAACTTGATGACATTGGCGCAAATGCTCGAGCCGATCACGCAAGGCGCCAAACTGCTGGAGCGTGATGTGCGCATCAACGCCCCGGTCCTGGCCGACAACGGTTCTCTGGTGCCACTGGGCGTCCAGGTGCAAAGCCCCATGACCGCGCAAGACCATGTGACCCATGTGCATTTGCTGTCGCAACGCAACCCGGTCACGCGCATGGCGGTTTTCCACTTGGGGCCCTGGAGCGGCCGTGCCGAGGTGTCGACGCGTGTGCGCCTGGCGGGGTCGCAAACCGTGGTCGCGCTGGCACGTTTGTCCAGTGGTGAGTTTCGTTTCGGGCAGATGGACATCATCGTCACCGAGTCGGCTTGCGTGGACGCGTCATGAACCTGGCGCGCATCCAATGGCCTGAGCGCATCACTGCAGGTGATGTGGTGAAGGTGCGTCTGCTGGTGCAGCACCCCATGGACACGGGGTATTTGTACGACCTGTTGGGCAAGCTGGTGCCGCGCAACGTGATCACTTTGCTGACCTGCACATTGGGTCAGCAAGAGGTGTTTCGGGCCGAGCCTTCTTCGGGGATTGCCGCCAACCCGTTTTTCGAATTTTTCGTGCGTGCATCAGAAACGGCCGAAATGCGCGTTGAGTGGGAGGATGACCGCGGCAAACGAGGCGAGTTTCGGCAGACCATGACGGTCCTGCCATCGGCTTCAAGGTGAGAGCGATGTTCCGCCGGTGGCTGCTGGCCTTGGCGTGCATGGCGCTACCTGTCGCCATGGCCCAGCCGCTTCCTTTCAGCCGTGCCTTGCCTTTGGCAGACCTGAAATCGGGGCTGTATTTTTCGGGCAAGGATGTTCAGGCCCTCCAGGCCGATGAGTTTGCCAACCCGGCCCAGCTCTGGCTAAGCCAAGGCGCCGCGCTGTGGGGCCGCGCCAGTGCCGTCAACGGGAAAGCGTGCATGAGCTGTCATGGCCCCGTGAGCAGCATGAAAGGCGTGGCCACGCGTTACCCCGCCATTGACCCTGCGAGCGGCCGGCTGTTCAACCTGGAAGACCGCATCAACCACTGCAGCACCCGCCACCAGCAGGCTGCGCCCATGCCGCCC
>CAIZSE010000009.1 GCA_903935585.1 uncultured Burkholderiales bacterium | reverse complement strand
TTCGTCGCGCAGGTGCAGGATCACGCTGGTGCCGCGTTCGGCGCGGGCAATGGTTTCGACCTCGAAGTCGCCTGTGCCGCCGCTGATCCAGCGCACGCCTTCGGCTGCTTCAGCGCCAGCGCGGCGCGTCTCGACGGTGATTTTGTCGGCCACGATGAAGCCCGAATAAAAGCCCACACCGAACTGGCCAATGAGTTGCGCATCTGATTTTTGGTCGCCGCTCAGCTTGCTCACGAAGTCCTTGGTGCCACTCTTGGCGATCGTGCCCAGGTGGTCGATGGCTTCTTGCGACGTCATGCCGATGCCGTTGTCGGTGATGGTCAGGGTTTTGGCCGTTTTGTCGAATGACAATTTCACCTGCAAGTCAGGGGCGTCTTCGTACAGCCCGGCGTTGTTCAGCGCTTCAAAACGCAGCTTGTCACAAGCGTCCGAGGCGTTGGAGATCAGCTCGCGCAGGAAAATCTCCTGGTTGGAGTACAGCGAGTGCGTGACCAGGTGCAGCAGTTGTGCGACTTCGGCCTGAAAGGCATGTGTTTTTTTGCTCATGGCATTTGGCTTTAAGGGTTCAAGGGAAAACAAAAGAATGGAAACTGGAACGCCCCTTACTTGGGGCGTCTGGACAGAATTTCAAGCCTTCAAAAAGACTCGTTGGGGCCCAAATACCGCCACTGCCCCGCAGGCATCTGGCCCAGCGTGACCTGGCCCATGCGGATGCGCTTGAGGCCCACCACCTTCAGGCCCACTTGTTCGCACATGCGGCGGATTTGGCGTTTTTTGCCTTCGGTCAGGACAAAGCGCAGCTGCTCGGGGTTTTGCCATTCCACCTTGGCGGGCTTGAGGGGCTTGCCGTCCAGGCTCAGGCCATGCCGCAGGCGCTCCAGTTGCTCTTTGGGAAACACCGCCTGCACATTGTTGGTCACGCGGTCGAAGTCGCCAATGGCGGTCAGCTGGTTGGCGTTGCCACCATACGTGGCCGATGCGGCTGATGCGGCGGCGGTGTTTTCGTGGCCGGTGTAGGCCACGCGCACCAGATACTCTTTTTCCATCTCCGAGTCTTCGCCGATCAGCTGCCGTGCCACGCGGCCGTCTTGCGTCAGGACCAACAGGCCTGTCGAGTCGATGTCGAGCCTCCCGGCGGGCGCCAGGCCGCGCAAGTGGGGCGGCGTGAAGCGCATTTTGGAAGGGTCGCCCGCCCAGTGGCTGCGCGGGTTGATCAGGGTGATGGCGGGCTGGTGACCGTCTTCGGCCTGGCCGCTCACATAGCCCATGGGCTTGTGCAACAAGATGGTGACCTGTCGGTCTTGCTGTTGTTCGGCGGCTTTGTCGATGGTGATGCGGTCAGACAGCGTGACCTGCTGGCCCATGTTGGCGGGCTGGCCATTGACCTGCACCCAGCCTTGTTCGATCCAGGCATCGGCTTCGCGGCGCGAGCACATGCGCAGCTCGGCCATGCGTTTGTTCAGGCGGGAGGTGCCGCTGGGCGCAGCGGTGTCACCTTTGCCTTCGGGGCGGGGGGCACGTTTGAAAGCCGGTGGCTGGGTCATGGGTTGTGAAGCTTAAAAAGGCTGGGTTGGCAGGACGCTCATTGTCCCCTTTTTTGACGATTTTTTGAGCGATCAAAACTGTGCAGTGCGCAGTCCTTGCAGATCCAGAATGCGCAGGCCACCGTATTCGATGCGGATGAGTTGGCGTTTCTCGAGCACGCGCAAGGCCTCGTTCACGCGTTGGCGCGACAGGCCCACCAGATACGCCAGCTCTTGCTGTGTGATGCGCAAGACCTCGCCCACGCCCGAAAACAGGACCGGGTTGAACAGTGCGGCCAGGTGACGGGCCAGGCGCAGCTCGGGGTTGCTCATGCGGTCCATTTCGCGGGCCGCAATGAACTGCCCCAGGCGCTCGTTGAGCTGCTGCATGATGAATCGGTTGAAGCCCAGCGAGTGGTCGATCAGCCAGTGAAAGGTCTCCAGCGGCAAGCCCGCCACCACGCTGGGGCGCAGTGCCTGGATGTTGTAGCGGTAATTCTCGCGTTTGAGGGCCGTGCCCTCGCCAAACCAGCCGCCCGGGGGCACCCCCGTGAAGGTGATGGACTGGCCGCTTTCGCTGTCGCTGTTCATCTTGAGCAAGCCCGAGATGACGCCAAACCAATAGGTCACGGGCCGTCCGACGCGGCAAACATAGTCACCCACTTGGGGGTCGCTGACCACCAGCTGAGGCACCACCTGCTCGCGCTCTTCCCCCTTCAACAAGTTCAGCCAGGGAATTTCCTGCAACTCGGGAGCGGTCGGTGCGCGTCGGCGCTGGTAAACAGTGGGTTCTGTGGCCATGAGAAGGTCCGTTCGTCAGGATGCGGTCAGTTGGTCTAGGGGTCTTCCCTGAATTGTCGTTGAAACGACAACTTGGCGTCAAACTGCCGCATAGCATCCCTGTTGAATGAACAAGCATCCAGGGTGGATGTGGCGTTTCAGGTCAAAGTTTTGGAGACAGGTCCGGTCATGCAAACAACGTTCCCCCGTTTGATGCTCAAGCACGCTGCCGAGCGCCCCACGGCGCCCGCAATGCGGGAAAAAGAATACGGCATTTGGCAAGCCACCAGCTGGGCGGCCTTGTCGCAATTGGTGGAATCCGTGGCGTGTGGCCTGCACCAGGCGGGCTTGCAGCGTGGCGAGCACCTGATCGTGGTGGGCGCAAACCGCCCAAGGCTTTACGCCACCATGCTGGCTGCCCAATCGTTGGGTGCCATTCCTGTGCCCCTTTACCAAGACGCAGCTGCTGCCGAATGCGTCTTTCCGATCACCAATGCCGAAGTGCGCTTTTGCGTGGTCGAAGACCAGGAGCAGGTCGACAAGATGCTGGAGGTGCGCGAAAAGTGCCCGCAGCTGACGCACATTTATTACGACGACCCACGTGGCCTGCGCAAGTACACCGAGGACGGCCTGGGCTCTCTGGAAGAACTGATGGCTGCTGGCGCCGTATTTGCCAAGCAGCATCCCCAATTTTTCTCTGAAGAAGTCGACAAAGCCCAATACACCGATGTGGCCGCGATGTTCTTCACATCGGGCACCACCGGCAACCCCAAGGGCGTGGTGCACACACACAGCTCCCTGGTCGACCGAGCTGACGCCGGCGCAGAGTTTGACAAGCTGACCAGCGCCGAAGAAGTGCTGGCCTACATGCCGCCCGCCTGGATTGGCCAGAACATCTTCAGCTATGCGCAGTGGCTGGTGTGTGGCTATGTGGTGAACTGCCCCGAGTCGGTGGCCACGGTCACGATCGACCTGAAGGAAATCGGCCCGACCTATTACTTTGCACCGCCCCGCGTGTTCGAGGGCATGCTGACCAGTGTGATGATTCGCATGGAGGATGCAGGTGTGCTCATGCGCAAGCTGTTTCATTACTTCATGGGCGTGGCCCAAAAAGTCGGCCCTGCGTTGATGGATGGCCATTCTGTCGGCTTGATGGACCGCGTGCTGTATGCCTTGGGCAACCTGTTGGTCTACGGCCCATTGCGCAACAACATGGGTTTCAGCCGCGTGCGCGTGGCCTACACCGCTGGTGAAGCCATCGGCCCTGATTTGTTCACGTTTTTCCGATCCATTGGTGTGAACATCAAACAACTTTACGGCTCCACCGAAACAGCGGTGTTCGTGTGCCTGCAGCCTGACAACGAAGCGCGTGCCGACACCGTTGGCGTGCCCTGCAAAGGCGTGGAGATCAAGGTCGCAGAGAACGGCGAAATTATGGTCAAGTCGCCTGGATTGCTCAAGGGCTATTACAAAAACCCCGAGGCCACTGCGGAGGTGTTGACTGCGGATGGCTGGTACCACACCAGCGATGCGGGTTTCATTGACAGCCACGGCCACCTGAAGATCATTGACCGCGTGAAAGACGTGGGCCGCATCAAGGGCGGGGCCAACGATGGTGCGATGTTCGCCCCCAAATATGTGGAGAACAAACTCAAGTTTTTCCCGCACATCAAAGAGGTGGTGGCTTACGGCGACCAGCGCGAAAAAGTCTGCGTGATGATCAACATCGATTTTGACGCCGTGGGCAACTGGGCTGAGCGCCGCAACTTGCCCTATGCGGGGTACACCGACCTGGCGCAAAAGCCCGAGGTCTACCAGCTCATCCAGCAGTGCGTGGAAAAAGTCAACGCCGACCTCGCTGAAGACGACTTGCTGGCCGGCAGCCAGGTGTCACGCTTCCTGATCTTGCACAAGGAGTTGGATGCCGATGACGGTGAGCTGACCCGCACCAACAAGGTCCGAAGGGGTTTCATCGCTGACAAATACAAACCACTCGTGGACGGGTTGTACGAAGGCAAAACCGAGCAGTTCATCGAGACGGTGGTGAAGTTCGAAGACGGCCGCACTGGCAGCGTGAGTGCGACCTTGCAGATTTCAGACGCCAAGACATTCACACCTGTGAAGGCAGCAGCATGACCAAAAAAATCGGTGACGTCATCCTGGATGTCAACAACATCAGTTTGCGATTCGGCGGCGTCAAGGCGCTGACCGACATCTCCTTCAATGTGCGTGAGCACGAAGTGCGCGCCATCATTGGCCCCAACGGTGCCGGCAAGAGTTCGATGCTCAACTGCATCAATGGCGTGTACCAACCCCAAGAGGGCACGATCACCTTACGTGGCCAGACTTTTGACCACATGAACAGCCGCCAGGTCGCCGAGATGGGCATCGCCCGCACCTTCCAGAACCTGGCTTTGTTCAAAGGCATGAGCGTGATCGACAACATCATGACGGGCCGCAATCTGCGCATCAAAAGCAACCTGTTCTTGCAGGCCTTGCGCATTGGGCCTGCCCAGCGTGAGGAGGAAGAGCACCGCGAGTTTGTCGAACACATCATCGACTTTCTTGAAATCCAGGCGTTTCGCAAGACGGCCGTGGGCCAATTGCCTTACGGTTTGCAAAAGCGGGTGGACTTGGGCCGCGCACTGGCCATGGAGCCGCAAGTGCTCTTGCTGGACGAGCCGATGGCCGGCATGAACATGGAAGAAAAGCAGGACATGTGCCGCTTTATTCTGGATGTGAACGACGAATTCGGCTCGACCATTGTGCTGATCGAGCACGACATGGGCGTGGTGATGGACATCTCGGACCGCGTGGTGGTGCTGGATTACGGCAAAAAAATCGGTGACGGAACGCCTGAAGAAGTGCGCAACAACGAAGAAGTGATCAGTGCCTATCTAGGCACGAGTCATTGAGGAGAAATAGACATGGCATTTTTTCTGGAAGCTCTTTTTGGTGGCCTGATGGCGGGCATGCTTTATTCGCTGGTGGCTTTGGGCTTTGTGCTCATTTTCAAAGCCTCTGGCGTGTTCAATTTCGCACAGGGTGCGATGGTGCTGTTTGCCGCTTTGGCCATGGCCCGTTTCTCGGAATGGATACCCGGTTGGTTGGGGATTGAAAACAAGTTCCTCGGCAATCTGATGGCTTTTTTAATGGCCGCCGCCGTGATGTTTGTGCTCGCTTGGCTGATTGAACGCCTGGTTTTACGCCATTTGGTGAATCAGGAGGGCGTGACCCTGCTCATGGCCACCTTGGGCATCACTTATTTCCTGGATGGGCTGGGGCAAACGATTTTTGGCAGTGCCATTTACAAAATCGATGTGGGCATGCCCAAAGAGCCTGTATTTTTGTTTGAGTCGATGTTCCCCGGGGGCGTGCTGATCAGCCTGGAAGACGTTTATGCGGCCTGCATTGCGGCCTTGTTGGTGGTGGTGCTTTCGCTGTTTTTCCAGAAAACCAGTACAGGCCGGGCCTTGCGTGCGGTGGCCGATGACCACCAGGCGGCGCAGTCGATCGGCATTCCCCTGAACCGCATCTGGGTGATTGTGTGGTTTGTGGCGGGCATCACAGCCTTGGTGGCCGGCATCATCTGGGGCTCGAAACTGGGGGTTCAGTTTTCATTGACGACGGTGGCCTTGCGTGCCTTGCCGGTGATCATTTTGGGTGGCCTGACCTCGGTGCCTGGCGCCATCATTGGCGGTCTGATCATC
>CAIZSE010000008.1 GCA_903935585.1 uncultured Burkholderiales bacterium | reverse complement strand
TACGCCCGCGAAGCCGCGAAAAAAGCCAAGGTGCTGGTGAAAGAACTCACGCCCATCTTGACGGTGGAAGAGGCGATGCAAGCCAACAGTTTCATCATGCCGCCCAAGGGCATCACCCGTGGCGATGCCGCAGCCGCCATTGCCAGCGCCCCGCACAAGATCAAGGGCACGACCCGTACCGGCCAACAAGAGCAGTTTTATCTGGAAGGCCAGATCACCTATGCGGTGCCAAAAGAAGACGGCCAGCTCACGCTGTACGTGTCAACCCAGCACCCCGATGGCAACCAGCGCGAAGCCGCGCACGCCCTGAACCTGCACACCAACGATGTGGAGGTGATTTGCCGCCGCATGGGTGGCGGCTTTGGCGGCAAAGAGGGCAACGCCAGTATCTTCAGCCAGAGCGCTGCCTTGGCGGCGTTCAAGCTGCAAAAGCCCGTCAAGCTGCGCGTGAACCGTGACGACGACATGACCATCACCGGCAAGCGCCACGATTTCCGCATCGACTACGAGGTGGGCTTTGACGACAAGGGCCGTGTTTTGGGCGCGGACATCACGCTCATGTCGCGTTGCGGTTACAGCACCGATTACTCCGGCCCGGTGAACGACCGCGCTTGTTTGCACATCGACAACACCTACCACATCCCAGCTCTGAAGCTGCTCAGCCACCGCTGCAAAACCAACACGCAAAGCGCCACCGCATTCCGTGGCTTTGGTGGCCCGCAAGGCATGTTCGGCATCGAGACCGTGATGGACGAGATTGCGATGACTTTGGGCAAAGACCCACTGGAAGTGCGCAAGCTCAACCTCTACAAAGACCCGGCCATCAGTGGCACGCCCGACACCATGACCACCCAATACAAGCAGTTGATTGAAGACTGGGTGGGTGACAAAGTGATCGATCAGGTGGAGCAGGAATCGAAGTACGCCGAGCGCCGCGCTGCCGTGCAGGCCTTCAACGCCCAAAGCAAAAGCCGCAAGCGGGGTTTGGCCCTCGTGCCTCTCAAGTTCGGCATCAGCTTCACCGCCACCCACCTGAACCAGGGCGGGGCATTGCTGGTGATTTACATGGACGGCTCGGTCAGTTGCAACCACGGCGGCACCGAAATGGGCCAGGGTCTGAACACCAAGATGGCACAGGTGTGTGCCGATGGTTTGGGCATCGGCGTCGACAAAGTGCGCATCACCGCGACCGACTCGCAAAAAGTGCCCAACGCATCGGCCACCTCCGCATCCAGCGGTGCCGACATCAACGGCGCGGCCATCATGAATGCCACCGCACAGATGCGCGAGCGCCTGAAGCCTGTGGCAGCCCGCATGCTCGGTTGCCAGCCTGAAGAGGTGAGTTTTTCCAACAGCGAACTGCACGGCGGTGGCAAGTCCGTCAAGTGGGCCGATGTGACCAAGCAAGCCTGGCTCGACCGCGTGGGCCTGAGCGTCACCGGCTTTTACATGACACCCGAAATCAAATACGACTTCACCACCCTGAGCGGCCGTGCTTTTTATTACTACTGCTACGGCGCAGCCGTGAGCGAAGTGGAAATCGACACCCGCACCGGCGAGTGGTGGCTCAAAGCCGTGGACATCGTGCACGACGTGGGCCGCAGCATCAACCCGGCGCTTGACAAAGGCCAGATCGAAGGCGCTTACGTGCAAGGCATGGGCTGGCTCACCATGGAAGAATGCATCTGGGACAAAAAAGGCAAGCTGCTCACACATGGCCCCAGCACTTACAAGATCCCGGTGGCGGGCGACATCCCTGAGCATTTCAAGGTGTCCTTGTTCGACAACATCAACCTCAAGCCCACGCCGTTCAACAGCAAGGCCACGGGCGAGCCCCCATTGATGTTGGGTCTGTCGGCCTTCTTCGCTTTGCGCGATGCGGTCGCCGCCAGTGCCAACCACAAAGCCGTGGTTTACATGGATGCCCCGGCCACACCCGAGCGCATCTTGATGGCCTGCGAAAAAGCCAAGGCCGCTGCAGGGCTGTAAAGAGCCCGGTGGGATGCCTGAAGTGTTTTCAGGCATCCTTTAATCCATCGAACCTCAGATTTCAGGAGCAGGCCCATGTCAAACGATCCAAGGTGCTGCGGCACTGGCACATGCATCATCAACGCCGAAGGCCTTTGCTGGTGTGGCCAGCGCTGGGATGGCGAGAAGATGTGCTTTATGCCCGAACCTGTGTCGGCCCCTTCGCACGCTTTGGCCTCTTCTTCGACTTCTTCTTCGACTTCTTCCAGCCCGCACTTCGTGCCGCGGCCTCCCGCCCAAGCGCAGGACTGACCCCATGAAGTCACCGTGGCATGTCTGAATGGCATGAAGTTCATGTGCAACGGAGTCGCCCGAATATGTGCGTGATGTTGCGCCCGTGACCCCTTCTCACGCTGAAGCCCTGCCCGCCATGCACTGGCGTGATCCGTTTCGCATCCGGAGTTTCCGTTTTCAGTGGCCAGCCGATCTGGCCACTTCGTGGGCTTTCGAGATGGAGTCCATCGTGCTGGGCTGGTTCATTCTGGTCGAGTCGGGCTCGGTCATGATGCTGGTGGTCTTTGCTTCCTTGCAGTATCTGGGTGCTTTGGTGTCGCCTCTGTTTGGGGTGGTGGGCGACCGTTTCGGCTACCGGCGGATGTTGTACCTGTCGCGCGCCCTTTACGCGGCTCTCGCGGCCTGCTTCATGCTGTTGGCCTGGCTCAATGCGCTGACGCCTGTGACTGTGTTGCTGATGGCCGCCTTGGCCGGTGTGCTGCGGCCTTCCGACATGATGATGCGCAACGCCTTGATTGCGCAGACGTTGCCGCCACGGCATTTGCTGGGCGCCCTCGGCATCTCGCGCATCACTTCGGATTCGGCCCGCATCGCGGGCGCTTTGGCCGGTGCAGGCGTGGTGGCCTGGCTCGGCATGACCTGGGCCTATGTGCTGATCACCGCGCTTTATACGCTCAGTTTTTTGCTGTCGCGGGGCGTGTCGGATGTGCCAGCCACACCCACGGCCGCTGTGCGCGTGTCGCCGGTGCGTGACTTGCAGCTGGCTTTTGGCTATGTGTGGACGCGACCTGTGCTCATGGCGGCCATGGCCTTGGCTTTTCTGGTCAACCTGCTGGCCTTTCCGTTCTCCTTGGGCTTGCTGCCCTATGTGGCCAAAAACATTTACCTGACCAACCAGACGGGCTTGGGCTGGCTGGGCGCCAGTTTCGCCTTTGGCGGACTGGTGGGTTCGGTGCTGCTGAGTTCTCACCGTTATCAGTTTCGCGCCGCACAAACCATGGTGGTGGCTGGGGCGGTGTGGTTTTTGGTGGATGTCATGTTCGCCTTCAGCACCCACCTTTTTATGGGCATGGCCTTGCTCTGGGTCGCAGGCTTGGCGCAAAGCCTGAGCATGACGCCCCTGGCGGCCGTCATGTTGCGCGTGACGGAGCCGGCCTACCGGGGTCGGGTGATGGGCATGCGCATGCTCGCGATCTGGGGTTTGCCTTTGGGCTTGCTGCTGTCCGGCCCGTTGATAGAGCGCTTTGGCTACACTGCTACGGCGGGTTTGTATTCGGCCTTGGGGCTGCTGTTGACGGGGGCCATGGCGGTTTACTGGCGCCAGCACATCTGGGCTAAGGACGCCCCGGCCAATGCACCCCTGTGACCAAAGCGACAGCGCCAAAGAGGCCTTGAGCGCACAGTGCTGGTGCATGGGCGCCAAGACGCTCGTGCCTTGATAAAAAAGCCTGAACAGCCTATGCCCACCTCTCACATTTCAACCACCGACAAGCCCGAAGCGCCCGCTGATCATCCCCGCATGGTCAGGGGTTTGCTCAACACCGCACATGCGCTGGACCATTTGTTTTTGTTGATTTTTGCAGCGGCAGTCAGCTCGATCGCGGCCGATATGGGTTTGACCCAATGGCAAGACCTCATGCCCTATGGCGCGGGTGCATTTTTCATGTTTGGTCTGGGCTCTTTGCCTGCTGGGCGACTGGGCGACTTGTGGGGCCGCCGCAGCATGATGCTGGTTTTCTTTTTTGGCATTGGTGCAGCATCGATCCTGACTGCCTGCGCACAAACGGTGTGGCAATTGGCCTTGAGCCTGAGCCTGATCGGACTGTTCGCTTCCATTTACCACCCGGTGGGCATCCCCATGTTGCTGGAGCGTTCTGCCAACCCGGGTGCCACGATTGGCTTCAATGGACTGGCGGGCAATCTGGGTGTGGCGGTGGCAGCCTTGATCACGGGTTTTCTGATTCAGTGGATGGGTTGGCGGGCCGCTTTTGTCTTGCCGGGCGTGGCGGCGATGGTGTGT
>CAIZSE010000007.1 GCA_903935585.1 uncultured Burkholderiales bacterium | reverse complement strand
CATCTCCAGGTAGCTGGCTGCACCGCTGGCATTGAGGCTGACCGAGCTGTAGGTGGCCCCGGCTTCCATGCCGTTGCCCGGCTTGATCAGCAGGGCTTGTTCATTGGCAGTCAGGGTCTGGCCAAGCAGGTGCCGACCATCGCGGGTCAGCACTTGAAACGATTGGTTGGGCCCCGGGTTTTGCAGGGTCAGCGACAGGTTTTGGGTGCCCACTGGCACAAGGCCCAGGCTGGCAAAGGGTTCGCTGACGCTGGTGGTGGCCGTCAGTGTGCCCACTTGTGGTGTTTGTGCCAGCCCCAAATCATCTCGCAAGGTGGTGGGGCCTGCAAAATCGGGTGCCATGTAGCTCACGCGGGCCTGTGCTGTGCCGCTGTTGAGGGGGTCGTCAATCACCCGGAATTGCCCGGCAGCGGCCACCCGGTTGGCATCTTGCACCAGCAAGATCATGCCAGCAGCCTGAAGCGGCTTGTCTGCGCTGAAGCCAAACAGATCGCCCCCCAAAAGGCCTTCGGCATCGACGCCATCGCGGTGAACGGCATTGATTTCACGGGCCATGACTTCAGCCAGGTCGTTCAGTGAGTTGGTGGCCGGGTTCAAGACCTGGTCACGAAAAACCATGACGCCGCCGATTTTTCCGCTGCTGATGCCGGGCATGGTTTCGGGCTTGCCATAGGCATCAATGACAAATTCGAGCTTGTTGCTGTCAATCGCAGACTGGGACACAGTGATGGCCCGAGTGGTTGCGTTGTGGACCAGAATGCCTTGGTCCAGTGTGTCACCCACGCTGATCAACACCGCACCGTTGGTCTCGAATTTGGTTTTGACCGAAATCAAACCCGACAATTCTCGCAACAAGCGGTCACGCTGGTCCAGCAGCTCTGAGGGCTGGCTGGCCGCAGTGCTGTTTTTGACCATTTGCTTGTTGAGCAAGCCCAGCTGCTGGGTCAATGAGTTGATCTGGCCCACATCGGTTTCAACCGATTGGCGGGTTTCGTTGTCGAGCAAATCAAACTGGCTCGCCAATTGTTGAAACCGTGCCGCCAAGCCATCGGCATCGCGCAAAAATATGCTGCGCGAGACGACAGAGGCGGGGTCGGTGGCCAGGTCTCTGGAGGATTCAAAAAACCGGTTGACCGCCGTGGTCAGCCCAATGCTTTCATCGCCCATCACATCGATCAGGCGGTTGACATAGGACAGCAGGGGTTTTTGGCTTTCCAGATCGCTGTTGCTGTTGCGCAGGTTCGATTCAACAAAAGCATCGTATTGCCTTTGCACCGAATCAAAGCGGGCCCCGGTGCCCAAATAGCTGTTGCCAATTTGTCGAGGCTGGTTGGAGCTCAGCGATACATCTTGCCGTGTGTAGCCATCTGTGCTGACGTTGGCAATGTTGTTGGATACAGTGGCGAGGGCACGCTGGTAAGCCGTGACGCCTGAGCTGCCAATGCTGAGCAAGTCACTCATGGTTTAGCCCCCGGTGTGGCGCCGTTCAGCTTGAAGCTGGTGCTGCGTTCGAGTTCATAGGCTTTGATGGCCTCTGGTTTGAGGGACATGGCCACACGTGGGGCATGGAGTGGCATGGGCTTCGCTTCGGGTTGGCGCAGTTGCAGCGCATCCTGTGTGCTCATTTCTTGCGCCCGGACCATCTGGCGCTCCATCATGTCGGCCAGGCCCATGCCGCCGCGCTTGGCCATTTGCAAGGAAACTTCCTTGTCCATCATGTCCTGGTACATGTCCATGTTGCCGCCTTCGACCAGATCGCTTTTTTCGATCGAGTCGCGCATGGTTTTCATCATCTGCTGAATGAAGTAAGCCTCGAATTGTTCAGAGGTCTGGCGAATGGCCTTCGATGGGTCGCGCGCGGCCTCACCCTTCAGGCGCTTCAGGGCGTTGAAGTCCAGATAGCTGCTGGGGGTGGTGTTGGACACGTCGCTCATGGTTTTGCTTTGCTTTAGATCACGATCAGCTCGGCACGCAAGCTGCCTGAGCTTTTGAGGGCTTCCAGAATCGCGATCAGTGCCGAAGGCGTGGCGCCCACCTGGTTGACGGCGTCCACCACTTGGCGCAGGTCAACACCTGGCTGGAAAAGGAACATCGGGTTTTTGGGCTCGGACACCGAAATGTCGGCGTTTTGCACACCGGCGGTTTGGCCGCGTGACAAAGCATTGGGCTGTGACACTTCGTTGGTCGCTGCGATCGCTACCGAGATGGTGCCGTGCGCCACAGCAGCTGCCGTGACACGCACATTGCGGCTGATGACCACGGTGCCGGTGCGCGAGTTGACCACCACGCGTGCTGGCGGCTCGCCAGGCACCACATCGAGGTTTTCAACCATGCTCATGAAGGCCACGCGCTGCGACATGTCGGTGGGCGCTTTGATCGAAAACGACATGCCGTCGAGGGCTTGCGCGGTGCCTTGGCCAAAATTCTTGTTGATCGAATTGACGATGGCTGTGGTGGTGGTGAAATCCGATTCACGCACGTTCATGACCACGTGGTCAGACTTTTCAAACGGGGTTTCGACCATGCGCTCTACGGTGGCACCACCCGGAATGCGGGCAGAAGTCGGCACACCGATGCTGACTTTGGAGCCCGCAGCACTGGTCTCAACGCCTGTGGCTGTCAGTGCGCCTTGGGCCAGGCTGTAAATTTCGCCGTCGACACCGCGCAGGCTGGTCAACAGCAAGCTGCCGCCACGCAGGCTGGTGGCCTTGCCGATGGCCGAGACATTGATGTCGATTTTTTGGCCAGGTTTGGCAAAACCAGGCAATTCTGCGGTGATCATCACGGCGGCCACGTTCTTGATGTCGATCTTGCCGCTGGTGGCGTTTTGTTCAAAGTCAGACAGCGGGCCATCAATGCCCACACCCAGTCGCGCCAGCATGGATTTCATGCTTTGGGCCGTGAACGACACATCGGCGCCATCTCCCGTGCCTTGCAAACCGACCACCAGGCCGTAACCGATGAGTTGGTTGCTTCGGCCTGCAGCCACAGACGCCAAATCCTTGACGCGATCGGCCCAGGCTGCGCCTGACAAGCCGAGCAGCAAAACAAGTGAGAAGAGGGCAGATTTCATGGGGTTCACCAGCATGGGGTTGTGTCAGAAGGGCCAGAACTTCATCAAGGCACTGGTGCCCCAACCGGCTTTGGTGGCGTTGGCCATGTCGCCTGTGCCGCGGTAGGCGATTTGTGCATTCGCCAAACGCCGTGATTGCACGGTGTTGTTGGGCGAAATGTCTTCAGGACGGATGATGCCGCTGACCTGGATGATCTCGGACCCTTCGGTCAGTGCCAGTTGCTTTTCGCCGCGCACCATGAGGTTGCCGTTGCTCAGAACTTCGACCACGGTGACAGACACGGCACCACTGAGGGTGGCACGCTGGTCGGCCTGGCCGGTGCCTGTGCTCTCTATCGTGGCGCTGTTCAGATTCAGACCGTCAAAAGCGCCTTCGCCTTTGCTGCCAAAAATTTTGGCCGGTATGCGCAATGCCTTGCTGGTGAGACCTTGGGGCACCACATCGTTGGTGGATTCGCGTTTGAGGTTGTTGCTTTGCTGACGACCTGCTTGGGTCGATTCATTGAGCAGCACAGTGATGACATCGCCAGGGGTGTAAGTGCGGACTCGGCCAAACCAGTTGTCGCTTTGACGCCCGTTGTAAATGGCGCCTGTGGCCATGCGGGGTTTTTCCAGGGCGACCGGCAAAATCGGGGCAAATTGAGGGGAGTGCGCCATGGGCGCATTGGGCGCAGCGCAGCCGGCCAGACCCAAAGTCATGACAAGCCCCAAAGCGCAGAAAGAAGGTGTTGTTTTTTTCATCAGGCGCTTACATGTTGTTGTTCAGGAAGCGCAGCATGCCGTCCACGGCCGAGATGGCTTTGGAGTTGATTTCGTAAGCACGTTGGGTTTCGATCATGTTGACCATTTCTTCCACCACGTTCACGTTGGAGGCTTCCAGTGCCCCTTGCATGAGTTGGCCTGCGCCTGCCACACCGGCCTGGCCGACTTGGGGTGCACCACTGGCCGTGGTTTCTTTCATCAGGTTTTGACCCAGGGATTGCAGGCCGGCAGGGTTCAAAAAACGGGCAGTCTGGATCTGCCCCAGTACCTGGCTGCCACCGCCTGCAGCGGTCTCTACCGATACCGTGCCATCCTGGCCCACGGTGATGCTGGCCACGTTGGGGGGAATGGTGATCGCGGGTTGCAGTGCTGCGCCGTTGGTCGTGACCAATTGGCCCGTAGAAGACAATTTAAAACCACCATCACGGGTGTAGGCCGTGGTGCCGTCTGCCTGGGTGATCTGGAAGAAGCCTTCGCCTTGAATCGCCAGGTCCAGGGCGTTTTTGGTACTGACCAAGCTGCCCTGGGTGTGTGTTTTTTCAGTGGACACGATGCGCACACCGGTGCCCAGCATCAGGCCGGTGGGGGCTTGTGCATTGGCACCCACTTGTGCGCCAGGTTGGCGCAGGTTTTGGTAGAGCATGTCCTCAAACGAAGCACGGTCACGTTTGAAGGCAGTGGTGTTGACGTTGGCCAAGTTGTTGGAAATAACCGACATGCGCGTTTGCTGCGCGTCCAGGCCGGTTTTGGCAATCCACATTGATGCATCCATGGTGTTCTCCAGTTATTTCTTCAAGCGACCTTCATCATGGAAGCGCCGGATTCGTCCAGCCCTTTGGTTTCCTTGATGATGCGAATTTGGGTTTCGAAGCTGCGCGAATGGTCAATCAGTCGGGTCATGGCTTCGATGGCGTTGACGTTGCTGCCCTCTAGCGCCTGGGGGATCAATTTGAGGGGCGTGGTGCCGACGGCAATGTCGGTGCCGGGGGCCTTGCCCTCGACCTGGTACAAGCCATCCATGCGTCGTCCAAGTGGGACATCTGTGCTGTCACGCAGGCGCAATTGGTCGATCAGTACCGATGGTTCAGGGCCGGTTTGGGCCGGGTCTCTGGCGTAAATCGTGCCATCGGGGTTGATGCTGACCATCATGCCTGGGGGGATGGTGATGGGGCCGCCACCGCCCAGCACCAGATGGCCCGAGCCATTTTCGAGTTGTCCTTGCGGGTTGACTTTCAGGTCGCCACGGCGAGTGAACGCCATGTCGCCGTTGGAGGCCTGTACCGCCAGCACCGCTTTGTCGGCCAGGGCAACGTCCATGGGACGACCCGTGGCCATGATGGAGGCTGGCGTCATGCGGATCGAATCGCGGGATATGGCCTGCGCCTGAAAGCGTGAGTCAAAGCCTGCACCCTCCACTTTGACCGATTTGAGGGCCACGTCGTAGCTGCTTTTGAAACCCACCGTCGACAGGTTGGCCAGATCATTGACCAGCACCTGGCGTGCTGTGGCCATTTCCTTGATGGTGGCGTTGGAGGTGAAGATGAGGCGGTCCATGGCGAGGCTTTCAGTCGGTTCAGCAGTTCAAGCCATCAAGCACGGATGTTGATGATCGCGGAGGTCATCGTGCTGCTGGTCTCAATGGCTTTGGCGTTGGCCTGGAAGTTCCGTTGAGCGGTGATCAGGTCGACTAATTCTTGTGTCAAGTCCACGTTGGCACGCTCTGTGGCGCCGGCGCGGATCGAGCCGAATCCGGCAGAACCGGCTTCACCGATCTTGGCTGTGCCCGAAGTGGCCGATGCCAGGTAACTGGCGTCACCCACTTGGCGCAAACCGGACGGGCTGGAGAAGTTGGCCAAAACAATCTTGCCCAACGAGTTTTGCGAACCGTTGGAGTAAGTGGCATTGACCAGACCGTCCACACCAATGTTCAGGCCCATCAATTCACCTTCGGGTGCGCCGTCTTGCGACTGCGACAACACGGCAAATGCGCTGGAATACTGGGTTGATTGGGTAAAGTCGATCTTCATGGTCAAGGCCCCTTTGCCGCCTTCCAGGAAGGCGGTCTCAAAGGGCATGGCGGTCAGTGGAGAAACGGGTTTGCCGGTCAGGTCGAAGCTCAGCTCGCCGCGGTCCAGATAAACGGGCCACCATTCTGTTTTGGTCGACAGTTCTGAAGCATCTTCTGTTTGGCCACCGTTTTTGACGTATTGCAATGCGCCGTTTTCGGTGTAATGCGACAGCTTGACCCAGTCGGTGGTGGCGCCAAATTGCATTTCGGTGTTGGACAGTCCCCAGTCCGCCGAGCCAGAAACCTGGATGGACGCGTTGTCGCCGTTGGTGCCTGTCGTGAAGGTCAGTTGTTTGGTTTTGGTGTCAAAGCCCACGGTGACGCCCGTCACTTTTCGGCCGGATTCCGTGTCTATGATCTCGTTGATTTTCCCTTGGATGGTTTCAGCCAACTTTTCCATGGTGTACGAACCCGCTGGCACTTTGAAGGTGCTGGCAATGCCATCGACCGTGGCAAAAAAGTCCTGGTTGCCCGATGACACCGCCACACTCTTGGTGGTGTTGATGGTCATGGTCTCACCGCGCAATGTGGCGGCATCACTTTTCTTGCCGCGCACGGCTTCGGTCGCTGATGCGTCCACTTTCAGGGAGGCCAATCCGCTGGTGAAACCCAGAAGGTTGACGGCTTCGGCATTGGCTGTGGCGTTGCCTGCGACGGTGCTGAAAGCCGGTGCGGTGCCTGCGCCTGTGGTGGGTGCAATTGTGATGGTGGGTGTGAAGGGGCTGCCGTCGGCGGCGCCTGTCAGTGTCAAGACGCCAGTACTGTCTGCGGCTGCCGTGACACCATTGTTGCCGGTGTTGAATGCCAAAGCCAGACCTGCTGCAACGTTGGCAGGGGTGTTGCCGGCCTTGACGGTGTAGCTGTAAGTCGCCCCGCCAATGCTGGCCGAAACGACCTCGCCGGTAGCGAAGGTGCCGCCCAAAGTGGTGGCGGAGGTCTGACGCTGAAATGCGCTGACTTCGATGCTCGACTGGTCACCCGTTGTGCCCGAAGCCAATGAGAATTGCACGGTGTCCGGGTCGAAGCTGACCGAGATGCCGTAGCGTGGGTCGGAGCTCTGCACGCCCAACTGGTTGTTGATCTTGACCTCCAGGTTGCGTGACAGGACTTCCGGGTCGGCATCCGCGGCGGTCATGGTGTAGGAGACGTTTTGCGGCATGGTGGAGCCGTCGACCTTGATGCTGAACTTCAACTCGGTCGTGTTGGGTGTAAAGCCCCTGAGCGAAGGGTTGACGTAATAAGTGCCCAAGAGCGAAGCGCCCACGGCTGCCGACGGTGTGGAAAAACGTGTGTCGGTCAGTTGGTCCAGTGTGTACATCTCGGTCGTGCCCGAACTGGGCACAACGCTTGTGTCACTTTTGGGCAAAACGTCACCGTATTTGTTGACGTAAAGCGCGCTGCTCAAGTTGTCGGTGGCTTGTTGCAAGGCCGGTTTGACCTGGCTGTCGCCCACAAAAAAGTAAGTTTGCCATTTGGAGTAAGGGCTGTCCTGGCTGGCGTTTTGTGTCTTGACGTAATAGACCGTGGCCAGGTAGCCGTTACCACCACTGTCATACACCGTCAGTGCGGTGCTTTTGTTGTAGGTGCTGGCGTTGGTCCGGTCAAAGTCGGCTGTGATCACCGAGGAGTCGGCGGGCAAGTTCAGGCCCAGCTGGATTTGGGTGGTCTCAACCGCTTCGCCCGAGGTCTTGGGTGGAATCGTCAAGGCGGCGAGGTTGGTCAAGTCGGCCTTGCCGGACGAGTCGACCGAGGCGGCTTGCAGTCGTTGCCCTGTGGAGTTGACCACGTTGTTCTGGTCGTTCAGCGTGAAGGAGCCGTTGCGGGTGTAAACCTCTTGCAGGCCATCGGCTGATTTCAGCGGGAAAAAGCCGTCGCCGGTGATCGCCAGGTCGAGCGAGTTGCCCGATGTGGAGATGTTGCCCTGGCTGAATTCCTGGCTCACCTGTTTGAGCGAGACGCCCTGACCGATGTTGCTGGAAGATTTTTGCAAGGGTGATGTCGAGAAGATGTCACCAAAGTCGGCACGCGAGCGCTTGAAGCCCGATGTACCCACGTTGGCGATGTTGTTGGATGTGACGGCCAACTGTGCGGTGGCAGAGTTCAGTCCGGTGAGCGAGGTATAGAACGACATGCTGGAGGGCTCCTGTGATGCGTAAGGGTGTTGGGTCTAATCAGGGAATGGGAGATTGGCGTTGGCTTACAGGCCCACGCGCTTGACATCGGTGAGCAAGACGACCTTGCCGCCATCGACTTCAACGCTGACACTGCCGTCAGACGGATTGGTCACGATGGACCGAACCGTGGAAAGGGCATTGACCGCGACTTTGGCGGTGCCGCCGTTGATGACGGCATCGGCGGTCAGGCGGTACAAACCGGTTGGGGCAGGGTTGCCCATGGCGTCTTTACCGTCCCATTGGATGGGGGTGTTGCCAGGCACTTGAGGGCCGGCGATCAGTTCCTGAACCAGGTTGCCCCGGGCATCGGTGACACTGATCTTGATGCCTGCAGCACCCTCGGGCAGGTCGATGCTGGCGTCGATGGTGCCGCCCTTGGTCAACTGTGTCAGTGAGTCGCTGACAGCCACTTTTTTGCCGATCAGTGAAGCACTGTTGAGCATGCGCTCACCCGACATGGAGGTCACAAAAGTGTCCAACGATGTTTGCATGTTGGTCAGCGCTTCGAGTTGCGAGAACTGCGCCAGTTGGGCCACAAAGGCTTCGTTCTTGACGGGCTCCAGCGGGTTCTGGTTTTGCAGTTGGGCGGTAAACAGGGTCAGGAAGTCCTGCTTGCCCATTTCTTCGCTGATTTTTGATTTGGCCTGGTCTTTCACGTCTTCGTAGCGTGTGACGTTTTTGAGCAGGCTGGAGGAGCTGATGGTGTCGGTTGCCATAGGGTGCTTTCGGATCAGGCCTTGGTGATGTCCAACGTGCGCATCATCAGTTGACGCGCCGTGTTGATCACTTCCACGTTGTTTTGGTAAGAGCGTGCCGCCGCCATCATTTCCACCATTTCGGTGACTTCACTGATGTTGGCCTTGTAGACGTAGCCTTGCTCGTCTGCCAGCGGGTTGTTGGGGTCTGACACGCGAACAGGTGTGGCTCCGTCGTCCGACATGCGGTCGATCTTCACGCCGCCCACATAAGGTGAACCGGCGTTGGTCATTTGCTCATCGATCAGGGCCTTGAAGATGGGACGTTTGGCGCGGAATGCCTCAGTTTCTGTTTTGGCTACCGTGCCGGCGTTGGCCAGGTTGGAGGCGGTGGCGTTCATGCGGGTCAGTTGCGCATTCAGCGCGCTGCCGGCAATGCCGAAAATATTGTCCATGCTCATGTTCAATCTCCTCGCAGGGCTTTGCGCACGCTGCTGACCCGGTTTTCTAAAAAGTTCAAGGTGGCTTGGTAATCTGCTGCAGCTTTACCGTAGTTGGCTTGTTCGACGCTCATCTCTACGGTGTTGCCGTCGAACGAGGTGTTGAAAGGGGTGCGGTAGCGCATGCCGTCCGGGCTGAGTTCCTGGCCGGCTGCAAAGTGCCCGGCGCTGGTGCTGGTCATGGCGGTTTCTTGCTGTTGTGCGGCGCCCAAGACGGCCTTGAAATCGATATCGCGTGCTTTGTAGTTAGGGGTGTCGGCGTTGGCGATGTTTTGCGCCAACACTTCCAGGCGTCGGCTTTTGACTTGCAAAGCTTGTTCGTGCACGCCAAGTGCTTGGGTTAACAAATTCATCTGGACTCCTGGGCTACTGTGTGGGTTCGATGTTCAAGGTTCGTCGGTCTTTTGACGTTGGCCACTCAAGTTGAGAGGCCTCGTGTCGAGTGCAGCAAAAGCTGTGCCAACTTTTTCTGTCACCTTTTGTGGGGTCTGTGAAGCGGCAATGGCCTGCCTGCCAGCAGCCAAGCGGCAATTTCCCGTCGTAGGCGGCAAGGGTTTGCCGGTCAGGCTTGTTTTTCTAGGCTAAAGGGCCTGTGGTGAAGTTGCCTGACCCGGCGGGTCTGTTTGCGGATGTTCAAGCCCAAAGCCTGGCCACAGAGGGCTTGTCGGGGTTGGTCCTGTTATTGCTTAACACCTTGAAAGTCACCCCGACTGTCAAAACTTCTACACCTATGAAACATGCCCCGCAAATGCTGTGCCGATTTTTGGATCAACTGATCGCCCGTGGGCTCATGCTCGGGTTGGCGCTGTGGCTGTGCAGTGCTGCATCTTTTGCCGCAGGCAATGCCAAACCCGGCACCACGGCTGCTTTGCCAGGAGATGTGCTTCAGGCTGCCGTGAAGAACTGGGTTGCCCAATCCGCCAAAGTGCCTGCCGATCAGGTCACGCTGGCCCCCCTGGACGCCCGTGTGAAGGTGCGCAGCTGCGAAAAAGCCTTGGTCATGGACCAGCCTTTTCCCAGCCCCGAAACGGTTCGGGTGCGTTGCAGCCAGCCTGTTTGGCAGCAATATGTTCGTGTGAATTTGCCCAGCAAAGCCCCTGTAAGCCATGCACAACCCAAATTGGACAAGCCCCAAGAGCCGCCAAAACGGTGGGTATTGGTGGCCAGCATGCCTTTGCAGCGGGGCATGACACTCAATGAGACTCATGTTGAGCGTGTTCAGGTCGATACTCTGGGTATGCCGGTGAATGTGCTGGAACTGGCTTCAGAAGTGATTTACGCCGAAGTGGTTCGCGATGTGCGGCCCGGTGTGCCTTTGCGCAGTCATGACATTCGACCCGCCGTGCTGGTCAAAAGGGGCCAGGTGGTTCTTTTGTCAGTGGGGCAGACCCAGGGTTTTCAGATCTCCGCCCGGGTGGAGGCCATGCAGGATGGGCGTTTTGGTGAGCATATCAAGCTCAAAAACCGCGATTCCGGCCGTGAGCTGAGTGGCCGAGTGCAAGGGCCCAATCAGGTGGTCGGTTTGTGACGGCTTGCAGCGGCCTTTTCCCTGATTTTTTTGCATGGTGGAAAATGGAAAAATGACAATCTTCGGCTCAAGTTCTAGAATCTCGTGTCGATTCATTCTTCGAGCGAGGTCTTAGCTCCATGTCCAGAGACCAGAAAAGAGAACCAACATGACAGATCCCATCTCTCATTTTGGCCGCAAGGCCCAAATAGAATCCGGCAACCGGCAGACGGTGGCCAAGGGTGAACCGCGCGTTTCTGCCCCACCCTCCGAGGCGGCAGGGCAAGTTGCTGCGCCTCCCACGGACGAACTGCGCTTGAGCAGTGTGGCCCGGCAGGCCATGCAAGAGCCTGAGTTTGACCGTGCCAAGGTAGACGCCATCAAGACGGCCATTCAGCAGGGTCAATACTCCATGGATCCCCGACGCATCGCCGAGAGCTTTGTGGCGATCGAAAAAATGATCAAAGGCTGACCAAGGCATGAACGAGCTCACAACATTCAACACCGAAGCCCCGGACCCGGAGGCTGCTTTGTTGGCTGCGCCTGAGTCTGCGTTGCGCTTGGCGGAGATATTGAGCTTGGAGTTTGAAGCACTCAAGACACGCGATTTGGCGGCTTTTGAGGCGATGCAGGCAGAAAAAACCTTGTTGTTGGAAGCCTTGGCTGAGACAGCCCAATGGGCTTCATCTCAAAGCCCCGTGCCGGTTTTGTGGCAGCAGATGCAAGACAGCTTGCAGCAAAGCAAGCAAGACCACTTGCGCAACATTCAGTTGTTGCAGCGTCAGTTGCAGGCTGTCAAAGGGGCTTTGCAGGCTTTGCAGGGCGATTCGGCCCCCACCGTCGATTTGTACAACCGCATGGGCCAGCTTGCCAAGCGCCAAGGTGCCTGGGGCTACCAACTGGCCTGACGCCACTTTCTTGAGGGGCGACCTCAAGGGCTGCATTGACCGAAGCCGCCACCCGTCTTACCCGGGATTTTTCTCATCGCCAGGGCGCATGCCCTTGAGCCAGTAAACCCACGACAAAATGACCGCCACCGCCGTGTACATCTCGGCCGGAATTTCAGCGTCCAGGTCTACCCGGCTGAGCAAGGCCAGCAATTGCGGGTCTTGGGCCACATAAACGCCATGGCGCTGGGCTTCTTCAATGATTTTTTGAGCCAGATCGTCCTGCCCCTTGGCACTGATGACGGGTGTTTTGCGGGCGCCGTATTCCAGCGCGATGGCTTCTTTGAGAGGGGCTTTCACGTCTGCACGTCCAGCAAACTGCCCATCTCTGGGGGCGCATAGGGCATGGGCTCTTGCGGGCCCGCTCCGTGGATGATCTGCAACCGGGTCATGTTCAGCCCTGCGCTGTCGAGCTCTTGTTCGAGATTGTTGGCCAGGGCTTTGGCCCGCAACACAACGTCTTCGCGCAGTGCCCACATCACCATGTCGACGTCGGTCTGGTCGCTGATGCGGGTTTGCAGCCAGACTTCGCCCAGTTCACGGTTGCGGGTGTGCAGGTGGATGACAAAAGGCGGTTTTTCTTGTCCGGGTTGACGCCTGCTGCGAGAAAAGCGCAGGTTCACCGGCTCGGCATCGGCAAAAGGCAGCATCATTGAAAACACCCATTCGCGTCCGTTGATGGTTTCTTGCGCCGTCATTTGGTGCGACTCGATGTCGTCCAGGCTGTCGCCGATCAGGCTGTCTTTGTCGGTGGCGGAACCGCTGCGCAGCAGTTGGCGCAGGATGCTTTTCAGGTCCACCAGGCCGGCCCCCAGTCCCTGCGACAGCAGGCTTTCGGTCATGAACCCGCTGTTGTGAATGGCTTGCTGCAGCTTTTCGGGGGTGAGTTGGGCCATGCCGGGCCGCAGCCGAAGCCATTGCTGAAGGGCCCCCAATTCGGGTGCAGATGCGGGCAGGCCTTGCAGCATGCTGTCCAGAACACCGGGCCTGAGCAATTGTGCCAAGGCCTGCATGTCCGGGGGCCGAAAGCCCAGTTGCGCTGTTCGCCCCGGCAGTGCCGCAGCCTCAGCTGGCGTTGGACTGGCTGGTGCCGGTGCGGCTTGCAATGGGCGCAGCACGATGCTGCCATTGGCCATCACTTGAACCCTGAACAGGGCGGTGTCGCCTGAGGCCAGTCGCAGACCCGCGGGTAGGTCTTTGGGCAGGTCAATGAACTGCCCTTGCTGAGAGCCTTGCAGGTTCAAACGCAGCGCATCGAGCTTGTACTCGACGGTGGATTGAATCACTTGACCATCACGCAAGCCCAGATCCGCTGCGGTCTTGGTGATGACCAGCGGCAATTTGCCCTCCAGGTAAATGGTGGGCGTTTTGGGTGTCAGGTGGGCTGTTTCAGCCCCCGTGATCATATGGACCTGCCTGCTTGTGTCTTAAGGAAAACGCACCCAGCGGCGTTTGTCCGGGCCCGATGCCTGGTCTTTGCCCACATTTTCTGCGGGCGATGCTTGAAACAAGGCGACTGTGGCGGGGTATTGGGACAAGATGTGTTGCCGCAAATCTTCGTGTGAAGGCAGCGTCAGGACTGTGCCGGGCTTGACGGGATAGGTCTGGCCTTTGGGGAAAATCCTGGGGTTGGCCCTGGCCAAAGCCTGGCGCATGAAGTCATCCCTCAAAGCCAAGCCAGGCAAACCACGCCGGATCACGGCATCGATGCTTTCGCCTTTTTGAACCGTGATGCTGTGTGCGTTGGCTGTCGACCCGCTTTGGGCATGGGATGCGGCCGCTGCAGGGTTCGGGTTGTTGGTTGCACTCAGTGGCATCGCCAATACTTTGAGCGCTGATGCCGCGGCTGCCGAGGTTTCTGCCGCTTTGGCTGGCGAAACATTCAACACGGCAATCGCCAGAAAAACGAGCCCTGAGCCGAGCAACAGGCGATGGCGAATAGAAAAAGCGCCGCTGTGTGCAGCATCAAGCAGGGCGGTCATGTGTCGTTTTTGCATAAGTGTGCTCATCACGCTGGGTCAAAGTGGCAAAGCCATCCAGTGCCCCTGGGCGGCCAATGCCGGACCGGCCAGTTGTTGGAGTTCGGTGCGGTTCGTTCCCACTTTAACCACTTGGGCCAAGGCCAGGTGCTGGGTGGCCCCTGGCTCCAGCATTTGGCTGGGCACGTGGCTGGGGTTTATCAGCAAGACACGGTCACCCGCGCGCAAGCCGCTTTCAAAGCCCGCTTGCAGTTGCAGGCCGTCCGGGCCATTGCGACGCACATGAAACTGGATGGGCGCGCATTCGGAGCGCTTGTCCAGTTGTTTGACCCACACTTGAATTTGACTTTGCAGTTGTTCTTTCAAGGGGTGGATCCAGGCGCTGGGGTGTTGGCCCAAAGCCTGGGGATCAATCGATATGACGTGCTCCATTTGCCAATGGGGCTCGATCGGGCCTGTGGGCGAGTGGCGTTCGCCCAGTGTGAAGCTCAATGTCCAGCGCCAGTCGGCTTCGTCTTTGCTCAGGGCGTGCCAAGCTTTTTGAAAGCCCATGGCCACAGCCGGGGCGTGTGGCTTGAGCACCAGTTCGGCAGTCCAGCCTGTCGGGCTTTCGCTGGGACCGGTCAAGGCCCGCATGTAAGCATTTTCAGGGGGTGACTCTTTCAACTGGGCGCGCCAGCGTTGGGAGGCTTGCATTTTTTCAGTCCACGCCTGGCTGGCAATGTTCAGCAAGGATTGGCTGGCAAAATTTTGTGTGCCTGTGAAGCCATTTTCTATGCGGGTCTGCAGCACCAGGGGCAAGCGCCAGGGGCGAGGCGGTGCCGTGCAGGCGGCCTTGGACTGTGCGGCGCGCCAGCCCCAGGGCAAGACTTCGGCGCTGACCTGGGGTACGGCATCTTTTTCGTCTTCGAGGTAAGACAGGATGCGGACACCGCGAACCTGCGCCTCGGACTGGAAATGGGCGCTTTCGTGCAGTGCGCCTTTGTCGTCAATCCAGGCGCTGCTGAGCACCCGGGTCGGGCGGTCGATGGTGGCTTGCAAAATGGCTTGTCGGATCGCACTCAGCTGAGCTTCATGCTGTTTTTGCGTTTGCATTTGCGTTTGCGTTTGCGTTTGTGTGCGCGCAGCTTTGGCATTGGACGAAGCGCTGGCCGTTGCCACAACGGCATCACCCAGGTTGGCCGGGCGGGCGGTTTGTGACTGCACGCCTGCACAGGCCATCGCTACAAGCGCCAAGGCCGCAGCTTGGCCCAAGCGCTTGAATTCAGCGACCGGGCTTTTCGGTCCGCAGACCCGTGATGCCGTTTGCTTGAACATGGTCTCAGCGCCGACGCGCGGTCAATTGGCTCAGGTACAAGCTGCGCAGGTCCCTGACCACATGCTGGTCCAGCGACAGGGTTGTTTCGTAGGTGTCTTCACCCACAGGGGCAATGCTGACCAGCACGGCGCCATAAATCACACCCTCGACCTTGGCCCTGAAGGTGTCGCTCATGACGGTCATGTCGGCCACGGTGGTGGTGGCGTCCAGTTGCTGGCCATAAACTTGTTCGGTGAGTGAGCGGTAGGCATCGAGTTTGGAGGCCCGGATGGCGAGCAGGCGTTGCTGTGCTGAATTTTTGTGGTTTTGGACACTGATGACGGCGTAACCCGTGGCCACCAGTGTTTCGCGCTTTTCGACCATGGGCGTGATCATGGACACGGGCGCTGCAGGCCCGGTTTGGCTGCCATGGGACTGCCCATTCAAGGGAATGCTTTCGCACCCAGCCAGGGCTGTCAGGGCGAGCAAGCTTGCGGCCAATGATCGGTTGAAGGTCATCTTTAAACTCCAGAGGTAAGCCTGCCCAGCCCTGAAATGGGCTGGCCAACTTGATTTGTCTTGAATGGTGTATCGGCAGGAGCTTGAAAGTCTTGAGCGAACTGGCCGCGTAACGCATGAGAACCGGGGGTGCGGGCGGTGGATAGACGCCAAAAATGAACAGTATTGAGAATTTTGTCAATTTGCTCCCTAAAGTTATCATTTTTCCTTGCCAAGAGGGCAGAAAATCATTTATAACCATCAGAAGTCATATTAATAGCAACTTCGAACTGAGCGTCTTGTCAGCACATGTTGATTTTGAGCGTGCCGGTGATCGACAAACCCTGGGTCTTTTGCGGATGAAATCCAACTCCCACCCCCACATCATTGGCGAGAGTCAAGCGACTTTGTTTCTGCGCGAGTTGATCAAAACCTTGTCGGCATCGTCTTCGACCGCGCTCATCTCCGGAGAAAGCGGAACCGGCAAGGAGTTGGTCGCGCAAGCCCTGCACATGCAAGGGCCGCGTGCATCGGGGCCTTTTGTGCCGATCAACTGCGGGGCCATCCCCCGCGATCTGATTGAAAGCGAGCTTTTCGGGCACCGAAAGGGCAGTTTTACCGGAGCGGTGGCCGATCGCTTGGGCCGCTTTGAGTTGGCCCACAGCGGCACATTGTTTCTGGATGAAATTGGCGACTTGCCGATGGACATGCAGGTCAAGTTGTTGCGTGTGTTGCAAGAGCGCTGCATTTTGCCGGTGGGCGCCTCCAGGGAGGTGCCCATCGATGTGCGTGTGGTGGCTGCCACCCACAAAAAGCTCGAGGCCGAGGTCGAGGCTGGCCGCTTTCGGGAAGACTTGTATTACCGCATCAATGTTTTGCCGGTGGTCACCACGCCTTTGCGCGAGCGCTCCGCAGACATCGCCCCTTTGCTGAATTTTTACGCGGGCAAACACGCCTTGCCCAAGACCAAGGCCATCGTTTTTTCGGACGACATGCTGCAGCTCATGCAGGCCTACGCCTGGCCTGGCAATGTGCGCGAGTTGTCCAACCTGGTGGACCGATTTTCCACCCTGTACCCCTCGCAATTGCTGCAGGTTCAAACCATACCTGCCTGCATGATGCCGCTCGGTTTGGCCGCCTTGCAGGCCGAATGGATGGGGCAGCGCGGCATGTCCACCACGGTGACTTTCCCGCCTGCCTTGAGTGCTTCTACTGTGGCGGTGTCGCAAGTGGTCCTGCCCAGCCCCGACACCGGTTTGACGAGCCCCTTGGGTGGCTTGGACCGGGAGGGCGGTTCACCTTTTGTGGGCGATGATGACCCGATGGCGCATTTGTTGGGAGGGGCAGGGGGCTCTTTCAGCTTCCCCGTAAAGTCATTCAACCCCGCACCTTTGTCTGCCTCCAACGATGAGATCAACGAGGTGGAGCAAGCGATCTTGCTGGCCCAGGGTATTCAGACTTTGCCGCCGGAGGGGATGTCGCTCAAGCAGCACTTGGTGGAAGTCGAGCGCAGCCTGATCGAACAGGCGCTGGCCCGGACGCAGGGCAATGTTTCTCAAACAGCCAAGCTGCTGCAGCTGCAAAGAACCACCTTGATCGAAAAGATCAACAAATACGATTTGCGCGGGGTGGGTTAACTGGGAGCTGGCCCTTGTCAGGCCAGGCCCTGGGGCTGCTGGTCGCCTTTTAGAACGGCGGTTTGATGATCTTGGCGCAAGTGCCTTTGATCAGTTTGACGGTCCGGCCGTCCTGCAGGCTGAGTGATTGCACAAAGCTGCCTGTCTTGCGGTCGACCACGAATTCTTCACCGGTGATCATCACGCCAAAACGCTGAAACATGGCCGGACGGTTGACTTTGAGCCGAGTGCCCATGAGGGTGAGGGTGCCTGCGCGGCTTTCGGAGATGGCGATTTTGCCTTGGTACCATCCCGAATTTTTTTCAAAATCGATCTGGGCCATGGTGATTCGGGTGGGCTCGTTTTCCTTGATGCCCAAGGCCAACTGACCGTCCAGGTCCAGATCGAGTTCACAAATCAGGTTGATCACGCCTTTGTTGCCACCAGGCATGGCGTCACCGATGCTGAGTTCGGCGGATGCGCTGCCTGAATCGCCCATGACGTGCACCAGGCCCCAGATGCCGCCCATGACCAAAATCCCTATCGCTACACCAATGGCTATATTTTTCAACATGGATGAACCTTTCGCTTGGGGACTGGGTGGCTGTATGTCGCCTTGAACCATAGGTTAACGCATCTGTGGTCGCCGTCAGCCCCGATCACTGGTTGAGCACGGTGATGCTGACCCGGCGGTTGCGGGGGTCTGCAGGGTTGTTGGGCACATTGGGGTTGGTGTCCGCCACGCCCTCGATGCGTGAAAACCGGTTGGCATTGATGCCCTGGCTTTGCATGAACTGGCGCGTGGCGTCCGCGCGCTCAGTCGACAAGGACCAGTTGTTGCGCATGCTTTCGGGTGGGAAACCCGTGCTGTCGGTGTGCCCGCGAATGGCCAGTTTGTTGGGCAAGGGCTTGAGGGTTTTGGTCACCTCGGACATCAAGGCAGCGGCCTTGGATCCCATTTCTGCACCACCCGAGCCGTACATGGCGAAATCGGCCTTGTCGATGACCTCGATCCGCAAACCCTCTTTGTCGCGGGTGATGCTGACCTGGTCCTTGATTTTTTCGAACTGTTTGCTCTCCGACAGTTTTTGCTTGATCTCTTTTTCAAGCTTGTCGAAGTTTTCCTTGTCCTGTTTTTGGGCGGGGGTGCCTGAGCCGCTTTCTTTGCCAGGGTCTTGCTCAGAGGGGCCGTCTTTGTTGTTCTCTTCTTTGGAGGAGCCAAAGCTTTCAGCCGGCCCACCCTGGGCCTGCGGCGTCAATCGCTCCAGCATGGCGGTTTGTTTAGCCGTGAAGGGAAACCCGTCGGGGTCGATGATGGACTTGCCGCCAAACAAACCATTGGAGCCTGCCAATTCGCCAAAAACGATCTGGCTGTGTGAAGTGGGCCGAAAATAATCTGCGACGCTTTTTCTCTTGTCATCGGTGCTGGCACCCAACAGCCACATCAGCAAAAAGAAAGCCATCATGGCCGTCATCATGTCGGCCAGCGCGATTTTCCAGGCGCCGCCGTGGGCACCTGCATGGCCATCTTCGACAATGATCTTGCGAATGATGGGCCGCATGGCCTCCGTTGCGGCCGCAGCCGCCGCTGCAGCTGCCAAAGCTGCCGCTTCGTCCGGCACCGCTTCGGCGGGTTTTTCTGCCTCGGCCATCAGGAGCCTCGCATGCCGTCAAAGACTTCAGAAAAGCTCGGTTGGCTGTGGTGTGCAATGCACGCCCGGGCCGACTCAATGATCAATGGCTGGGCGTGACCCTTGAGGTTGCAGACGATCATTTCGCGGATCACGTCGAAGGCCTGGGCATCTTCGTTGATGATTTGGGTGAGGCGCCCGGCAAAGGGCTCAAACATGCCGTAGGCCAAAAACACGCCCATCAGCGTCCCCACCAGAGCAGCGCCAATCAGCGCGCCCAGCACGGGCGGGGGTTGGTCAATGGCCCCCATGGTTTTCACCACACCCAGCACGCAGGCCACAATGCCCAGTGCCGGCAAACCGCCAGCAATGCCCGCCAAAGCGGCAGGGGCCAGCAGGGCTTCGTGGTGGTGAACCTTGATGGCTTTTTTCATCAGGTCATCCAGCGCATCCGCGTCCAGGTTGCCTTGAGAGATGACCATGAGGCGCAAGGGATCGCAAATCATCTGAACGATGGAATGGTCTTTGGCCAGTTTGGGGAACTCGCCAAAAATGGGGCTCGAATCGGGGTTTTCCACGTGAGATTCCAGGGCTACGACGCCTTCTTTCTTCATCACGGTTTGCAGTTTGCCCACCAAAAGCATCAGGGCCAGGTAGTCGGCCTGGTGCCACTTGGGGCCTTTGATGCATTGGCCGATACCGGCCATGGCCGCCTTGAACACCGGAAAGCTGTTGGCCACCAAAGACGCGCCAATGGCCGAGCCACCAATGATGATGAACTCGAAAGGCGCGGCCTTGATGATGGGCGCCATCTTTCCGCCAGCCAAAATGTAGCCGCCGAACACAGCGCCAAAAACAACCGCTAAACCGATAAAGAAAAACATGTTGGCCCTTTAAAGCTAGACAATGCACCAGATGCCGATGCACCAACCCAGTGTCCATTGGAAAATGAAGTCGATCAAATTGCCCAGCAAGATGACGGGCAATCCCAAATAAAGCCCGGCCCATGCCCAGCCAGAAAGCGTCAAACGGGCTTTCGGAATGTCATGACCGAGGATGGACGGATGTTTGGGCGAAGACATGGTCTTTTTTCCAATTGCGCCTGTATTCATCGGTTTCAAATGGTGGATCTTGAGTTGAAATCAAAAAATTTACCTATTATGACAATATGAAAGTCAGTTGGGACCATTTACCGCAGGCGCAGTGGGAGGAATTCCATGCCTTGCAACACGGCGCATTGCAGCAGGCCTGGACATATGGCGATGCCTTGACCTCATTGGATGTGGTCATGCACCGTGCCATGGTCTGGGATGGCGGCCGACTTGTGGCGCTGGCACAGTTCATGTGCAGGCGCATTGTGGGCTATGTTTCGCTGGCCTCTTGCACGCGGGGGCCTGTTTGGCACCCCGATACAACCGCCGCTCAACGCGCCCTGGTTTACCGGCTGTTGCGTCAGTCCATCCCTTTGCCTCGCCTGAAGGTGTTGCTGTTTTCTCCTGACCGGGCGCTGCCTGAGGTGGACGCTGTCGAAATCAAGGGCATGTCTCGGGTGATGACCGGTTATTCCACCGTGCTGCTGGATTTGACCAGCCCCTTGACGAGCCTGAAGGAGGGGCTGGAGGGCAAATGGCGCAACCGCTTGAACAAGGTCTTGTTGAACGAAAAACTGAGGGTTCAGGTGCAACCCAGCTTGAAGCGTTGTCAGTGGTTGCTGGGCAAGGAAATGGACCAGCGTGAAGCCAAAAAATTCCATGGCTTGCCCACCGATTTTGTGCAGGCTTACATCGACGCCAACACGGATCCTCGCCAGTCTTTTGCCGTGGCGTATGCCGAGCTGGGCAAGAACACGGTGGCAGCGATGCTGTTCTTGATTCATGGGCGTGTCGCCAGTTACCATATGGGCTGGGCTGACGACGAGGGCCGCCAGCTCAATGCACACAATGCGTTGATGTGGAAAGCGATGGTGTATCTGCAAGAGCTCGGCGTGGAGGTTCTCGATTTGGGCGGTATCAATACCCACGATTTGCCAGGTATTTCCCGCTTCAAATTGGGCACGGGAGGTCGGGCGGTGACTCTGGCCGGCACATATTTTTGAGAGAAAAAATGACTTTTCGGGTGTTTTCAATGCGACCATTTTTGCTGGGAAGCCTGGGCTTTTTGCTGCTGCTTGGCGGCCTCTCGCCAGTCTCTGCGTGGGCCTGGACCCGTATCGGTGAAACGGCTGAAGTGACGCTTTACGTCAATCGAAACTCGATTGAAAAAGAAGAAACCGTACGCAGGGTTTGGGAAATGCAAGACCTGAAGGTCGCTGACGCCGATGGGGTCTTGTCCAGGCGTTACCTGAACGAGTACGACTGCAATTACAAGATGCACCGCATGGGGCAGTTGACCAGTTTCTCAGGCGCCAAAATGACGGGTCAAAAAATCTTCACCGTCAACGAGATGGGGTATTGGCGAAAGATCCCGCCGAATGGTGTTTTTGTTCTCACCTACATCGCCGTTTGCATTGAGTGAACCACAGGCCGACCTGACTCGGCCCGTATCTGAAGTTCATCAAGGCAAGACTGTTCCAGCCCCTTGAAAATCCCCCTGCGCGTCAGATGTGAGTCAAATGCGCGCCGAATGCGTGTGTAAAGCGCTCAGGGTTTGGTCGGCGGCAAAGCCGCGCTGGCAGGGTTTGTGGCCGATGTTGCGGGGGCAGGTGAAGCGCTACTGGTCTCGCCGGGTTTAGGGGCTGCATAGCGTGGAAACTGCACCGCCCGCTCGCGTGATGCGGTGGCGGTGTTCTTTTGCACTGTTTCCAGATAGCGTTCTTTTTGCAGCGTGACCAAGGCTTCGACATCGCGCTTGAGACCGTCGACATTGCCGACAGCTGTTTTCAGGGATTTCACCTCGTTGCCCATGGCTTGAACGGCATTGGCCTGCGTTTGCAATTTGGCGTTGATGCCCTGAACTTGCCGGATCACCGAGTCGCTGCTGGCGGCCACTTGTTTGGCGGTCTCGCTCGGCACTTTTTGAACCAGGCTTTCAGACTGTTTGAGAGAGGCATCGATCCGGCCCTCAATCTGGCCCTGCGATTTGGTCAAGGCCACTTGCTGCGAGGCCAGCTCTTTCACACTTTGGTTGACGCCTTCAAGGGATTCCATGCCCGAGTTGAGCTCTACCACGCGTTTGCCAACCGCCATCAGCATGGCATCCAACTGGTTGATGCGGCTGACCAGGCGAACACCCATGATGAGGAAAAAGATCAGGCTGATGACCAGCACGCCCCCCGTGATGACCAACAAAAGGCGGGCTTTTTTATGGCCTGATTCCGTGAGGTCCTTGAAATCAGCGGTGGTTTGCCTGAGCGTGCTGCTGGCGTTGGCTGCGGCTTCTGCCGATTTGGTGGCCAGGTCAGCCGAGTCCAGGACCACTTGGGCCAGCGATTGGTATTGCTGGTACGCACGTTGGTCAACCGACATGCCCATGTGCAGGGGCTTTTCGGGGGCTGGGGCAGCGGCAGGGGCTGGAGCTGGGGTTGGTGCCTGGTGCGCGTCGTGGTGTGGCGCCAGGTTCTCCGGAGCAGGTGCGGGTATCGACGACGGCGTCTGGCTGTCCTCGGTGTGCGCAGGGTCCTGGGGCTCGGCGGCGGGCGTGAAAGTTTTCTCGCTCATGATTTTTTTCCTCGGGCATGGAAGGGGGTCTTCAGTCTTTGGAGTTGTTCATCCAAAAGTGCGTTGCGTGTCCTGAGCTGTGCCAAACGGCTTTTCACAGGGTTGTCTTGTTCCCACAGGGCTGCTTCGTCCAAGATGGGCGCTGCGGTGATTGCTGCCAGGGGTTTGACGGCCTGGATGGGCAGGGGGGCCGGTGCAGGCGGTGCTGGTGGTGCTGTCTTCAGTCGCACACTCGGGCGAGGTTTGACGGCCGAACGTTTGGGCGCTTTGACGGGGACCGGTGTGATCTCTGGTGTCGGCTTGACCAGCAGACTGACGCTGGGTTTGGGCTCGTCTTCTTTAACGGCAGCGACTTTTTTGACTCTTCGCTCGGCCACATTGGAGCCTTCGTTCATCTTGACGGCGTGGGGTGAGTCGTTGCGAATAAGGGTGTTCTTTTTCATCAGATGGCTTCCATCGCTCAGGTCGGGCTCTTGAGTTGATCTTGCAAGCTTCGGGTTGGACGAACCCAGCTTTTCGGAATACCGGGACGTTTGGAGGCTTCGTAACCCTGGCCGACTTCACCGAAGGGGCCAGACACGATCACGAAATGCGCCAGCTTTTCGCCGGGGCGGTAGGCCGCAACAATTTGGGCTTGTTTCAATCCAGGGAATTTGCGCTGAATGTCCAGTACTTTTTCGTAGCTGCTGGAGGTGCCGTGCTGGAGCAAGAAGCTGCCAGCATCGAGTTTTTTGATCCAGGCCTGTGCATCCAGCGTGGCTTCAGGCGCCTCGATGGCTGACTCTGTTGGCGTCTTGGCCATGGGCGCCACCACAGGACGAGGGGGCTCGTCTGCGATCACAACAGGTGCCGTTGCCGGCGTTTGAGAGGCCAGTTGCGGACTCTTGAGGGGTGCGGCCGCAATGGGTTTGGCAGGCTTGATGCCAAACGCTTCGGGCTGAATCCAGAGCATCGTCAGCGTGGACACGAACAAGGCCAAGGCAATGCCCAAAGCCAACTTGGTGTTTTGCCGAATCCAGAAGGCGGTTTTGTTGGCGCTCTGGCCCGTTTGCCGAAATGCCTGCAAGGCCGACACGCCGTGCTGCTGAAATGCCTGCAGTTTGCTTTTGAGTTTGGACCTTGGTGTTTGGGCCGGTTCGAGACTGGTCAAAGCAACAGACGCAATGGCCGGGCTGAAGGGCATGTCCAGCTCGGGAAACTGTTTGCGCTGGATGCGCTGGACCAATTGCTGCACCGCATTGAAGCGGCCTTCATGGCGGGCGACGTCGAGCGCAGCTTGCGCTTGTTCTTCGGTGGGTGCTTCAATGTCCCAGCGCAAAATTTTTCGGCCGAAAGCCGACAAGGGCGACTTGTTGGCGTTGGCGCTGCCAGACATCAACAAAATGGCCCGGATATTGGCGCCCGGAAAATTTTGGATCAAGCGTGCCAACAACTGGATTTCTGTCTCGGGCAGCATTTGGGCATCGTGCACGACCCAGATTTGGGCCTGGTTGACACTCGATGCTGTTTTGACGGCCTGGTGGAGCGACTGGGTGGCCAGCACTTCGTTGAAACGGTCCAGCAAGGATTCGGTGCTGGCTGGAAAGTACACCTCGATTCGGTGTTCAGGCGCTTGCTGGCGCAAGCTGGCCAGGAGCAAGTTGACATAGTGGTCCAGCAAGGCCTCAAAGGGGCAGTAAAGCGCCAGACTCAGGCCCTCACGCGCCACGGCATTGGCGCAGCCGTCAATCCGCATGCGATCAGCGGCTCGAAAGACAAAATTGTTCAAGGCGGTGGTCTCGGGGTGGATCTGGGTGTTCATGCGCTGGCTCCAGCTTTCTCAAGCCGACTGCCGTCGGGATTGAAAAGCATGCTTGAAGGCACTTTGACTTTGGGTTTGGCTTGGGGCGGATTCATGGGGGATGCCGCCTCCAGGCTAAAGACGTAGGCAATGACCTGGGCAACGGCATGGTAGAGGTCTTCCGGCACTTGTTGCTCGACTTCAGTGGTGAAGTAAATGGCGCGGGCCAGCGGTGCGGCTTCAAACAAATGAACGCCATGGGCCTTGGCTTCTTCTCGAATGAGTGCCGCCATGTGGTCCGAGCCTTTGGCGACCATGATGGGGGCGCCGTCTCCGGTGGGGTCGTATTCAAGTGCCACGGCAAAGTGCTCGGGGTTGGTGATCACCACGTCGGCATCCTTGACCCGTTGCATCATGCGCGAGTTGGCCATTTCGCGCTGGCGCCTGCGGATCTGGGCTTTGACCTCCGGACTGCCTTCCATTTGTTTGTACTCGTCTTTGACCTCTTGTTTGGTCATGCGCATGCGCTTGTTGAACGAGTATTTTTGGTAAGGCACATCGATCATCGCAATGACCGCCAGACTCAGTGCCACCCACAAAGCCGATTGCATGATCATGACGCCGGCAGCGGCGAGGGCGGGCTCCAGCCCCATCTGACCGATGCGGATCAGCCCGTCCATGTTGGACATCAGCGACCACCACAAGACGAGCGCGACCAGGCTGAATTTGAGCAGGGCTTTGCCCAGTTCAACGAGCGCATGGGTTCCAAATATGCGGCCCAGGCCATTGATCAAGCTGAGTTTGGAGCCTTTGGGGGCAACGGCCTGCATTGAGAAAAGATAACCCCCGGTCATGCCTGAGGCCACGATGGCCGCAACCACGGTAAAGACCATGATGGGCATCACCGTGATGAAAGACGCCATCAACTGGTCGCCAAAGAGCGCGGGCAGCAGCAGGGGCTTGTTGATGGTGGTGCGGTCAAAGACAAAGCCATTGGCAAACACGTTGGCCATGCGTGTGATCAGCCATCCGCCCGTCATCAACAGCATCAAGAGCGCGCCAATGACAACGACGGCAGCGGGCAATTCTGACGACCGTGCCACTTGCCCGTCTTCGCGCGCCTTGCCCAGTTTTCGGGCCGTTGGCTCTTCGGTTTTGTCCTGACCTGAGGCTTCAGACATTGGGCACCCCCAGCACGTCGCGCACCACGGTGAAGCCCTGAACCCAGAGCCATTCAATGCGGGTCCCGATGCTGCCCATCGAGATGATCAAAATCAGGAAGCCCGCGATGATCATGGCGGGAAATCCGACTGCAAAAATGTTCAGGCTGGGCGCAGCCCGTGTGACGATGCCCAGGCCGACGTTGATGAAAAGCAGCGACACCATGACAGGCAAGGCCATCAAAACCGCTCCCAAAAACACCATGGAGCTCCACTGCAGAACGCGCCCATAAACGTTTTGGTTGAGGATGGAGGTGCCGATCGGCAGTGAGTTGAAGGATTCAGAGATCAAGCCCAGCAAGATGGCATGCCCCCCAAAGCCGACAAAAATCAGGGTCGACATGATGATCAGCAATTGCGAAATGACCGGCACGCTGCCCATGTTGGGATCCAGCATGTTGGCCATGGACAAGCCCATGGCTGCGGCAATGCTTTGCCCTCCGACGACGACGGCCGCGACTACGACTTGAAGGATCAGGCCCATGACGGCCCCGATCATGATCTGGTTGAAGACCTCGACCAGACCAGGTGCGGTAGAGGGGTCGAGCACAGGCCACTGGTGCAAGGGGTAAACCAGCCATGCCAGGACAAGGGCCATCAAAATCCGCAGGCGCAAGTTGAAGGCGCTGAGCGAAAAAATGGGGGCTGCGACCATCAGTGCCGAAATGCGCAGCATGGGCCACAAAAAGGTATAAAACCTTTCGATGATGTCGGCTGCGAGGAAGTTCATGGCGGGCAGGGGCCGTGTTCAGGTGAACAAGGTCGGGATGCGTTGAAAAATGCTGCGCGTGAAGTCGATCAGGGTGACCAGTTGCCAGCTGCCAAAAGCCAACAAGGCCAGCCCCATCACGATCAACTTTGGAATGAAGCTGAGCGTCGATTCGTTGATCGAGGTGGCGGCCTGAATGATGCCGATGAACAGGCCCACAGCCAAGGCCACCAGCAGCAAAGGCGCGCAGACCAGCATGGCGGTCCACAAAGCCTGACGGCTTAAATCAATGACCATGGCGGTGTCCATGATGTACTCCTTTAAGGCATGGCAAAGCTGCCGGCCAAAGAACCCATGATCAGGCTCCAGCCGTCAACCAGCACAAAAAGCATCAGCTTGAAAGGCATCGAAATCATCATGGGTGACAACATCATCATGCCCATGGACATCAAGACGCTGGCCACGATCAGGTCGATCACGACAAAGGGGATGTAAATCAAAAAGCCGATCGTGAAAGCGCTTTTCAATTCAGAAGTCAAAAACGCGGGCACCAGGGTCATGAACGGCACATCTTGAGAGCTGGTCACAGCTTTGTTGCGGGCGATTTCCATGAACATGGCGATGTCGTCTTCACGGGTTTGCAGCAGCATGAAAGCCCGGATCGGCTTTTCTGCGGCCGCCAGTGCTTTGTCAAACGCCATGCCCTGGTTCATGTAGGGCAGCAGGGCGTTTTGGTAAACGTCGTTCAGGACGGGTGACATCACAAAAAGCGTGAGGAACAGCGACAGCCCGACGATCACCATGTTGGGGGGGGTCTGACCCGTGCCCAAAGCTTGCCGCAAGATCGACATGACGATCACGATGCGCACAAAAGCAGTCATCATGAGCAGCAGGGATGGCAGCACCGACAGGGTCGTCATCAGGGCCAGCAATTGCAGCGTGATGCTGTATTGCGTGCCTTTGCCGGTGTTGCTGCTGGTGATGGCCGGCATGTCCGGGGCGGCCTGCGCCAAAACGGGCAGCAGCCCGATCAGCAGGGTGAGGATCAGGCCAATGGTGACGGAGCGCTTCATGGTGTTGTTTTTTCTGGTGATGCAGCGTCAGGCCAGGGGGCCAGCACGCTCATCTGTTGGGCGGAGACACCAATCAGGATTTCCCGGTCATCGACCCGGATCAGCATGATCTTTTGGCGGGCACCGACCGACAGTGTTTCAAGTGTTTGCATGCGGTGGGTATTTTTGCCCAGCAGCGAAGAGCCGCCCTGCAATTTGCGCAGGGTCCACAAAAGAGCCAGCAACAAACCGATCACAAAAATGAAACTGAACAGGTATTGCAGCCAGTCTCCCAAAGTCCATACCGAGTTCATAGCCTGGCCATTCTGGATTAAAGGTTGTCAAGCCGTTCCGAGGCGGGCACTACGCGGGTCAGCCGAATGCCGTAACGGTCGTTGACCAAGACCACTTCGCCTTGTGCCACCACGGTGTTGTTGACCAGCAAATTCAGAGGCTCTCCGGCAATGCGGTCCAACTCGACCACGCTGCCTTGGGTCAGGCGCATCAGGTCACGGATCTTGATCACGGCGCGGCCAACCTCAATCGACAAGGTGACGGGGATGTTTTGTAAAACATCCGAATGGATTTGGCCTTTTTCCCCGGTTTCGGGGGTGGGTTCGGCGGTGGTGGTCGTATCGCTCATAAGCGTTCCTCTGTGTGGGGGGGGGTCAAGCTTGCACGGTTGGGCTGATGGCCTGGACGATTTTCACCGCCACTTGGCTACCCAAGGCGCCTATCTCGACATCGTAAACGGGCATGTCCTCGATAAGGGCTCTGGCCGATTCGGATTTTTTGAATGGCAAAACGTCACCGGGCTGCATGGTTTGGAGCTGCTGAAGTGACAAATTGAGCTTGCCCAGAAGGATCTGGATTTCGAGTTCTGCGTCGCGCACAGCATCGGCCAATTGGCCGTGCCAAACCTTGTCGGACTCTTCGTTGCCGTCACCGGTTTGAACACGGCTGCGCAGCAAATCCCGGACCGGTTTGAGGGCCACATAAGGTATCACCATGTCGATGAACCCCCCGCCTTGTGTGGCGGCGTCGGACTCAAAACGACTCAGTACGACGAGGTCGTTTTCGTCTGCAATTTGGGCAAATTGGGGGTTGATCTCGGAGCTCACATGCTCGAAATCAATGGCTGTAACTGGAGACCAGGCTTCCTTGAATGACCTGAAGAAGACCTGCAAAATGATCTTGATGATGCGAGTTTCGGTCGGTGTGAACAGACGGCCAGGAGGGAGTTGGCCCACACCTCGGCCAAAGCCACCAAAAAAGCTGTCGAGCGAGCTGAACACCACGGTGGGTTCAATCACCACCATGGCGTAGCCACGCAAAGGTGCCATGCGAATGATGTTGACCGAGAGAGGTGCTTTCAGGTCTTTGACGTAGTCACTGAAACGGACAATCTGGGCTCGGCTGGGGTTGATCCTGGGGCTGGTGCGCAGAACTTCAAGCATGCCCAGCCTGAACATGCGAATGAAGCGTTCGTTGATCATGTCCAGCGAAGAAACGTTCACGCCCAGGCTGCTGTCTTCTGCCGCCAGGTCGTGCTTGCGAATCTGGGCGTCGAGGTTGTAGCCCGTGTCGACGTCAAGACTGCCATCGCTGATGCTGGCCGACAGGGCGGCCAGTTCATCCTGGGACAACAAGGGTTGGTTTTCAGCCATGGTCAAGGGTTTTCTTCAAGGGTGTGCGGGCTCACTGCACCACAAAACTGGTGAAGTACACCTCTTCGATGCCACCGAAATCTTCGTATTTTTGCAAGACGCTGTTCATTTCTTCCCGAATTTTGGAGGCCAGCTCTTTTCGAAATTCAGGTTTTCCCAGATCGGCCTCGGTCATTTGGCGCATCACATCGAGGGCCACGGAGCGCAGTGCGAACTCGTGCTTCTTGGCGTTCTTGAAGACGCGCTCATCGTAGTGCGTCATGATGGCCAGGTTGAGCTGGATGACCTTGCGTGTGTTGGTCAGGTTGGAGACCAGAGGTTTTTCCAGCTCCATGTAGCTGTTTTCAAAGCGCTGCAGCTCGGGTGATTCTTTGGCCTTCTTTTGAGGGGAGGCGTCACTGGCAGCTGCTTTGCTGTCGGCAGCGCCTTCTTCCATGGTTTTCAGAGCCTGCTCCGCTGCGTGGGTGTCTTTTTTGTCGAAGAAGCCCGTGACAAACATCGTGCCCACAGCGGTTCCGGCCAACAGCAAGATGGCCACCAAAGCGATCACCACAATTTTGATCAGGGGTGACTTTTTCTTGCCTTCAACTTCAATTTCTTCGTCTGCCATGTTCGTTCCTTGGTAGTTTGCGTGTCAAACCAGTACATCCCAGCCGTCTTCTCCCATTTTCATGCGTGGTGCGCTGACGGATTGTGACGCAGTGGCTTTTGAATCGTCAGCATCGGCATTGGTCGATTTTCCTGTTTGACCAGGTGTCGACTCTCCGCCACGTTTTTGGGTTTGACCATCGCCTACCAGGACTGAAGCAACATCCATGCCCATTTGACTCAAGGTGTCTTTGAGCTTGGACATGCCGTCTTGCAGCAGTTCCCGGGTGACGGCGTTTTGTGCCGTGAAGACCGCATCCATTTCGCCACTGCGCATTCTCATTTCTACTTCGATGTGGCCCAGGGTGGCGGGTCGCAGCGAGATTTTAAGGTGCCACTGGCCTTTTTCGATTTCGGACAGTATGCGCTGCCCGACCGCCTGGCCCATCTTTTCGGCCAGATTCTGGATGTTTTCACTGCGTTGCGCGGTGGCTGCATCAGGTGCTGAAGGGTTGGCGTCTGAATTTTGGACATCCAGGCGAGCTGCTGCCAGCATGTCGGGTTTATGGCCCGCATGGCCTGACACAGGTGCGTGATGGGTGCCCGATGATGCCGCGGCGCCGCCCTCAGTCAGTTCCTGGCCCAAGCTTTCCAGAAGTTCCGGGGAGGCGGCTTGCGTCAAGTCCAGCTCGCTCAAAGACACGCCGGCCTTGGTGGCCACCGGTTCTTTGGCTGACGTGATGACCAAGGCATTGCGCTGCATCCAGATGGCGGCGGGTGATGGCGGGGGCATCAGGGTGACCTGCACTTGCGCTGCCTCTGTCAGGGCGTCCGGGGCAGGACTGGCCGTGCGGGCCTTTTCTGTCTGTTGGGCCATGGCCCACAGTGCGGCACTGTTCAACACGCTGTTGGTGATGGGCAGGTCGGGCTTGACCGCGGCAGCACCTTTGACGAGATCACCCGATGTGGCTGCGGAGGATGCTGGCGAACTGCTGGTGTCTGTGGTGATGGGCGTGGTGCCCGCAATGCCCTCAGTGCCAACGCTTCCTGGGGTGCCGGAGCTGACATTGCTTCGTAAGGCGCCCGAGGTGTCAATGGCTACCGTGGCGCCTGAGATGCTGATGGTCCCAACAGCGCCAACAGTGGCAACAGCGCCAACAGTGCCAACAGTGCCAACAGTGCCAACAGTGCCAACAGTGCCAACCGTCCCGACGGTGCCGGGGGCGCCAATGCTTGCCTGCGCTTTGTCGGCGCTCTTGGAGTCAATGCTGCTGACCCCATGGGCAGCGATGCCCAAGGGGGGCGTGTTTGCCAAAAGGGCCGAAGCTTCGGTCAGAAGTCCCAGGGGCTTGTTTGTCGCACCGGGTGGCGTGCCCATCAGCCACTGAACGGCTGTTTCGTCCAGGCCTTGTGACCTTGCAAAGGCTTCAAGGCTTTGTTCGTCCGGCACGGCTGTCTCTGGCGTGATGACATTGAGGTGGGGGCCGAGATGAAAGGCTTTCAAGAAATCGCCACCCAATGGGCCATAAAGCCCGGGCATGCCCGGTGTGGCTTCGGCAAGCGCTTGCCCATCAATGGCTTGCTGTCCGGCGGCAAGGCTGGCTTCATTGGATGTGCCCGATGCGGCTGGTGCGCCGTCGGGGGCCATCACAACAGACATCACTTGGCCAAATTCTGAGCTTGGCGAACGCGAGTCTTTGTCATTTTTGAGGTCCAAAGAATCGGTTTTAAGGCTGTTGCCTGCGCGACTGGGGTTGTCAATCAATGCAATGGTCATGGGCTTGGCATCTTCTGTGTGGTTCTGACAGGTCAAACGGTCCAGAAAAAGCGGTTATTTGTTGCCGCTCCATCGTGGAATGACCAGATTGAGCAATTTGCGCACCAGCTTTCAGGGCGTTGACCGGTTGGCCCAACTGGGGGGTGTCAAATCGTTTGGCATGCACCTTGCTTCATCGGTGTTGAAACTTTTACACCCCAGCCCTCTGTTCACTCTGCCAGCCCCCACCTCACCATGAACACTTTGACCCTGTCCGCGATCCGACAGAACTTTGCGCGCTTCGATTTGGCGGGTTTGGGTTTGCCCGCCTTGGTCTTGTTGATCATGGCGATGTTGGTGGTTCCGCTGCCCCCTTTGTTGCTGGACATCCTGTTCACCTTCAACATCATGATCGGCCTGGTGGTCATCATGATCGCCATCGGCACGCGCAAGCCGCTGGAATTTTCTTCGTTTCCTTCGGTTTTGTTGTTCGCCACAATGTTGCGCCTGGCCTTGAACGTGGCCTCTACCCGGGTCGTCCTGGTCAATGGCCATGAAGGCCCCGAGGCGGCGGGCAAGGTGATTGCCGCGTTTGGCGAGTTCGTGATCGGTGGAAATTACGTTGTTGGTTTCATCATCTTTGTGATTTTGATGATCGTGAACTTCTTTGTGGTGACCAAGGGTGCGGGTCGTGTGTCCGAGGTCAATGCGCGCTTCACACTGGACGCCATGCCTGGCAAGCAAATGTCGATCGATGCCGATTTGAACGCGGGTGTGATCGATCAGGAAACCGCCAAAAAACGCCGGGAAGAGCTGGCCCAGGAGTCTGATTTCTTCGGCTCCATGGACGGTGCTTCCAAATTCGTCAGCGGTGACGCCATGGCGGGCTTGCTGATTTTGATCATCAACATCGTGGGTGGTCTGGCGATTGGCATCGGGCAGCACAATTTGCCCGTGGGCGATGCAACCCGTATCTATGTGCTGTTGACCATTGGTGACGGCCTGGTTGCCCAGATTCCATCCTTGTTCTTGTCGCTGGCCACCGCCATCATCGTGACCCGGGTGACCACATCCGAGTCGATGACCGAGCAGGCCACTTCGCAGTTGTCGAATGTCCCGGCTTTGTTCATTGCCGCAGGTATTTTGACCATTTTGGGCTTGGTGCCCGGCATGCCGCATCTGGTCTTTCTGACCTTGGCAGCCGCCACGGCGGGCGTGGCCTTCATGGTGATGCGCAAACAGATGGTGCTGGAGCAAAGCTTGGCAGCGCCTGCTTTGCCTGCGAACGAAGCGCCCAAAGAGCTGGATTGGGACGATGTGGAGCAGGTGGACCTGATCGGCCTTGAAATCGGCTACGGCCTGATCCCCCTGGTCAACGTCGAGTCGGGCGGTCAGCTGATGACCCGGGTCAAAGGTGTCCGCAAAAAATTGTCAGCTGAACTGGGCTTTTTGGTTCAGCCTGTGCGCATCCGCGATGCGCTCAACCTGGAGCCTGACACTTACCACATCGTTCTGAATGGTGTGGTGCGCGGTCGGGGCGAAGTCAAGGTGGGCCGCGAATTGGCGATCAACCCTGGCAAGGTCTACGGCAAGATCGAAGGCTTGACCACAAAAGAGCCTGCTTTTGGTTTGGAAGCCGTCTGGATAGAGCCGGCCTTGCGCGACCAGGCCAGGGCTTTGGGCTACACGGTGGTGGATCCGAGCACAGCCATTGCCACCCACATGAACAAGGTGTTGCGCGACAACGCCTCCGAGCTGATGAGCCACGACGAGGCCCAGAAACTGCTGGACAAACTGGCCGCTAAATCCCCCAAATTGGTTGAAGAGCTGGTGCCTGGCAAGCTGTCATTGGGTGTGGTGACCCGCACCCTGCAAAACCTGTTGCTGGAGTCGGTGCCGATCCGTGACATGCGCACCGTGGTTGAAGCTTTGACCGAAGTTTGTGGCCGTACACAAGACCCGGACCAATTGACCCAGCTGGTCCGTCCGAAACTCGGCCGCATGATTGTGCAAAGCCTGACTGAAAACCGTGACACCTTGTCTGTTTTGACACTGGACCCGCAGCTTGAGCAGTTGTTGCACAACGTGCTGCAGCAAAACACCAACTCCGCCGGAATGGTGCTGGAGCCTGGTTTGGCAGAAAGTCTGTTTGCGGCCCTTCGCGAAAGCGCACGGGCCACAGAAGAGCAGGGTCTTCCTGCTGTGTTGGTGGTTTCACCCGCGATCCGGCCCTGGATGTCCCGTGCCGTTCGCTACCGCGTGAATGACCTCACGGTGCTGTCTTACAGTGAAATTCCGGATGACCAGGCCGTCAAGGTGATCAACACCGTACAAGCCGATCCACGCAACAACCCTTCCGTTACCAAGGCCTGATAAATCATGGAACTCAAACGCATCATTGCCCGCGACAGCCGCTCAGCCAATGAAAAAGCCATTCAGTTGTATGGCTCGGATATCCTGATCATTTCGAGCCAAAGGGTCGATCAGCAGACCGAATTGATCGTGGCGGTGGATGTGGCCAGCACGTCTGTTGACGCTGGCGCAGCAGATTCAGGGCAAAAGACAGCAGCGCAGGCCATGAGCCATGCTGCGGTGAATCATTTCAAGGCGGACAGCGACCCGTCTGTGCCCTTCGCTGAGGTTTTCCAAAATGCCAACGCCCAAACTCTGCCGCTTCGCGAGAGCGAAGCATTGAACGAGGGGGATTTCCAAACAGCTCAAGCCGGTTTGATGTCGCGCGTGATGGTTTCGCCAAAAGAGGGCGGTTCAACGGGTTCTGTCATGGTGTCGCCGCACACAGCCGGTTCGGCCGGGGGGCACGATGCATTGCCTGCGAACTATGAGCAGCAACGAAATCACGAAATTGTCGACATGTTGCGTCAGGAAATGGCGGCTTTGCGAAAAGAGTTCGCCTTGTCTCGTCAAATGCAGCCCTGGCAGCAAACCCTGGGTCTTTCGGAAGATATTCAGAAGCTGACGATGGCGATGCAGGAAGTTGGCATGCCCGTGGCGTTGCGCTCCTTGCTGACAGACAGCATTCAACAGATGGAGACGCTGGAGGAGGCCTGGCCTGTGATTGAGCGTTTGTTGGTGGATGCCATCGGTCGGCCCGCCACGAAGGTGCCCGATACGGGCGTGCATGTTTTGTGCGGCCCCTCCGGTGCTGGCAAAACCTCGATGCTGGGGCGTTTGGCTTACGCTGCAGCGCTGGCACATGGTGCCGATCAGCAAGTCATGATCAGTTTTGGCGACCAGCGTCCTGGCGCTTGGTCGCAAATCCAGCTGCTGGCTTCACAAGCGGGCGCATCCTGCTATCGGGCTGCTGATGTGGCCATGCTGCAAACATTGCTGGACGATTTACAAGGCAAAACGGTCTGGATTGATACGCCTGGCACCGATTTTGCGGCCCATGCGCAGCAAATTTTGCAAGCCCATTCCGGGGTGAATCTCCATGCTGTGCTGCCCGTTGATGCTACAGTGACCAGTGTGCAAAAAATCCTCCAAAACCCCGACATCCGCTGGTCATCCCTGATGCTGACCAAAGTGGACGAAGCCGCCTATCCTTGGCCCTTGATCAAAGGTTTGTGCGAGCAGTCTTTGGCTGTTTCCTGCATGGCCGAAGACAGCAAAATCAATGTGCCGGCCTTTGCCTTTGGCGCTGAGCGCTTGGTGGCCATGGCCATCCAGCCTTTGCAGGCCTTGTTGCCCGAAATCAGCCATCGGTCGGGCGCGACCCAGCCTGTCAAGGCGGTTCGCAGCCCCCGCGCCAAAAAACAGTTGGCTTTGGTCCCTGAAGTTCCAACCAAGGCCCGCGCCGTGAAGTCACGGGCTGTGACGGTCAAGTCGTCTGCCAAGGCTGCTCATGGATAAAAAAAGTTTTCCTCAGGTCATCGGTGTCGCCAGTGGCAAAGGGGGCGCCGGCAAGACGACGGTGTCCATCAATTTGGCCGTCGCCTTGGGCATGCGGGGCCACAAGGTGATGCTGCTTGACGCTGATTTGGGCATGGCAAATGCCCAAATCGCGCTGGGTGCCCATGCGCCTTTCAACATCAGCCATGTTCTCAATGGCAGCAAAACGCTGCAAGAGGTCTTGATCACCACGTCCCAGGGCGTTCGTTTGGTGCCAGGTGCATCCGGTTTACGTGACATTGCCGCGCTGGATTCAGGGCAAATCTCCACCATAATCCATGCCTTTGACAGCCTGGACGAGCCGGTCGATTACCTGGTGGTCGATGTGGCCGCAGGTATCGCACCTGCCGTGCTGGAGTTCATGGCCGCTTGCCAGCGCCGGTTTGTGGTGGTGTGTGATCAGCCGTCTTCGATCGCCGATGCTTATGGCCTGATCAAAGTCATGTCAACCGAGCAGTCGCTGGACGAGATTTACCTGATTCCCAATATGGTCGGCAGCGCCCAGGAAGGCCGGCAGCTTTACCGCCGACTGAACGATGTCTGCACCCGTTTTCTGGGGATTTCCATTCGTTACTTGCACGCCATTGAGGGCGATGAGCTGGTGTTGCAGGCTTTGCGCAAATACCAGTCTGTGCTGGATTACGCGCCTGGCAGTGCCGCCTCGCGTGACTTCAGGGGCTTGGCTGAAGCGGTGGACCAATTGCCCCCGATACAGTCTGCTTCGGGCCGCATGCAATTTTTCATGGAGCGCATGCTCCATGTTTCTTCAAGCAGGTGAGACGCATGAACACCAACGTATCCATGTACGAAGAGGTCGGGAACCGGCATGAGTCGCTGATACTGGCCCACATGCCCATGGTCAAGCGCGTGGCCGTTCACCTGAAGGCACGTCTTCCGCCTTTCATGGAACTCGACGAGTTGGTTCAGGTGGGTATGGTGGGCTTGATTGAGGCCGCCCGCTCGTTTGATCCGACCAAGGGCTTTGAGTTTGAGCACTTTGCGCTCAGCCGTGTCCGGGGAGCCATCCTGGACGAAGTCCGGCGGCAATCTTTCTTGCCCCGCTCAGCCGTGGCTTTCAACAAAAGTGAGAATCAGGCGGTCCATGTGTTGGCCGCAGAGCTGGGCCGTGCGCCCAACCAGGTTGAATTGGCCCAATACATGGGCAAGGACATTGAGGAATTTCACAAAGAACGCGGACAAGCCAAACGCTTCGAAACCTTCTCGATGGAGGTTGTGAACGATGAAGTCATGAGCATGCCTGGCGACAGTTCCATGCAACCCGAGGTCATGGTGGAGGAGGCCGAATTCATGGAGGCCGTGGTGGAGGCCATCGACCAATTGCCTGAACGCGAAAAAATGGTGATGTCTCTTTATTACGTTGAAGAGCTGAACCTGAAGGAAATTGGCGAGGTACTTGGGGTCAGTGAGTCCAGGGTCAGTCAAATTCTTTCGGCAGTGGTGAAGAAATTGCGGCAAAATCTGCAAATATCATAAATTCACCAAACTCTTTGATGCTCAGTATTTTTAACCGCAACAGTCCCGCCGATGAGATGAAACGTGCCGTGGCCGCATTTGAAAAAGTGTTGTCGCTGTCTTCCGACTCCCGGGACGCCCGCAGTTTGCGCATGCGCATGGGCATGCTTTGCCGAGCCCATCTGGACAAGACCTTCATTGCCGGGGCAGAGCAAACGGCCGCTTGGCAGGAGTTGGCCGGCCTGCACATTGGTTCTGGCAAGCCCGCACCCGATGCACCTGTGCCGTCCAAATTTCAAAAAATACGTGCGGGTGAAACCGACATTTATGCCTACTTGCCTGAAGAGTACGTGACCGAGGCCTTTGCACTTGGGGCACGGTACCAAAAAATGGAACTCCCCGCCCCGAAAGTGATTGAGGCCATGCAGGCCTTGGCCAACCAAATTTGTTACTACGATTTGCGACTGCAAGAGCCGTTTCAGGTCTTGAGTTTTTTGCGGGAAGAGTTGGCAGCAGAAGCCGCTTTGCAAGAGTCGGCGAATGATGCGCAGGAAAATGCAAGCGCCTCTGACGGAAAGGCCACTGGTTGATGCCATGGATGCCTTGGTCAATGCCCTGATCGCGATCGGCATGTTGTTGATCCTGATCTTGGTCATCTATCTGATTGACCGGGTCAACTCGATCGAAAAAGAGACGCGCAAGGTATTTGCTTCCATCGCTCAGAAATCGGAGCGCTCTGTGGCCCCTTTCATGGGCCTATCCTCCAAAAAACTCTGGGACACCATGACGGGCAGGGCTGCGGAGGGTTTGGATGCCGGGGCCATGACCGAGTTGCGCGCCCAATACCCGTTGGTCTTGTCCAAGCACATGGAGGCGCTTTACCAGGAGGGCTTCAAGGATGGGCAACGCGGCATGTCGGGCGAGCCCAAAAATACCAAGCAGGTGTCCACCTCGAAAGGCGCGGTGGAGTCCTGGATACCTTCGGCTCAAGCCAATGCCTTGTACCAATGTGGTCTGAACGCTTCGCAAACGCCTGAAGCCGACTGGGGCCCCATTCGCGCCTCCCTGGACGAGGCAGGTCAATTTCTATTGACCAAAACCCAACAAGACGCCAGCAGTCCCTTGTCGGATTGGTTGATGCCTTTGTCCGTCGTGAATGCCAATGTTGCGCCAGCGGCTGTGCCTGCGCCAGCGCCAGCTCTGGGTCAAGCACCATTGGGTGATGTCGCTGCCGCTGCCGCAGTGCCGGGTTCTACGGGCCCCTGAATTGAATGTGCGTTGAATAGCTGTTGCGGGCTCAAGTTTTCCGCAGCGACGCCGATTCCCTTGATACTGAAGTTGTAAAGGGGTTTTCTGATGCGTGCATATTCAAAGTTTGCTGAGAGCTATGGTTCTGTCCAGGTCATGACTGGCGTTGCTACGGCAGACAATATTCAACTGATCCAGATGCTGTTTGATGGCTTGCTTGAGAGCCTCGCATCGGCTTCGGGCCACATCCAGAACAAAGCCATTGAAGACAAGTCCAACGCTTTGGTGCGTGCGGGCCGAATTGTGGTCGGTTTGCAGGGTGCGCTCGATTTTGAGCGTGGCGGCGAATTGGCGCAAAACCTCAATGAGCTTTATTCGTACATCACCCGCAGGCTTTTCCACATCAATGCCCACAATGATTTGACCGCGCTTGAAGAAGTCAAAACCCTGATCAAGGACATTTCGCAGGCTTGGCAAACCCTGCCCGGTTTGCTGTCTGATACCAGCCGCAGATTGCAATACGCCAACTAAAAGCCAGGTGGGGCCATGTGGTCTGCCCGACAGGGATCGAACCTGTGACCCACAGCTTAGAAGGCTGTTGCTCTATCCAACTGAGCTACGGGCAGATGCGAGAAACAAAAAAGGCCCTGAGGGGCCTTTTTCATGGGTGCGTTCCAGAGAACTTTTTTGCTTGGAAACCCTGATGCAAACCTTGAGGGTAATGGTCGGAGCGGCGGGATTCGAACTCGCGACCCTCTGCTCCCAAAGCAGATGCGCTACCAGGCTGCGCTACGCTCCGACAAACAATATTCTAACCGTCAAACCGATGGTTTTATGGCTGAGTGGAAAAAAGTCTGGCACCACTTTTCAGCGTTTTTTGTACTGACCAGCACCAAACAGGGCTTGTCGGGCTTTGTCGTCGGTCAAAGGCTTTCGGGCATCTGCCAGTACCAGCAAGGCTTTTTGAACGGCAGGGCGTTCGGCCATGCGGTCGAACCAGACTTTCAGGTTGGGGTAGTCCGCCCAGTCGATGCCCTGGTTTTGCCAACTGCGCAGCCAAGGGAAGATGGCCATGTCGGCAACCGAGTAGTCTCCCCCTGCGATCCATTTTTTCCCCTTGAGCTGTTGGTCCAGCACGCCGTAAAGCCGCTTGGCCTCGTTGGTGTACCGGTTGACGGCATAGTCGATTTTTTCGGGGGCGTAAATGCGGAAATGATGGGCTTGGCCCAGCATGGGGCCGAGTCCGCCCATCTGGAACATGAGCCATTGCAGCACCTCGTATTTGGCGCGGTCGGAGTCAGGCAGAAAACGACCGGTTTTCGCAGCCAGGTACAGCATGATCGCCCCCGACTCGAAGAGTGAAATCGGTTGGCCGTCCGGGCCTTCTGAATCGACCAGTGCCGGAATCTTGTTGTTGGGGCTTATTTTGAGAAACTTCGGCTTGAATTGATCACCTTGTCCGATGTTGACGGCATGCACCTTGTACGGCAGGCCGCATTCCTCAAGCAGGATATGGATTTTGTGACCGTTGGGGGTGGGCCAGGTGTACAGATCGATCATGGCGTGCGTCTCTAGGGGTGGGGCTGTGTGGCAGATCATCTAACAAAACGGCCTGCGTTGTGCAGGCCGTTGTGGGGGGGAAGGGGCTTTAGCTGCCGCGTGTGATGGGCATGTTGACCTCACCCGGCAAGGCCAGTTGCTTGGCCAGCTCCAGTTTGGCCAGCGAGTTGCGGTGCACTTCGTCCGGGCCATCTGCCAGACGCAAGGTGCGCTGGTGGGCGTAAGCATAGGCCAACGGGAAGTCTTGCGATACGCCGCCACCGCCATGCGCCTGAATGGCCCAGTCGATGATCTGGCAGGCCATGTTGGGGGCCACGATCTTGATCATGGCGATCTCGGCCTTGGCCACTTTGTTGCCCACGGTGTCCATCATGTAGGCTGCTTTGAGGGTCAGCAAACGGGCTTGCTCGATCATGCAGCGCGACTCGGCGATGCGCTCTTGCCAGACTGTTTGGCGGGCCACTTCACGGCCAAAAGCCACACGGGTGTTCAGGCGATGGCACATCAGCTCCAGCGCGCGCTCGGCGATGCCGATGGTGCGCATGCAGTGGTGAATGCGGCCAGGGCCAAGGCGACCTTGTGCAATTTCAAAGCCGCGGCCTTCGCCGAGCAAAATGTTTTCGGCTGGAACGCGCACGTTCTTGAGCAGAACTTCCATGTGGCCGTGCGGGGCATCGTCGTAGCCGAACACGGACAGAGCCCGAACCACGGTCATGCCAGGCGCATTGGCGGGCACCACGATCATGGATTGCTGCTCGTGGCGACCGGCATCGGGGTTGGTTTTGCCCATCACGATGTACACGGCACAGCGTGGGTCACCCGCGCCGGACGACCACCACTTGCGGCCGTTGATCACGTAGTCATTGCCGTCGCGCCGGATCTCGCACTCGATGTTGGTGGCATCTGACGAGGCCACATCGGGTTCGGTCATCAGGAAGGCCGAACGGATTTCGCCACGAAGAAGCGGCTCCAGCCACTCGTCTTTCAAGGATTCGCTGGCATAACGCTCGAGGGTTTCCATGTTGCCGGTGTCGGGCGCAGAGCAGTTGAAAATTTCTGCTGCAAAGGGGACACGGCCCATGATTTCGCAAAGGGGTGCGTATTCGAGGTTGGACAATCCCTGTGGCGCACGCGTGGACTTGGGCAAAAACAGGTTCCAAAGTCCGGCGGCTCTGGCCTTGGGTTTGAGCTCTTCGACAATTTTGGTCGGGACCCAGGCGTTGCCCTTGGCACGGTTTTCGGCAATTTCCTCGAAAAACCTGGCTTCGTTGGGATAAATGTGTTCTTCCATGAATGCCAGCAAGCGGGCCTGCATGTCTTTGACCTTGGGGGTGTATTCAAAATCCATGGTCTGTCTCCTTGAGTTGAGGGTGAAATTCGTTGTTGGGAAAAGGGGTCAGGCTTTGCAGGCAAAGCTCCAGGCCAGTTCGGCCATGGGCCTGGCCCCAGCGCCCGATGTTTTCGCCTGCTCACTGGATGCCGTGCCGTCTTCGACACGTTTGGCGATGCCTTGCAAAATGGCCGCAATGCGGAACATGTTGTAGGCGAGGTAAAAGTTCCAGTCTTTGGCCAATGCCTCGGGTGTGGTGAAGCCTGTGCGTTGGCAATAGCGGGCGATGTATTGCGCCTCGGATGGAATGCCCAATGAAATCAGGTTCAGTCCGCCAATGCCCCGGAAGGTTCCCGGACTGATGTGCCAGGCCATGCAGTGGTAGCTGAAGTCGGCGAGCGGGTGGCCCAAGGTGGACAACTCCCAGTCGAGCACGGCCAGCACGCGTGCTTCAGTCGGGTGGAATATGAGGTTGTCCAAGCGGTAGTCGCCATGGACGATGCTCACCAAAGAATCGTCTTTGGCGCTGTCCGGAATGTTTTGCGGCAGCCACGAGATCAGCTGGTCCATCTCCGGGATCGGCTGTGTCATGGAGGCGATATATTGCTTGCTCCAGCGGCCGATCTGGCGTTCGATGTAATTGCCGGGTTTGCCGAAGCTGGCCAGGCCGCATTCTGCAAAATTGACTTTGTGCAATTCGGCCAGCACCCGGTTCATCTCGTCGTAGATGATATCGCGCTCTGCCTGACGCATGCCGGGCAAGGATTGGTCCCAAAGTACGCGGCCTTGCACAAACTCCATGACGTAAAAAGCTCGGCCAATGATGGACTCGTCTTCGCACAAGACATACATCTCGGCCACAGGCACACGCGTGCCGTGCAGGCCCTTCATGACGGCAAATTCGCGCTCGATGGCGTGGGCAGAAGGCAGCAGTTTGGCCACCGGGCCGGGCTTGGCCCGCATCACGTATTGCCGTGATGGGGTGATGAGTTTGTAGGTCGGGTTGGATTGCCCTCCCTTGAACATTTCCACGCTCAAGGGACCAGAAAATCCAGGCAGTCTGGTGTTGAGCCAGTTTTCCAGGGCGGAAATGTCGAAGGCGTGGGTGCCGGTGACAGGCCGGGTTCCCACAAAATGGTCAAAAGCACTCATGGGGTCACCCGAAGGATTTCTGTGGCCGCTGTCGTCAGCGGAGATGGATGTGAGGGGAAATGCTTCAGTGGTCTGCGTTCACGATGAGCAGCAGCGAATCGCGGTCCAGCACCACCAGGCCACCGGGCTCGATGCGGATGATTTGTTCGCGTTCCATTTGCTTGAGTTCCTGGTTGACCCGCTGGCGCGAAGCCCCCAGCAGTTGCGCCAACTCTTCTTGCGCCAGCTGCAAGCTGATGCGAATCGCTTTGGCGTCCGACAAACTCGGTACACCATAACTGCGCAACAAGTGGTTGAGCTGTTTGGCCAGTCGCGCACGCAAGGGCAGTGTGTTGAGGTCTTCCACCAAGCCGTAAAGCTGTCGAATCCGCCGAGATTGAAGGCGCAGCATGGCTTCGTAAAACTCGACATGCTGGGACAGGATTTTCTTGAAGTCGGCCTTGGCCACGTTCAAGGTGGTGGTGTCGCCGTGTGCATAGCAATCGTGCGTGCGCCTGTCTCCGTCGAAGATCGAGACATCGCCAAACCAGATGCCTGGCTCCACGTAAGTCAGCGTGATCTGTTTGCCCGACACCGAGGTCGAGCTCACGCGCACTGCGCCCTTGGCACAGGCGATCCACTGCTCGGGCGGATCGCCTCGAGCAGCGAGCATATCGCCGTCCTTGTGACGTTTGACGTAAGCGCATCGAAGTATGTCGTGACGAAGTGAAGGTGAGAGGGTTGAGAACCAGCGACCACCATTGATCGCCTCTCTTTCCTCCATTGTCAGAATCGGTTCGTCCATGCTCTGTCCTTTGAGTGACTGGTGATCGGATTTTTGTCGCCTGGGGGACCAGTTGACTTATTCGTATTCGGGTTTTTGCTTGTTCAAAAACGCGGCAATGCCAATGCCAGCGTTGTTGTGGTGCAGGTTTTTGACAAATTGATCGCGCTCACGGGCCAGCTGGGCATTCAGGGTGCTGCCATCGGCGTCCGACAACAATTCCTTGATGCTGGCCAGTGCGTTGGGGGCCCGGGCGTTCAATTGCTCACACAACTGCAATGCTTGCTGCAGAGCCTGTCCTGCATCGGCCAGGCGGTTGACCACGCCCAGCTGCTGCAAACGCTCTGCGCCGATGCGCTCACCGCACATCAGCAGTTCGGTCGCCAACTGGCGAGGTAAGGCCCGCGACAAGCTCCAGCTGCCGCCACCGTCGGGTGTTAGGGCGATGCTGCTGTAGGCCATGACGAACACGCTGTTGCGCGCAGCCACGATCATGTCGCAGGCCAGGGCCAGTGAAAAGCCGGCACCGGCCGCAGGCCCTTCCACGGCGGCGATCACCGGCTTGGGAAAGGTGCGTATCGCTTCGATCCAGTTGTGCAGGCCTTCAATACTTTGCGCCTGGTGATCAGGGGGCAGTTGACGGTTGTTTTGCAAGCGCTGCAAGTTGCCACCTGCGCTGAAAATGCTGTTCGCCCCGGTGATGACCACGCTGCGAACATCCGGACTGGACTCGGCCACGCTCAGGGCTTCAACCCCGGCGGCATACATCTCGGGCCCGAGGGCGTTGCGAAATTCGGGGTTGCTGAGGGTCAGGATCAGGGTCTGGCCTTCGCTGGTGCTGAGCAGTTGTGCAGTCATTTATTTAATCAGTTGGGGACAGAGCTGAAGATCTGTCCCGCAAAGTCATCAAATCGGGACAGAGCTGAAGATCTGTCCCGCAAAGTCATCAAATCGGGACAGAGCTGAAGATCTGTCCCACAAAGTCATCAAATCGGGACAGAGCTGAAGATCTGTCCCACAAAGTCATCAAATCGGGACAGAACTGAAGATCTGTCTCGCACAGTCATCATTCTTCGGTGTGCATCAAGGACAAGCCGATGGCACCTCGGCGACGCAACCAGGGGCTGGGGCGGTAACGCATGTCGCCGTAGACGGTTTGCAAGTTGAACAGCACTTCGAGGATGCTGTCCGGCCCCAGGCGGTTGCCCATGGCCAGCGGGCCCATCGGGTAGGCCAGTCCCAGCGTGACCGCAGTTTCCAGGTCTTGGGGGCTGCAGATGCGTTGCTGGCAAATGTCCGAGGCGATGTTGACAATGGTGGCCACCACGCGCTGGGTGACAAAGCCACCGCTGTCGCGGATCACCGACACGGCTTTGCCGTCGCGTGCAAACAGGGCGTGGGCGGCATCTCGCATGTCGGTTCGGGTGGCAGGGTTGGTGGCCAGCACGCGGCGCTTGGTGGACGCGTCCTCGAACAGCATGTCGATGCCCACGGTGCGAGCCGGGTCCAGGCGCTCGACCACGGCCACGGTGGTGATGTCAAAGCCCAAGGGGGCGACGATGGTGAGCGCATGGGGGGAGGGCGATGCGCCGCTTTCGACGTTGGCACCCAGGTCCTTGAGCAGTTGCAACAGTTCCATGCGGCGTGCAGCGCGCGGTGAGACCCACACAGGCGGCATGTTGTCCACCACGGGCACTGGCGGCTCGGCAGGCCACTGGGCCACGCCATCGGTGTATTTGTAAAAGCCTTCGCCGACTTTTTTGCCCACGACACCGCCTGCCAGGCGCTGCGCGGTGATCACGTTGGGGCGGTAGCGCGGCTCTTCGTAATACTGGTGGTAAATGGCTTCGATCACGTGGTGCGAAACATCCAGTGCCGTCAGGTCAAACAGCTCGAAGGGGCCGAGCTTGAAGCCGACCTGGTCGCGCAGGATGCGGTCGATGGTGGCGAAATCGGCGATGCCTTCGCTCACGATGCGCAGGGCTTCTGTGCCATAACCGCGACCGGCGTGGTTGACGATGAAGCCTGGCGTGTCTTGCGCCTGCACAGCCGTGTGGCCCATCTGGCGGGCAAATTCCGACAAGCGCTGGCAAACAGCGGCATCGGTTTTGAGTCCGGCGATGACCTCGACCACTTTCATCAAGGGCACAGGGTTGAAGAAGTGGTAACCCGCAAATTGTCCCGGGCGCTTCAGTGCCGCTGCAATAGCGGTCACCGACAGGGAGGATGTGTTGGTGACCAGCACCGCTGTAGGGGCCAGGATTTTTTCCAGGTCTGTGAACAGGCTTTTCTTGATGTCGAGCTTTTCCACAATGGCTTCGACCACCAATTCACAGTCAGCCAAGTCTTGCATGCTGGAGGCGCCCAGCAAACGGCTTTTGTGTCCGGCCACAGCCTCGGCTGTCAATCGGCCTTTTTCCTGCAACTTGTCCCATTGCTGGAACACGGCATCACGCGCTTTCTGGATGGCTTCAGCCTGTGTGTCATACAGCCAGACCTGGCTGCCCGCCTGGGCTGCAATTTGGGCGATGCCCCGGCCCATGGCGCCGGCGCCAATGATGGCCACTTTGGAGAATGCGAGAGTCATTTTTTTAAAAGTTAATCGAAGATTGAAATAACAGGGGTGCTTAGCGCCGAACCTGCAGGGCGCCCGGGTTGACGATGTTGGTGGGAGTTCCCTTGATGAAGTTCACCACGTTGTCAAAAGCGGCGCCAAAATAAAGTTCGTAGCTGTTCTTTTCGACGTAGCCGATGTGGGGCGTGCAGATGCAGTTTTCCAGACGCAGCAGCGCAGAGCCTTGCAAAATGGGTTCGGATTCGAACACGTCAATGGCGGCCAAACCGGGCCGGCCCCGGTTCAGGGCGCCAATCAAGGCATTGGGCTCGATCAATTCAGCGCGGGACGTGTTCACGAAAAGCGCAGAAGGCTTCATGCGGCCCAAGTCTTCGCCGGTGACGATGCCCCGGGTGGTGTCGCTGAAGCGCAAATGAATCGACAACACGTCGGATTGCTCAAAAAATGAGGCCCGGCTGGTCGCTGATCGGTAGCCGCTCTGGCTGGCTTTGGTGCGGGATTCGTCGCTGCCCCAAACCACGACATCCATGCCAAAGGCCTTGCCGTACCCCGCCACCAGTTGCCCAATTTTTCCGAACCCCCAGATGCCCAGAGTTTTGCCATGGAGGACCGTGCCCAAGCCAAAGTTGGTGGGCATGGAGCCCGCCTTGAGTCCTGACTGCTGCCAAGCACCGTGCTTGAGGTTGCCAATGTACTGCGGCAGTCGCCTAACAGAAGCCATGATCAAGGCCCAGGTCAGTTCAGCAGGCGCTATGGGCGAGCCAACGCCCTCTGCAACAGCCACACCACGTTCTGTGCAGGCCGCTAAGTCGATGTGACTGCCAATTCGGCCCGTTTGGGCAATCAGTTTCAAGCGAGGGAGTTTTTCGATCACAGCACGCGTCAGATGGGTGCGCTCCCGTATCAAAACGATGATGTCGGCGTCCTTCAGACGAACGGACAACTGGCCAATGCCTTTTACTGTGTTGGTATAAACCTTGGCCGGAAAATTTTCGAGTTTGGCAGCGCAATCAAGTTTACGCACGGCGTCTTGGTAGTCGTCAAGGATCACAATGTTCATCCCTCCATTGTGCCTTGGCGCGGCGACCAAGCTGGGTCGCCGGGGCTGCATTTCAGATCAAATTCGGACTTGGGCGGCCTCAAGTGCCGCCAGACGGTCCAGTTCGGCGCAGACATCGGCCATGCGGCCTGAAATGACCATGCGCCCGGCCCCTTGGGTGCGTTGACCGTTTTCGCTGACACGCAAGACACGCAGGGCGGGCTTGGCAGAAGCAGACTGGAAACGATGCGGCGGGGTGATGGTTTTTTGACCCAAGGCTGCGCAAACAGGCCTGCGCGTGGCCCAGACTGGGCGCAAATAGGCGTTAGATCGTTGCGGTTTGGGGACCGGAGTCAATGTGCGAGTGGCACGGGTGAAGCCTTGAAAAAGACCTGAAAGAGCAAGCAGAGCGATTCCCATGTGAAACCTTTCAAAAGCATGGAGGTTGGACACAGACAGGATTGCTGAAAAGGCTTGTTGCATCAGGGCTGACAAAAATGACTCCGTCAGCGCCCGCCACCTGGTGCAACAAGCAGGTGCCTTACATCAAGAGCGTGTTGCGGATCAGTCCCACGGCCAGGCCTTCAATGTCAAAAGGCTCGTCAGGGTTGACCACAATGGTCTGGTAATCGGGGTTTTCGGGCAGCAATTCGATGCCGGTGGCTGTTTTGCGAAGGCGTTTGACCGTGACTTCATCCCCGAGTCGGGCCACAACGATTTGACCATTGCGAACTTCTTTGGTGGATTTCACGGCCAGCAGGTCGCCATCCATGATGCCCGCATCGCGCATGGACATGCCACGAACGCGCAGCAGATAGTCGGGTTGCTCGGTGAACAAGGTGCTTTCGACCTGGTAGGTCCGATCCACGTGTTCCTGCGCCAAAATAGGCGAGCCTGCGGCAACGCGACCAATCAAGGGCAGACTCAATTGGCCCAAGCCTGGAAGGGTGAGGCTGAACAAGTCAGACGGGGCACGCAGACTGCTGCGGTGGCTGCCTTTGAGCCGGATGCCACGGGAGGTGCCGCTGACCAGTTCGATCGCGCCTTTGCGTGCCAGGGCTTTGAGGTGCTCTTCGGCGGCGTTGGCTGACTTGAACCCCAGCACGTTGGCAATTTCGGCACGTGTGGGTGGCGCGCCGGTGTTGGCGATGGTGTTCTGGATCAGTACCAGAATTTCTTGCTGCCGGGCGGTGAGTTTGGGGCTGTCGGTCATGAGGGCTTCCTTGAAAAGGATGGGTGAACTGTTTTTTCATCCAGTGACTGTATTTTTAACCAGTTTTTTGGGTTGCGCAAGGGTTTGAGATGAAAGAAGTTGAAAAAATAGTGGTTTTGGGCACAGGTGGCACGATTGCCGGGACGGCTGCTCAGGCTTCAGACCATGTGGGCTACACCTCTGCACAGTTGGGCGTAGAGCAGTTGCTGGCGGTGCTGCCCAGCTTGCCTCAGGTGTTGTCCGGCCGAAGCCTGGTGGTCGAACAGGTGGCCCAAATGGACAGCAAGGACATGGACTTGGCCACCTGGCAGAAGCTGGCTGATCGGTGTTCGCATTGGCTGTCGCAGCCGGATGTGCACAGTGTGGTGGTGACCCATGGCACTGACACCCTTGAGGAAACCGCCTGGTTTTTGCAAGCGGTTTTGCAGCCTGCCAAATCCTTGGTTCTGACCTGCGCCATGCGCCCGGCCACGGCCCTCGTCGCCGATGGGCCACAGAATTTGATGGACGCCTTGGCCGTGGCGGGTGGTGCCCCCCGCGCAGGGACCTGGGTGGTGTGTGCAGGAAGTATCCACAGTGCCAGGCAGGTGCAAAAGGTGCACCCTTACCGCTTGGATGCTTTCAGTTCCGGTGACGCCGGTCCTGTGGGTTGGGTTGAAGACGGGCGGGTGCGCTGGTCTGAATGGACTGAAGCGCCGAGGCTGGGGACCTCATGTCTTGACCTGGTCCTTCAAACACCGAGTGAGCAATGGCCCTGGGTCGAGGTGGTGCTGAGCCATGCGTGCGCCAACCGCCGTATGGTGGATGCGCTGGTGCAATCCGGCGTGCGGGGTTTGGTGGTCGCGGGCACGGGGAATGGCACGGTACATGCGGCGCTGGAATCTGGATTGCAGGACGCTGAAAAGCAGGGTGTTCAGGTGCGCCTGAGCACGCGCTGCACGATGGGTCAGATCGTGGGCTCTTCCAGCCGTTGGCAGGGTGTTGGCGGGCTCAGCCCGGTCAAGGCCCGCGTCAGCCTGATGCTCAGCTTGATGAGCGCTCGGGACGGGCGGCTGAATCCGGGGTGATGGATGTGGGCTGCAGGGGCTGATCAGTCAGCCAGGGCTGCAAAAGCGCGGGTGGTGATGTCTTCCACGCTGCCTGTTCCGCTGATGGCGCGGTACTTTGGGGCAGTGGCCGCATCGGCTTTGGCCCAGTTGGCGTAGTAATCCACCAGCGGGCGGGTCTGGGCGCTGTAAACATCCAGGCGCTTTTTCACGGTTTCTTCTTGGTCGTCTGCGCGCTGCACCAGGGGCTCGCCGGTCAGATCGTCCACGCCTTCCACCTTGGGTGGGTTGAACTTGACGTGGTAGGTGCGGCCCGAGGCGGGGTGCGAGCGGCGGCCACTCATGCGCTCGATGATGGCGTCAAAAGGCACATCGATTTCGAGCACGTAGTCGAGCTTGACACCTGCGGCCTTCATGGCATCGGCCTGTGGGATGGTGCGCGGGAAACCGTCAAACAGGAAACCGTTGGCGCAATCGGCCTGTGCAATTCGCTCTTTGACCAGGTTGATGATCAGGTCATCGCTGACCAGGCCACCCGATTCCATCACGGCTTTGGCTTGCAGACCCAGCGGTGTGCCAGCTTTGACGGCGGCACGCAGCATGTCACCGGTAGAGATTTGAGGGATGTTGTATTTCTGGCAAATGAAAGTGGCTTGTGTGCCCTTGCCGGCACCAGGTGCGCCCAACAAAATCAGTCTCATGCGGAGGTCCTTATCGTTTGAATTTTTTCAGTCAGACAGGCCTGACGATTAGTTTGAGATTATCACGCCAGCCTCAAAGTTGGCTTACGGTGTAAACCCCGGTTCTCAGCGCAGCAGTTGACGCACGCGTTCCAGGTCTTCTGGCGTGTCCACACCTGGTCCGGGCACCTCGGTGCTCACATGAACGGCAATGCGGTGGCCATGCCACAAGGCGCGCAACTGTTCCAGGGATTCCATCGTTTCGATGGGCGCTGGCGGCAAGCCGGGGAACAATGCCAAAAAACCGACCCGGTAGCCATAAATGCCGATGTGGCGCAGCGGGGCGGGCGTGGGCAAGGCTGTCAAGCCCGAGGCCGTCTGGCCATCGCGCCAACATGGAATGGGTGCCCGGCTGAAATAAAGCGCCATTTGGCGAGCGTCCGTCACCACCTTGACCACATTGGGGTTGCAAAACTCGGCCACCGAGGTGATGGCATGGGCCGCCGTGCTCATGCTGGCTTCGGGACGCTCGGTCAGCAAACGCGCCACCTCATTGATGAGCGCTGGCGGCATCAAGGGCTCGTCCCCTTGCACATTGACCACCACCGCGTCGTCGGCCAAGCCCAGCAAATGGCAGGCTTCGGCCAGACGGTCGCTGCCGCTGACATGGTCTTGCCGGGTCAATAGGGCTTGAATGCCGTGGTCCTTGCAGGCTTGCACAATGCGCGCGTCATCGGCGGCCACCACCACCTGGCTGGCAAGGGACTGCATGGCGCGTTGCGCCACGCGCACCACCATGGGCAGTCCGGCGATGTCGGCCAGGGGTTTGTTGGGCAGGCGGCTCGAGGCCATGCGCGCTGGAATCACCACGGTGAAGCCCTGCGGCTTTGTGGACAGGGTCATGGGGTTGGCCTCAGAGGGCGGGTCGCAGGGCCGCGAGTTTGTCAATTTCTTCGTCGCTCAGGGTACGGGCTTCGTTTTCCAGCAGGATGGGAATGCCGTTGCGCACCGGGTAAGCCAGGCGTGCGCTGCGCGACAGCAGTTCTTGGTGTTCCCGGTCGAAGTCGAGCGGGCCTTTGGTGACTGGGCAAACCAGCAATTCAAGCAATTTGGTGTCCATGCCGCCCATGATACCGGGCCAAAAAAACCTGTGGGTTTGCTGACCGGCCGTCTTTCGGGGTCAGGGAGTCAGAAGCTGTCTGATCCGGGTGTCCAGTGCGGTCCAGAAACCGGCTTCCGGCGTGATGACCAAGGGAACAGCCAAGGCGCCTTGTTCGTGGGGCCAGAGTTTGACCGCGTCTTTTTCGGTGCACAGCCAGGTGCCACCGGTTCCTGGATTGGTTTTTTCCTCGGATGTTGCTGCTGGCCAATCCTGGTAATCGTGGTGGTCTGGCAGGGCGGTGGTGCTGACCAAAGTCAGGCCCGATTGGCGCAGCATCTCGAAAAATGATTCAGGACGCGCCAGCCCTGCAACCGCGTGCAAAGGCTGATTTTTCAGTGAACTCAGCGGCACATGTCGGCCCTCCGCGCTCAGGGCGTAGTCGGCCAGTTGACGCGTGGCGCGATACCCCTCGACAGGGCCTGCGCCTGAACCGGTTGGGCTTGTGATCAGCACCCAGTCGACCGGGCGTGGCCAAGGCTCGCGCAAAGGTCCGGCGGGCAACAACCAGCCATTGCCTATGCCGCGTTCGTCCATCACACAAATTTCAATGTCACGCGCCAATGCCAGGTGCTGCAAGCCATCGTCACAAATCAGGATTTGCACATCGGGATGCGCCTGCAGCAAGCCCAGCGCTGCATCGGCTCTGGCCCGGGCCACCCAAACCGGCACGCCGGTGGCTTGGTGAATCAGCAAGGGCTCGTCACCCACATCCAGGGCGTGGCTGCCATGCGCCACGGCGCGGACGTCCCGGGTCTGGCGCCCGTGGCCGCGTGAGATCACACCCACACGAAACCCCTTGGCCAGCAAGTGTTTGGCCAAGGCGATGGTGACCGGTGTCTTGCCAGCGCCGCCCGCTACCACGTTGCCCACCACGATCACCAGGGCCGAAACGCGTCGGGTTTTGAAGAGGCCTTTGGCATAGGCCATGCGCCGCACGACCATGAGGGCGCCATAGACAACTGCCAGCGGGCGCAAAGCCCAGGCGAGCGGGCCGCGCTGCAGCCAGACCTGGGGCAGGTGTTGGTGAAGCCAGAAGGTCAACCGCATGCGGATCAAAAGCCAGGGGCTTGGGCCGCCTGAGCAGCAAAGGTGATTTTGGACAAGCCGCTGCGGCGTGCCGCCTCCATGGCATTGACCACGCTTTGGTGCGCGGCCGAGGCGTCCGCGCTGATGACCAGCATCGTGTCTTGATGGGCCAGTGGGGTCAGCACTGCCACCAGCGCAGCGACCGAACTGCCGCCGATCGGAGATTTGTTGACGGCATATTCACCGCGTGACGTGATCGTCAGGACGATTTGAAGTGGACGCTGGTTGGAGGCCGCGGCATCGGCCACAGGCAGATTCAGATGGATCTCAGTCAGGCGTGACCAGGTGGTGGTCAGCATCAAAAAAATCAGCACGACCAACAACACATCGATGAACGGGACCAGATTGATCTCGGGTTCAGGGGACGGGGTTCTGGGCCTGAAGTTCATGGCAAGCTTTCAAACGTGCTGAGTTCGCATGCGAAGCAGATGCCGGGCAAAGGCCTCGGCAGCGACTTCCATGGCCAGTACATGGCGGTCCACCACGGCGCGAAAGTAGCGCCAAAACATCAGTGAAGGGATGGCCACGATCAAGCCGAATGCCGTGTTGTACAGCGCCACGGATATGCCTTGCGCCAGCAAAGCCGGCTGGTTATTGGCTGCCGTATGGGCCCCGAAAATGTCGATCATGCCGACCACGGTCCCCAGCAAACCCAGCAAAGGGGCGGCGGATGCGATGGTCGCCAAGGTTGGCAAGTAGCGCTCCAGTTGCTGAGCGGACAGGCGACCTGCCATCTGCATGCTGGACTGGATATCTTCGCTGGAGGCTTGGGGGTTGTCTTGCAAACAGCGCAGTCCGCTGGCCAGAACCGGGCCCATGGCCCCCGCCTGTTCCAGCGTCAGGATCATCTCTTGGGCGGGCAAGCCGCGCTGAGTGGCCTCGATGGTTTGCTTGAGGATGTTGGCGGGCATGACCCTGGCGTCTTGCAACTGAACCCAGCGCTCCAGGATCAAAGCCAAAGCCAGAATGGAACACAGGATCAAAGGCCAGATGGGCCAACCTGCGGCTTGTATGATGGACAGCAAGGAAACACCTTCCAGTTTTTCGGTCTTGAACGTGGCTGATTATCGGTGAATGCCCAGACCCAACGAAGTGCATGGACCTGAGGCAAGAAAACGCCATGGATTTCTGTGGATAACTTTGTGAAGAACTTAAGTCTCTTCTTTGTTTCGCATACTCAAGTATTTAAAATTTTCTCAAAATTCCACCGGTCATTTTTAAAATCATGAATAAAATCAATGACTTGAAAATTTCCTTCATGGTTTGGTGCCGAACATCAGCCATAAACCGCCTTGGGCTTGGCTTGTGGAGTACTCACCCGCCCCTGGTTTGGGTTTGACGCCTGAAAACCTCTCGAAACGCTGATAAAACCTCCCTCCGATGCAAGCCAATGACGATTTGAAGCCCCGCGCCTGGACAGTCTCTGCCCTGTGCCGCGCCGTGGCTGACACGTTGGACGCCCAATTCAACCCGGTCACCGTTCGTGGGGAAATTTCGGGCTTTTCGCGCGCAGCCAGCGGCCATTGTTATTTTTCCATCAAGGACGACACCGGGCAAATACGCTGTGTCATGTTTAGGCGTGCGGCCAGTTTGATGGACTTTGCCCCCCGCGATGGCGAATTGGTTGAAGTGCGGGGGCGCTTGGGCGTGTACGAAGCCCGGGGTGACTTGCAAATGGTGGTTGAGTCGATGGCGCGTGCAGGGCAGGGCGCGCTGTTTGAGCAGTTTTTACGCCTCAAGGCCAAGCTCGAAGCCGAGGGCCTTTTTGACCCCGCCCACAAACGTGCCTTGCCTGCCCAGCCCAGAGCCATCGGCGTGGTCACTTCGCTGGGCGCAGCCGCCTGGCACGATGTGGTCACGGCCTTGCAGCGGCGCGTGCCCCACATTCCTGTGCTCATGGTGCCCGCCCTGGTGCAAGGCGCCGGGGCTGCTGCCACGCTGGTTCAGGCCTTGCAAAACATGTACGCCCTCACGGCAGAAGACAACCCGCTCAGCCTGCCCGTGGATGTGATCTTGCTGGTTCGAGGTGGCGGGTCGATGGAAGACTTGTGGTCTTTCAACGACGAAACCCTCGCCCGTTGCATCGCTCAAAGCCCCGTGCCGCTCATTTGTGGTTTGGGTCACGAGACCGACTTCACCATCGCCGATTTCGTGGCCGATGTGCGCGCCCCCACGCCCACCGCCGCCGCTGAGATGGCGGCGACCGACCGGGGCGTCGGCCTCGAAGCCCTGTCCGTGCTGGAAGACCGGCTGACCCGGGCTTTGCAACGCCAGCAAGACCGGCAAGCACAGCGCCTGGACAGTATTGCCGCGCGGCTGAGCCGGCCACAAGCCCTGTTGGGTCAGCACAGCCAGTGGCTGGACCGGCTGGCGAACGGTCTGCAAGCGGGTGTTCAAACCAGGCTGACCGAGGCGGGGCACAGGCTGGAGCGTTTGAGTGACCGCCTGAGCTTCAACCAGGGTCAGCAGGTGCAGCAACGCGCTCAGCGTCTGGAGCGGGCCGCTTTGCGTTTGTCGTCGGTCGACCCGCACCGCGTGCTGGAGCGAGGTTATGCCTGGCTCAGCGACGAAAGTGGCCAGGCGCTGACCCACGCAGCCCAGTTTCAGCCAGGCCAATCGGTTCGGGCGACCTTGGCCGACGGGGATGTGCCGATGACGGTGAAGGGCTGAGCGTCCCTTCTTGAAGGAGTTCGCCCATGCGGCCGAATGCGGGCAAGCCGTCACGGGCTGGGGCCTGGGCACCTCATGAGGGCGTACCCAAAATCGGTGCCCAGGCCCCAGCCCATGACGGCGGTGGGTGGCTTGGATCTGGTGCTTGTGTTTTTTCAGTGACCTGCTGCGCCAAAGGGCGATCGCTCAACCCCTAAAATGTTGCGTTGAACCTCCAACCCGCAACAACAAAAGGACACCCTCATGGAACACACCTTGCCCGCACTGCCATACGCGATCGACGCTTTGGCCCCTCACTACAGCCAGGAAACCCTCGAGTTTCACCACGGCAAGCACCACAACGCGTATGTGGTGAACCTGAACAACCTGCAAAAAGGCACGGAATTTGAGGGCATGTCTCTCGAAGAGATCATCAAAAAGTCCAGCGGTGGTGTTTACAACAACTCCGCCCAGATCTGGAACCACACCTTTTTCTGGAACTGCATGAAGCCCAATGGCGGTGGCGAGCCCACTGGCGCTTTGGCCACAGCCATCAACGCCAAGTTCGGCAGCTATGCCGCTTTTAAGGAAGCCTTCGTCAAGAGCGCTGTGGGCAACTTCGGTTCCGGCTGGACATGGTTGGTCAAGAAAGCCGACGGTTCGGTTGACATCGTCAACATGGGCGCCGCTGGCACCCCCCTGACCACAGGCGACAAAGCCTTGCTGACGGTGGACGTGTGGGAACACGCCTACTACATCGACTACCGCAACATGCGTCCCAAGTTCGTCGAGACCTTCCTCGACAAGTTGGTGAACTGGTCATTCGCCGAGAAAAACTTCGCCTGATCGAAGCTTTTCCCAAGTCAAAAAGCCCGCTGATGCGGGCTTTTTTTATGGCAGTCGCACAAATGAGTGCCGAGGGTGCGGATCAATGAGCGTCTTCGTACAGTTCTTTCATGATCCGAATGGGCGTTCGTTCGCTCGCCCCAAAAGCTGCGCATGGGCTGGGGCCGGGTACCGATTTTGGGCACGCCCTCATGAGGTGCCCGGCCCCAGCCCATGCTCAGCGGTGCCAGCAGCACCAAGCATCCACAGCGAATCAGCGAATCAGCGAATCATCATCCCGCCATCCGCCACGATGGTCTGGCCCGTCACATACTGGCCTGCCGGGCTGGCCAAAAACACCGCGATGCCGCCAATGTCGTCCGGCTCGCCCATGCGGCGCAACGGGGCTTGGCTGTTGTACTTGGCGCTCAATACCGGGTCTTCGTGCAGCGCCTTGGCAAAGTCGGTTTTGATGAGACCCGGGGCGATGCAGTTCACCCGAATATTGTCCGGGCCCCATTCCACCGCCAGGTTGCGCGCCAGCTGCATGTCGGCCGCTTTGGACAGGTTGTAGGCCCCAATCACCGCCGAGCCGTGCAACCCGCCGATCGACGACACCAACACAATCGCCCCGTTCTTTTTGGCTTTCATGTCCGGGTAGACCATGTTGCACAGCCAGGTGTTTGAAAGCACGTTGTTGCGCATGACCTTGTCGAACACCTCGTCGCTCATGCCCGTGGTCGGGCCGTAGTAGGGATTGGTCGCTGCATTGCAGACCAAGATGTCGATGCCACCCCAGGCCGCATGGGTCTGGGCAATCAGGGCTTCAAGCTGCGCCTTGTTGGAGATGCTGGCGGCTATGGCCATCGCCTCGCCACCTTCGGCCTGGATCTCCTTGACCACCGCCTCGCAAGCATCGAGTTTGCGGCTGGACACCACCACCTTCGCACCTGCTTTGCCCAGCTGGTGCGCGATGGAGCGGCCAATGCCCCGGCTGGAGCCGGTCACGATGGCCACTTGGCCTTTCAGATTGAACAAGGACATGGTGAAGCCTCCTGATTGAATGTGCATGGCAGTCTGCCCGAGGCCGATGCTGGCACCTGTCTTGCGGGCGTCAGGCAGGCGGCATTGCGGGGAGGGGATGGGTCACAATCGTCCCGAACGAATGAACCCGTGAGGTGTGTGTGGAACAAGTGGATGCAGTGGTGATCGGGGCCGGTGTGATCGGTCTGGCCGTAGGGCGCGCGCTGGCGCTGGCGGGCCGCGAGGTGATGGTGCTTGAGTCGGAAAACGCCATCGGCACTGGCACCAGTTCACGCAACAGCGAGGTGATTCACGCGGGCATTTATTACCCTGCAGGCTCGCTCAAGGCGCGTTTGTGCGTGCAAGGCAAAGCCATGCTTTACGCCTATTGCGCCGAGCGCGCAGTGGGGCACCAGCGTCTGGGCAAGCTGATCGTGGCCACCAGCCCGGATCAAGTCAAAGCCTTGGACGGCATCATCGCCAAGGCGGCTGCCAACGGCGTGCAAGACCTGCAAAAACTGACCAGCGAACAGGCGCGCGCCCTGGAGCCCGCACTGGTTTGCGAGGCCGCGCTGCTGTCGCCCAGCACGGGCGTGGTGGACAGCCACGGCCTGATGCTGAGCCTGCAAGGGGATCTGGAAAACGCTGGCGGTTTGCTGGCGCTGGTCTCGCCGGTGCAGCACATCGGCCTGAAGCAAGGCACCGCCACCCACCCGATCCGTGTGAGCACGCAAGACGGCACTGAGCTGGCCTGCCGCGTGCTGGTCAACGCCGCAGGTTTGAGTGCCGTGGCGTTGGCGCAGCGCATGGACGGGCTCAACAAAAGCCTTCTGCCCCAAGCGCATTGCGCCAAAGGCAATTACTTCACGCTGGCGGTCAAGGCCCCGTTTTCGCGCCTCATTTACCCCGTGCCCGAAAAAGCCGGGCTGGGTGTGCACCTCACGCTCGACCTGGGCGGCCAAGCCAAGTTCGGCCCGGATGTGCAGTGGGTCAGCGATCCGGCTGATTTGCAGGTGGACCCGCGCCGGGGTGACGCCTTTTATGCCGAGGTGCGCCGTTATTGGCCCGGCTTGCCGGATGGGGCGCTGCAACCTGGCTACGCGGGCATGCGCCCCAAAATCAGCGGGCCGGATGAAGCCGCAGCCGACTTCATGATCCAAGGCCCCGCAGACCACGGCGTGCCTGGTCTGGTCAATTTGCTGGGCATCGAATCGCCGGGGCTGACCAGTTCACTGGCCATTGCGGCCCATGTCAACCACCTGCTCCAAGAGACTGTCTGATGCACCCCTTTGATGAAGCCACGGCCTTGCAGGCCACAGCCCCCGGCCATTACGCCGGCGCCACCCACCCCGCCTACGCCAACATGGTGGGGCCTTTTGGCGGCACAACGGCAGCGCAGTTGCTCAATGCGGCGCTGCAGCACCCGGACAAACTGGGACAGCCGATTGCCTTGACGGTGAACTTTGCAGCGCCCGTGCAAGACGGCCCCATTGCGTTCATGGCGCGTGCCGTGCGCACCAACCGGTCCACCCAGCACTGGGCGATCGAAGCCAGCCAGGGTGACTCGGTGGTGGCGATGGCCACGGCCGTCTTTGCTGAAAGGCGCAGCACCTGGTCGGACACCGAGGCCGTGCCCCCGCCAGACATGCCACCCGCCGAAGCTTTGCAGCGGATGTTGCCCGGCCCTGACATGCCCGCATGGCCGCACCGCTATGACATGCGCTTTGCGCAAGGCGAATTCCCCGACAAGTTCGACGAGCAGGAACAACCGCATTCACGTTCAAATTTGTGGGTGCGCGACGAGCCCGTGCGACCGCTGGATTTCGCTTCACTGGCCGCCATCAGCGACAGCTTTTTCCCGCGCATTTACATCCGCCGCCGCCGTCGCGCCTTGATTGGCACCGTTTCGATGACCACCTATTTCCACGCAGACCAGGCCATGCTGTCAGGCGTCGGCACTGCCCATGTGATGGCCACGGCCCGCGCACTCAACTACCGCAACGGCTACTTTGACCAAAGCGGTGAATTCTGTAGCGCCGAGGGCCAGTTGCTGGCCAGCGCCCATCAGGTGGTTTATTACAAGGAGTGAGCGACTCAGCGCTTCATCTGCTGCAGCGCGCTCGCCACTTCGGTCACCAATGCCGGGCCTTTGTAAATGAGGCCCGTGTAAATCTGCACCACGTCGGCGCCCGCTTCGATTTTGGCAATGGCGTCGTGGCCGCTCAGGATGCCGCCCACACCGATGATGGGAAAGTCTTTGCCCAAGGCGGCACGCAGCAATCGGATCACACGGTTGCTGCCTTCCAGCACTGGCGCGCCGGACAGGCCGCCCATTTCTTCGGCGTGCAAAAGGCCGCTGACGGCATCGCGGGCCAGCGTGGTGTTGGTGGCGATCACGCCGTCCATGCCGTGTTTTTGCAGCGTTGCAGCGATCACGCCCACCTGGGTTTCGTCCAGATCGGGTGCGATTTTCAGGAACATCGGCACATGGCGGCCATGCTCGGTCGCCAGCGCCGCGCGCCGTGCCACCAGAGCACCCAGCAGGCCATCGAGCGCTTCGTCACTTTGCAGGGCGCGCAGGTTCTTGGTGTTGGGGCTGGAGATGTTCACCGTCACGTAGTCGGCATGAGGGTACACGCCTGCCAGCGCGATCAAATAATCGTCGGTGGCGTTTTCAATCGGGGTGGCGGCGTTCTTGCCGATGTTCAGGCCCAGCAAGCGACCGTTTTGGCGAAACTTCGAGCGCTTGACGTTGGCAATGAAGGCATCGAGCCCGTCGTTGTTGAAGCCCAGGCGGTTGATGAGGGCTTGCGCCTCGGGCAAGCGGAACATGCGCGGCTTGGGGTTGCCCGGCTGCGCTTTGGGGGTCACGGTGCCCACTTCGACAAAACCAAAGCCCATGGCGCCCAGGCCGTCGATGCAGCGGGCGTTTTTGTCCAGACCCGCCGCCAGGCCGACACGGTTGGGGAATTGCAGGCCTGCCAGCGTGAGGGGTTGGGCCACGAAGGGCTGGCGGTAGACGCGGTCCAGTGGGGTGTTTTGGGTCCGGGCGAGGCCTTCAATCGTCAGGTCATGGGCCGCTTCGGGGTCCATCTTGAACAAAAACGAGCGGGCTAGGGCGTAAGGGATCAGGGACATTGCATAATTCCGGTCTGTAAGAGATGTCGAGGGGGCTTTGAAAACGTTGGCCCTGATTGTCTCAAACCCCAAAGCCCTTTCATTTCTTCACCCCCGTACGCCCACATGACACAAGACGAACTCAAAGCCCTGGTAGGCCAAGCCGCCCTGAAATACGTTGTTCCCGGCGAAATCGTTGGCGTGGGGACCGGCTCCACGGTCAACAAATTCATCGATGCATTGGCCACCATGAAAGACCAGATCAAGGGCGCGGTGTCCAGCTCCGAGGCCTCGACAGCACGGCTGAAGGCCCTGGGCATTGCGGTGTTTGACAGCAACGAAGTCGACAGCCTGTCGGTCTACATCGACGGCGCCGACGAGATCGACCACCAGGGCCACATGGTCAAGGGCGGTGGCGCAGCGCTCACCCGCGAAAAAATCGTGGCGGCCCAATCCAGGCAGTTTGTCTGCATTGCCGACGAAAGCAAGCTGGTCGATGCGCTGGGGGCCTTTCCCTTGCCGGTGGAGGTGATTCCCATGGCGACAGCCCGCGTGATGCGCCTGTTTGCGGCCATGGGCGGCACCGCTGCAGTGCGACTCAAAGACGGCCAGCCTTTGGTGACCGACAACGGCCAATACATCGTGGATGTGAAGGGCCTGAAGATCACCGACCCGGTGGCCTTTGAAACCGAAGTCAGCCAGTGGCCCGGCGTGGTGACTGTGGGGGTTTTTGCCCACCAGAAGGCGCAAGTCTGTTTGCTGGGCACCTCCCAAGGGGTGAAGACCTTGACTTTTTAACGTCAGCCAAGCCGCTTGCGCAACTCGGTCTTGAGCACTTTGCCGTAGTTGTTCTTGGGCAGGCTGGGCACGATCTCATACCGTTTGGGGCGCTTGAATCGGGCAATCTCTTGCAGGCAAAGGGCGTCGAGCGAGGCGGTGTCGAGCGCATGGCCTGACTTCGGCACCACAAAGGCCACCACCACTTCGCCCCATTCCGGATCTGGCGCTCCCACCACGGCCACTTCGGCCACGCCCGGTGCGTGCAGCAGCACTTCCTCGATCTCACGGGGGTAGATGTTGGAGCCACCGCTGATGATCATGTCTTTGCTGCGGTCTTTCAGGGTCAAAAAGCCGTCGGCATCCAGGCAGCCCATGTCCCCTGTGAAAAGCCAGCCGTTCTGAATGGCGTTGGCCGTGGCTTCGGGGTTGCGCCAATACCCGGCCATGACGCTGTCACCCTGGATCAGCACTTCACCCACTTCGCCCGTTGGCAAGTCTTGTCCTTGAGCGTCGGTCACCCGAATGCGCACGGGGGTTTGGGCCACGCCGACCGAGGCCAGCCGCTCCAGGTGGCGCGGGTGGGTTGTGTCTTGCAGGTGGTGCCGGGACAGGGCCGTACCCACCATGGGGCTTTCGCCTTGGCCGTAAATCTGTACAAAGCACGGCCCCATCACGCGCAGTGCCCGCTGAATGTCGGCGGCATACATGGGTGCACCGCCATAGACCACGGTCTTGAACGCCTGGGTGCACGCCTGCATGGAAAGACCAGTGGCCTCGGCATGGTCTACCAGCCGCTTGACGATGGTGGGTGCTGCAAACATCGACAGCGGCCCGACTTGTTCACCGAGCGCAAACAGCTCTGCCGCATCGAAGCCACCCGAAGGTGGCACCATGTGCCGGGCCCCCGCCATGAGGTGGGGAATGGCGTAAATGCCTGCCCCGTGTGACATGGGGGCAGCGTAGGCGATGGTGTCTTGTGGGCTGATGGCGTCCACATCGCAGAAATAGGCCAGCCCCATGGTCATGAGGTTGCGGTGGGTGATCATCACGCCCTTGGGCCGGCCGGTGGTGCCACTGGTGTAAAACAGCCAGGCCAGGTCGTCGGCATGGCGTTCTGCGATGGGGGTTTCAACCCCTGCTTCAGAACCCTTTGGCGGCAGTGACCACAAGGCATCGGCTTCGGCGCTGTCCAGGTCGACGACCCGCGCCAGCCCGGTGAGCTTGTCATCGGTGTTGCTGGTGATGTCGGCGGTCACGAAGGCCCAGCGGGCCTGGGCGTTGTCCACGATCCATTGGGCTTCACGCAGGTGCAGTTTGGCGTTGATGGGCACCACCGCCAGCCCGGCCCACCAGGCGGCAAACACCACTTCCAGAGTGCGTACGTGGTTGCGCATGAACAGTGCCACCCGGTCGCCCGGCTGCAGTCCCGCAGCCTGAAACTGGCGGGCCAGGTGCTGGCAGCGCTGTGCCCACTGGCCATGCGTGGCCACCACCTGCGTGCCGTTCAGGATGGCGGGACGCTCCGGGGCGATGCTGGCTTGTCTTTGCAACAAATGGGCGAGGTTCAATGGGGGTTCCTGCAATGGGGTTGAGCATTGTGGGCTTGAAGCGGCTGCTCAGGCTGTCTCGCCCAGGTCTTGTTGGCTGCGCCTGATAGACGGTGACTTACTGACAGCGACTTACTGTCGGCGCAGCAGCAAGCGCAAATCTGGGCCGATCCGGTCCACCGCATGAAAGGCCAGTTTCACCGAGCCGCTCAAATCGGTCAGCGCGGGCAAGTTGGCCATGCCTTGGCCAGGGCCAAGCAGTTGGGGGGACAAGTACAGCAACAACTCGTCAACCAGGCCTTCCCGGATGAACGAGCCGTTGAGCTTGTGCCCTGCCTCCAGATGCAGTTCGTTGATTTCACGGCGGGCCAGATCAAGCAGCATGGCTGCCAGATCGACCTTGCCATGGGGGCCAGCCATGTCGATCACGGTGGCGCCTTTTTTTTCAAGGGCTTGGCGCTTGCTGTCAGCGCCTTTGGCGGCGGTGTAAATCCAGATCTTGCGGGCCAGATCGCCTGTGCCCAGCGTTTCAAACAGGCGGGCATCCAGTGGGGTTTCCAGCCGGCTGTCCACGATGACCAGATGGGGTTGGCGCGGCACATCATGGCCACGCACATCCAGGCGCGGGTTGTCTTCCAGCACGGTGCCTATGCCTGTCAACACGGCGCAGGCACGGGCGCGCCAGGCGTGGCCGTCGCTGCGGGCCGGTTCGCTGGTGATCCATTGGCTTTGCCCGTTTTGCAGGGCGGTTTGCCCATCCAGCGAAGCAGCGATTTTCATGCGGACCCAAGGTCGGCTGCGTTCCATGCGGCTGAAAAAACCGATGTTGAGTTCTCGGGCCTGATTGGCGATGTCGAGTTGCGGGGCTAGCGTTTCGGTGTGCACCCCCAACGCTTGCAAGCGAACCAGGCCTTGGCCCGACACTTTCGGGTTGGGGTCGGTCAGGGCGCAAACCACTCGGCCAATGCCTGCTGCGGCCAGCGCATCGCAGCATGGCCCGGTTCGGCCGTGGTGGGCGCAGGGCTCCAGCGTGACCCAGGCGGTGGCCCCTTTCACATCGTGTCCGCGAGCTTGGGCATCGTGCAGCGCCATGATTTCAGCATGGGGCCCGCCGGCGCGTTGGGTGTGGCCTTGGCCCAGCACCTGGCCATCGGGGGCGGTGATGACGCAGCCCACGCGGGGGTTGGGCGAGGTCAGCCACAAGCCCTCCTTGGCCAGCGCCAGTGCGCGGTGCATGGGGTGGTCCGGGGCAAAGGTCAAAGCGGTTGGCAAGGCAGTAGACATCACGGCAGGAATAGTCGGCAACAGATCAGGGCAAGGATACGCCAAGCCAGGTGGGCACCTGGTCACGGCTGCTGTACAAAATGAGTTGACCCAGGCCTTGCCCAGTGCCCGCGCTCAGTGCAGCGCCGCCGTTTGGGTCAGACTGTGCCCGACCCAGAGCGGGCCATTGCACCCGGACTTCGATGTCGACCAGCGCCAGTTCAGCGCGTGGGCTCAACTGGCTTTGAAGGGTGTAGGTCGTGCCCTGGACCGTCACCGCCTGGTTCATCACGCACAAGGCACGGTCCGATTGATGGCACGCCATCGCGTCGACCCCCAGTGCGTGGGCTACCCCTTGCTGCCTTGTGTCACCTGCAGTTTGCAAGGTGTACAAAGTCAGCCGTGTGGCGCCCGCCAGACCGATGCCCATCACCGCTGAGGCCACCAGGGCCTCGATCAGGGCCATGCCCTGAAAGCGTTTTTGGGGCGGCAGCCGCATGGCTGGTCTGCCCAGGTGCGGCTTCATCTCACGCCCTCGCGCCAGCTGCCGGCCACAGCTTGCACCCGGGTGGCGTCCATGCCTGCTGGCCAAGCCAGTTGGTAAGCCGTTTTTGTGAACACGCGTGCCTGAATGTGGCTGCCGCTTTGCAGGTCTTGCAAGCCCGACTCGACCACGAGCTGGCCTTCGATGCGGCCTGCTCGCCATCCCCGCGCTTTCTCGTCCTGGCATTGGGTTTGCAGCACCACCGTGCCAAAAATCTGTACGCCACTGGCCAGGCTGGGGCAGCGCTGGCCGCAGGCCATGGCCGAAAACACGAGCAGCACGGGCGCATCGGCCAGGCCCAGGCTTTGTGTCCAGGTGGCGGCGCTGTCGACCCAATAAATGCTTCGCGGTGGCTGGCTTTGGGCATGCAGACCATTGCGCTCTTGCGCGTCTGACCAGGCTTTGAGCTGTTCGGGGCTGATGTCCCCCAGCACACTTTTCCAGGCGGCCGACACACAAGGTGAACGAGGTGCAGAAGTGGTGGGCCCCATCAAGCTGCCACTGCCTGGCAGGTGTTCGGGCAACAAGGCCAGGCACTGGCTTCGTTCGGTGGCAGAAATCAGGCCATCGCCATCCAGGTCCGCCAGCCAGAAGCTTTGCACGGCGTGGCCGACTGGGGTGCCGCTGCAGGATTGCCCGCTTTGACTGAGAGGGCAGACCCTCACCGCCGTACCTGCCGCACCCGCTGCGGGCGATGTGCAGCCATTGAGCACCAAGGCCGCTGTGCTGGCCCCTGTGGGGGCCGGTGCCAGTGTGGGTAAGAAAATACTGGCCCGCACTTGCCCTCGGCTTTTTTGGCCCGTTTGGCTGGCGCTGACATGCAGCTCGGTCACATGGGGCGATGTCACCAGATCGCGCACGGCCACGACCTGTGAGACCGACTGGCTCATGCCCGGATGAGCAGGCGGCGACAGCAGGCTGCATTGCCAACGTGGCCCTGTGTAGTTTGCAGGGCAAGGCGTGTTGGCGGCGCTTTGCCAAAAAGTGGATGTCTGCTGGCTGGCCGCGTATTGCCGGGCCAGTTCAGCCCGTGACCAAGCCAGTGCGGCTTCGGCAGACAGGCGTGATTGCGTGGCATGGCCTTGCTGGTTGCTGGCCAGACGGTCCTGCAGCACACTGCGGGCACTGTAAAAGCTGGCCAGGCTCGCCAGCATGACCAGGGTGATGGCCACCAGCAAGGTGATGGCACCACATTGACCCAGCCTTGCAGATGGCTTCATGGTGCTGCACCACATGCCGCTGGCCAGGGCAGGGCGGGCACATCGTTGCGCAGGGACACCGTTTGCGACAAGCTCAACTGTCGCGATGCGTCGTGGGGCCACTCGGCGTTCAACTGCACCGTGACCCACCTGTGCACCCAGCGCCCACGCCTTTCGCATTGCAGCTGCCATTGCATATCCACCATCTTCAGGCTGCCTGCATCGGTCAGATCGGTCCAGACCTCGGGCGCGCAAGATGTCCGCACTTGAACTTCCGCGTCCTTCAAGCGAAAGCCCGAACATTCGTTGTTGTCGAGCAGGCCATTCTGGTTGCGGTCACGGCTGAAGTCGATGCGGCTT
>CAIZSE010000006.1 GCA_903935585.1 uncultured Burkholderiales bacterium | reverse complement strand
GGCCCGGGCTCAGAGGCGCTTCGCGTTGCCACATCGCCCGGACCGCCAGCCCGGCACCGACAGCCTGCAAGCCATGGTGCCCTTAAATAAAGAGGAACTGACACATGAACACCCCTGTGAATGAATTCAAACAAGCCCTGAAAAACAAGCGTCCCCAGATCGGCTTGTGGATGGGGCTGGCCAATGCCTACACCGCCGAAATTTGCGCATTGGCCGGGTTCGACTGGCTCGTCGTTGACGGCGAGCACGCCCCCAACGACCTGCGCAGCATCCAGGCGCAGTTGCAAACGCTGGCGGCTTACCCTGCCAGCCACGCGGTCGCCCGTGTGCCCTTGGGCGAGACCGCCCTCATCAAGCAGTACCTGGACCTGGGCGCGCAGAACATTCTGGTGCCCATGGTCGACACGGCCGAGCAAGCCGCACAGCTGGTGCAAGCCATGCGCTATCCACAAGATGATGGCCAGGGCGGTGTGCGCGGCATGGCCGGGGCACGGGCCTCGCGCTGGGGCCACTACCCCGATTACGCCCAACGCGCCAACGAAGAGGTGTGCTTGCTGGTTCAGGTTGAATCGCGCGAAGCCCTGAAGAACCTGGATGCCATCGTCGCCACACCCGGGGTAGACGGCGTGTTCATTGGCCCGGCCGACCTGTCGGCCTCAATGGGCCATGTCGGCAACGCCGCGCACCCGGAGGTGCAGGCCGCCATCGAAGATGCCATTGCCCGCATCCTGCGGGCCGGCAAGGCGCCAGGCATCCTGGCGCCAGACCGCTCACTGGCTGAACACTACTTGTCTTTGGGCGCGGTGTTTGTGGCCGTGGGCCTGGACACCCAGATTTTGATGCGCCACACCACCGAGCTGGCAGCGCATTTCAAGGCTTCCGTGACCGCCCTGACCCCGTCAAAAGGGACGACCTATTGATCAGGGGCAGCCCCCCCGATTGGCAAATTAATTTATGGGGGTCAGATCCCAATTTATTGGGGTCAGATCCCAATTAAATGACCCCGAATCAACTCCAGGAGACAAGACATGTTCCCCACACCCCGCGCCTTGGTGCCTTCTCTGCAAGCACGTGTGCACCCCGATGAGTGGCAGGCGCGCTTGCAACTGGCCGCTTGTTACCGTGTGTTTGCGCTGCTCGGATGGACCGAAATGATTTACAACCACATCACCTTGCGCCTGCCCGACAGCGTGACGGGTGGGGCCAAGCAGTTTTTGATCAACCCGTTTGGTCTGCATTACAGCGAAGTCACGGCCAGCAACCTGGTCAAGATCGATGTGCAGGGCCGGGTGCTTGATGGCTCGCCCTACCCGGTCAACCCGGCGGGGTTCACAGTGCATGCGGCCGTGCACGAAGGCCTGGCTGGCGCGCACTGCGTGATGCACACACACACCACCGCCGGTGTGGCGGTGGCCTGCTTGCAAGGTGGTTTGCAGCAGACCAATTTCTACACCGCCCAGCTGCACAACATGGTGGCCTACCATGACTTTGAGGGCATCACCATCCATGCCGACGAAGCACCGCGCCTGCTCAGCAGCATCGGTGACAAACAGGCCGTGATCTTGCGCAACCATGGCTTGCTGGCCTGGGGCCACACGCTGGCCCAGACCTTTGCGGTGCTGTGGACTTTGCAGCGTGCCTGCGAAATCCAGATGGCGACTTTGAGCATGGGCCAAGCCATTGCGGTGCCGCAAGCCATTGCCGAAAAATGCACACGCGATGCACTGCAGTTCAACCCCAACCATGGTGCGGGTGAGGATGTTTTTCAATCGTTGGTCAGGCAAGTGGACCGGCAAGACACAGGGTGGCGCGCATGAAGGTTTGCATTTATGGGGCAGGCGCCATCGGTGGCTGGATCGGGGTGCATCTGGCGCAGCAAGGCTGCGATTTGAGTGCGGTGGCCCGGGGCGCCACATTGCAGGCTTTGCAGCAAAACGGGCTGAGTTTGCGGCAAGGCGATCAAGAAATTCGGGCCTCTGTCCGCGCCTGCGAAAACCCTGCTGAGCTGGGCCCGCAAGACCTGGTGATCGTGGCGGTCAAGGCCCCGGCCATGGCCGATGTGGCGCGCCACATCGGGCCTTTGATGGGCCCCGACACCGTGGTGCTGACGGCCATGAATGGCGTGCCTTGGTGGTTTTTGCAAGGCTTTGGCGGCGCGCTGTCCGGCACCAGCTTGCAGTCGGTCGACCCGTCCGGGGTGATCGCGCAGCACATTCCCGCAGCACGCGTGATCGGTGGCGTGGTGCATGCCAGCTGCTCGGTCGATGCGCCGGGTGTGATTCGGCACCATTTTGGCAACGGCTTGATCGTGGGCGAACCCGGCGGCGCCGACACACCGCGCCTGCAGGCCCTGACGGCTTTGCTGGTCCGGGCAGGCTTCAACGCCACAGCATCGGCGCAAATTCAAAAGGACGTCTGGTACAAGTTGTGGGGCAACATGACCATCAACCCGATCAGCGCGTTCACGGGGGCCACCACCGATGTGATTCTGGACGACCCGCTGGTCCGGCAATTTGTCTCCAGCGTCATGCTGGAAGCCAGAGAAATTGGCGAGCTCGTGGGTATTCCGATCGCGCAAACCCCCGAAGACCGGCACGCGGTCACGCGCAAGCTCGGCGCGTTTCGCACGTCCATGCTGCAAGACGTGCAGGCGCGCAAACCGGTCGAGCTGGATGCCCTGGTTTCGGCCGTGCGCGAGCTGGGCCAGTTGACCGGCGTGGCCACGCCGTTCACCGACGCCCTGCTGGGCCTCAGTCGCCTGCATGCCAGAGGCTTGGGGCTATACCCCGCACAATGAAGGCATGAACATTGCCACCAAACCGGGCCTGACAGGGGCGGCCTTTGCCACCTTGTTGTTGATCGCTTTCATGATGGGGGCCAACCATGTGGCGGCCCGCACCGCTTTCAACCACGGCCTGGATGTGGTGACCGCTGTCACCGTGCGCAGCCTCATCACGGCCAGTGTGGTGGCCTTGATTTTGTGGCAGCAAAAGGTGAGCTTTCAGGTCCAACCGAAACACCGGAAGTTTTTGGCTTGGGTGGGTTTGCTGATCGCCGTGCAAAGCGTGTGTTTGTATTCGGCGGTGGCGCGTTTACCGGTGGCCCTGGCCTTGCTGGCTTTCAACACGTATCCCTTGACCACCGCCTTGTGGGCCAGGGTGCTGTATGGGCACCGACCCGAGCGCGCTGTGCTTTGGGCCATGCCCGTCATGATGCTGGGGCTGGCCATGGCGCTGGATGTGCTGGGTGCCGCTTCAGGTTTGGGCGCCGCGCAGCACTGGGGCCAAATTGGTGTGGGCGTGGTCTTTGCGTTGGCTGCATCGACCACGTTTGGCCTGGCGCTGGTGCTGACCCAGCATGAGACGGTCGGGGTCGATGGCCGCTTGCGCACTTTCACCACCATGGCCACGGTGGGTGTGCTGGCCGCTTTGGTGGCGTTCACCCAAGGCGGGTTTCATTGGCCCACCGCGACCGTTGGATGGTGGGGCCTGGGCATGCTGACCTTTTTGTACGGCACGGCCTTCACCATCATGTTCACGGTGCTGCCCAAGCTGGGGGTGGTGGGCAATTCGGCCATCATGAACGTCGAGCCGGTGTTCGCCTTGGTACTGGCCTGGGCGCTGCTGGACCAGTCGATTGCCGGGATGCAGTTGGTCGGCGCGTTGGTGGTGGTGGGCACTGTCTTGTGGCTGGGCTTGCGCAAGCGCTGAACAGCTCAGCCGTTTTTCAGGCCCAGGGCCACGTCGTAAAGCACATTTTTTGACTCGCCGGTGATCTCGGCGGCCAGCTTGACGGCTGTTTTCAGGGGCAACTCGGGCAGCAGCAGCTGCAACACACGCAGACCTTCACCCGATGATTCGGCCACCGGGGCATCGTGCACCACCAACACAAACTCGCCGCGTTGGCGGTCGGGCTTTTCGGCCAACCAGCCGGGCAGGTCTTGTGCGGCCAGGGTGTCGATCTGTTCAAACTGTTTGGTCAGCTCGCGCCCCACTGTGATCCGGCGCTCGCCCAGCGTGGCCAGTGCTTGCGCCAGGGCCTCGATGCGGTGTGGCGCTTCGAGCAGCACCACCGCACGGCTGTCTTGCGCCAGGGCCTGAACAGCTTGCTGGCGCTCACCCGATTTGCTGGGCAAAAAGCCGGCAAATACAAAACCCTTGTCGCCGGTCATGCCAGCTGCGCTGAGGGCCGTGGTCACGCTGCTGGCACCCGGCAAAGGCAGCACACGGTAACCCGCTTGCCGCACGGCCGCCACCAGCCGTGCGCCGGGGTCGCTGATGGCCGGTGTGCCGGCATCGCTCACGTAGGCCACCCGCTCACCCTGAGCCAGCCGGTTGATCACGGTCTGGGCCGCTTCTGCTTCGTTGTGCTGGTGCACGGCCAGCAGTTGGAAGCCGGGGCGGTCCAGGCCATAGGCCCGCAGCAGCTGCTGGGTGTGGCGGGTGTCTTCGCAGGCCACGGCATCGACCCTTGCCAGCACATGCAGTGCACGCAGGCTGATGTCGGCGAGGTTGCCAATGGGGGTCGCCACGACATACAGTGTGCTGGCCGGGTGGTTTTGTGATCCGGCAGCGTCGTGCGCCGCCTCCAGGGCTTTGGCAAACGAGGCAGACAAGGGAGACGGAGTCAATGCAATTCCTCAAAAAAGACACGGTGGGCCAGACCACCAAAGCCCGGGGCGATGCGGGCGAAGACGAAGCGCTGGCCTATTTGCAAGCGCGCGGCTTGCGCTTGCTACAGCGCAATTATCGGACGCCGGGCCGGGGCGGTGGTGAAATTGACCTGATCATGCAATCGGCAGATGGCACCGTGGTGTTTGTCGAGGTCCGTCAACGCAGCCGCAGTGACCATGGCGGGGCCGCTGCCAGCATCGGCTATCCAAAGCAAAGGCGCATCATTTTTGCCGCGCAGCACTACCTTTTGCGCTGGCGCCGCTTGCCACCGATGCGCTTTGATGTGGTGACCATCGAAGCGGCCGGGCCTGAATGGTTGCAAGCCGCGTTTGATGGCGATTGAAGCAAACCATCGGAAGGCCTGAGCAGGCCTTAATTCCCGGGTAAATAAGCGTATTTGCCGGGGATGGCGGTGTTGTCGGGGTTATCATCGCCTGCGCATGCTAGACCTTCGAATCCAACAACACTTCATCGACAGTGCCGATTTGCACTACCAGGTGGCCGAGACTTTGGCCAAGCCTGTGGACGCGGCTGTTCAAGCGGTGTTGGCCTGTGTCACCGGGGGTGGCAAGGTGCTGGCGGGCGGCATGGGTCCTTCGGCTGCGTTGGCCCAGTATCTGGCGAATTTGCTGGTGGGCGGCTTCGAGCGGGAGCGTCCGGGCCTGGCGGCCTTGGCGTTGTCTTCAGACGCCCTGATGGCCACCCGATGGTCCGATGACCAAACTCTGGCCCGTCAGGTTCTGGCACTGGGGCAAACCGGGGATGTGCTCGTCCTCATCAGTGCGGATGGCGCAGAGCCTGCTTTGGCCTTGGCGGTGCAAGCCGCCCATGACCGGGAAATGAGCGTGCTGGCCTTGACCGGGCACCACGGGGGTGGTTTGGCCAGTCAGCTGCGCGAAACCGATGTGCATGTGTGTGTGCCGCACGAGCGGGCTGCACGAATTCGTGAAGTGCAGCATTTGGTGCTGCACTGTCTGTGTGATGGAATTGACACCCAGCTTTTGGGTGAACAGGAGCCTTTTTAAATGAAACGCAATCTTCAATCTTTGGTCTTGACCGGCGCTGTTTTGGCCGCCGCTTTGACGAGCCTGTCTGCTTGCGCGCCCTTGATCGTGGGTGGTGCTGTCATGACGGGCATTGTGGCCACTGACCGCCGTACCACGGGTGCGCAGGTCGAAGACGAGGGCATCGAGCTCAAAGTGGGCAGTGCTGTACGCCAGGATTTGGGCGACCGTGTTCACCTGAATGTGACCAGCTTCAACCGCAAGGTGTTGCTCAGCGGCGAGGTCCGTGCCCAGGCCGACAAGGAGCGTGCAGAAAAGCTGGCGCAGAGCCAGGAAAACGTCCAGTCGGTGGTGAACGATCTGGCGGTGGCGCCCCCCAGCAGCATGATGCAGCGGTCCAAAGACACAGTGACCACCAGCCAGGTCAAGGCCGCATTCATCGACGCCAAGGACCTGCAGGTGAATGCGATCAAGGTGGTGACCGAGCGTGGCGTTGTGTACTTGATGGGGCGCGTGACAGCACGTGAAGCCAAACGTGCCAGTGACATCGTGCGCGGCATCGGTGGCGTGACCAAGGTGGTTCGGGTGTTTGACGAAATTTCGGAAGAAGAGCTCAAGCGCCTGAGTCAGCCACCGCTGTCCAAGTAACAGGGGCTTGCCCCACAAAAAAAAGAGCGACCTGCGGGTCGCTCTTTTCGTGGTCAGCAGGCTTGAAACCCAGCCTGCATGCTCAGCGCAGCCGGCGGATCAGGCTCGATGTGTCCCAGCGGCCACCGCCCATTTTTTGCACATCGCCATAAAACTGGTCGACCAATGCCGTGACCGGCAAACTTGCACCGTTGCGCTTGGCTTCGTCCAGCACCAAGCCCAGGTCCTTGCGCATCCAGTCCACCGCGAAACCAAACTCGAATTGGTCATCGACCATGGTCTTGCCCCGGTTGTCCAGTTGCCAGCTTTGGGCGGCACCCTTGCCGATCACGTCCAGCACCTGGTGCATGTCCAGGCCCGCTTGCTGGCCAAATGCAATCGCCTCGGACAAGCCCTGCACCAGCCCGGCAATGCATATCTGGTTGACCATTTTGGCCAATTGGCCAGCACCCGAAGCACCCAGCAGGGTGAAGGCGCGTGAAAAGGCCATGGCGGTGGGCTTGACCGGTTCGAAGGCCGCCGCATCGCCGCCGCACATGACGGTGAGCATGCCGTTTTGCGCGCCGGCCTGGCCACCCGACACCGGGGCATCGACGAAGTGCAGTCCCAATTTTTGGGCTTGAGCGTGCAGCTCACGGGCCACTTCGGCCGACGCGGTGGTGTGGTCCACAAAAATCGCGCCGGGCTTCATGCCGGCAAAAGCGCCATCGGGCCCCAGGACCACGCTGCGCAAATCAGCGTCGTTGCCCACGCAGGCAAACACCATGTCGGCGCCTGCTGCAGCCTCACGGGGGCTTGGGGCACTGGCGTTGCCGGGACATTCGGCCAGCCAGCTGGCAGCCTTGGCGGCGCTGCGGTTGTAGACCGTGACGTGGTGACCCGCGCGGGCCAGGTGCCCCGCCATCGGGTAGCCCATCACGCCCAAGCCCAAAAAGGCGACTTTTCGGGCAGGCGTGGGTTCGTAGGTTTTGGTGGCAATTTGGCTCATGGGTGTCTCGGTGGGTTGTGCGAAGCCTTTAATTTAGCAGCCTGTCTGAAGGGGGGCTTGAACGGGGTGTTTTTAGCTGACCGGTTGGCGACTTCAGGGGTTTTGGTACGCTCAGGCCATGAATGCTTTGATTGCAGAAAATTTGGCGCATGTCCAGGCTCAAATTGAGGCGGCTTGCCTTGCAGCGGGCCGTGCCCCGGGCAGTGTGCGTTTGTTGGCCGTTTCCAAAACCTGGGGGCCGGATGCCGTTCGTCTGGCCCATGCCGCCGGCCAAACCGCCTTTGGCGAAAACTACATCCAGGAGGCGGTCGACAAAATCACCGCCCTGCACGGCTTGCCCCTGCAATGGCACTGCATCGGCCCGATCCAGAGCAACAAGACGCGCTTGGTGGCCGAGCACTTTGACTGGGTGCACAGCATCGACCGCCTGAAAATCGCGCAGCGCCTGAGTGAGCAACGCCCCGAAAACCTGCCGCCGCTGCAGGTGTGCATTCAGGTCAATGTGGATGGCGGTGCCACCAAGTCGGGCGTGGCACCACAAGACTTGCCCGCGCTGGCGCAGGCCGTGGCGGCGCTCCCCCGCTTGCAGCTGCGTGGCCTCATGACCATCCCCGAGCCGGCCGAAACTGCCGCGCAGATGCACGCGGTGCACGCGGTGCACGCGAAGGCCAAAGCGCTTTTTGAAGCCCTGCGCCAGCAAGGTTTGCCGCTGGACACCTTGTCGATGGGCATGAGCGCCGACCTGGAGGCTGCCATTGCCGAGGGCAGTACCCTGGTGCGGGTGGGCACCGCTATTTTTGGCAAACGCTGAGTGATGCCGTGTTTGTGGGTTGGCACCACCCAGAAACAGCGTCACCCACCTGGGCGGGATCAAGACCGCTGGTGATGCGGGTATCCCCTTGATCCTTCAGAAGGCGATACGATGTCCAATTAATTCTGCTCAGACAGGTGACGACCATGAACCCTTCTCAAGAGCCGGCCGTGCAAGGTGGGCCAGTGCGCCGTTTCAATGATCCGGACTACCGCGAGGTGGCTGGCACGCTGGGTGATCTGCGCCAGAAAATCGATGCACTGGATGCGCAGATTGTTGATTTGCTGGCCCAACGGGCCTTGTGCGTGAAGGACGCCACGCGTTTCAAGCGCGATGCTTTCCAGGTGGCCGCCCCGGCCCGGCAAGCCGAGGTTTTTCAGCGGGTTCGTGATTTGTGCGCGCCTCACGCCGAAAGTTTTCCTGAATTTGCCGATGTCGTCGAGGCCAGCTACCGGACCTTGGTGGCGGGCTTTATTGCAGCCGAAAATAAATTGTTTGAAAGCACCAAGGAGATTTGATCTTGAAAGCGACCCCTCTGATGAAAAAACTGGTTTCCCCCCTTCTGACCCGACTGGTTCTGGCTGGCGTCCTCTCCTGCCTGGGGGCTGCGGCCGCAGCCCAGTCCGCATGGCCCAACAAGCCGATCAAGATTGTGGTGCCTTATGGGCCGGGCTCATCGCCTGACGTGATTGCGCGCATCGTGGCTGAAAAGCTGTCGCCTCGACTTGGGCAACCCGTCATCATTGAAAACAGGGCTGGCGCTGGCGGCAACACCGGTTCCGGTTTTGTGGCCAAGTCCCCAGGAGATGGCTACTCTTTTCTGATCAGCACCAACGGACCGCTGGTGTACAACACCGTCATTTACAAAAAATTGTCGTATGACCCGTTCACCGAACTTCGTCCGGTGATCCTGGCGGGTGGCCAGGCCAATGTGTGTGCGGTGCGTGCTGATTCGGGCATCACGTCGCTGGCCGGCTTGATTGATGCCATGAAGAAAAATCCGGGCAAATTCAATTTCGCATCGACCGGTGTGGGCAGCCTGTCCCAACTGGGCGTTGAGTTGCTCAAGGTCAAGACAGATACTTTTGCGGTGCACATTCCCTATGCGTCCTCGCCCTTGGCCATTGCGGCCATTTTGCAAGGCGACGTGCAATTCGCTTGCGTGCCTGCTGTGGCGGTGATGCCCCAGGTCAAGGCCGGCAAGATGCTCGCTTTGGCGGTGTCCACCGCCAAGCGCAGTCAGCTGACCCCCGACATTCCGACCATGAAGGAAGCAGGATTGCCTGAAATTGAAAGCACAGCCTGGATGGCCTTGATGGCCCCGGCCAGCACCCCCCAGGACATTGTGGTTCGCATGAACCAAGAGATCAACGCGGTGCTGGCCATGGCCGATGTCAAGAGCAAGCTGAACACCCAGTTCATGGAGCCCATCGGAGGTTCCATCGAAGATTTGCAAAAATTCATGCAGCAAGAATTGCGCACCATGAAGCCCATCATCCAGCGCACTGGGCTGACCATCGACTGACGTTCCGCATGATCTGTCTGACGGTGGAGCGAACACCGGCTTGCGAGCAGGCCGTTCGTGCGGCATTGGCCTCGCTGGAAGATCTGCCGGGTGCTTACCTTGGGGTAGATGCCGGCGTGGCAGGTTTACACCCGCTGCAGGCCTTGCTGACCACTCGCACAGCGTTGGCGCTGGAGGTGTTTTCGGACGGTGTACAGGTACAGGCCCAGACCCGCTTGGGCCTTGCCTTGCTGCAATCCCCAGAACTGGCTGCGTGGCAAACCCGAGCGCCAAGGGGAGGCGACTTGACCGCTTTGCAAGCGCTGCGCGAGTTTTTGCGCTGCTTCGCACCTTCCCCCGATGTGATGCTGGTGGGGGCACTGAATTTTGAAGCCCACCGACTGGCCAAGCCAGAGGGAGATGGGCGCTATCTGGGCACTTTGTACCTGGTTGAGAGTTGTTTGCGCAGGGACGCATCGGGTCTCTGGGCGGCTGTTCAGTTGTTGCCTGGCAGCGGACAGGTACTTGGGCAATCACTTGGGCTGGCACTTGGGCTGGCACTGGCAGGGGACTTGCCTGACTTGTCGTCGTCACAGGCAAGATCGATGGACCCCGCAGTCGAGCCCTGCGATGACCACCCGCCCGGAGGGTACGCGGACATGGTGCGCGGCGCCTTGCAGGCGCTGCGTGACGAGGGCCTCGTCTCCTTGACCCTGAGTCAAAGTTATCGCCGACGTGTCGAGATGCGCGCGGTGGATGCCTTTGAGCGTTTGCGCAGCGTCAATCCCGCACCCGCTTGTTTCTTTTTCAATGGGGGTCAAGGCGAGCGTCTGTTCGGGGCGTCCCCTGACCTGCAGTTGGTGGTGCAGGGCCGTCGGGTTCAGACCTTTCCGGTGTGTGGCACGGTGGCCAGAGGCAACGGCCCGCTGGACGAGGCGCAGGCCGTGAAGGATCTGCTCAACGAGTCGGTCGATGCGGCCGCTTTGGCCGTGTGCACGGATGCCTTGCGCAACGACCTTGCACCTTGGTGTGAACCCGGCACGATGAAATTGGTTGATCGCCGAAGACCCATGACTTTGGCCACGGTGGTTCACGCGGTGGACCATCTTCAGGCACAGCTGCTGCCGGGCAGCGATGCCTGGGATTTGATGGCGGCCACTGCTGCGCCTGTCATGGTGACAGGCACCCCGCGGGCCAAAGCGCTGCAGGCCATTGGCGCACTGGAGGTCAGCCCGCGCCGCTGGTACGGGGGACTCATGGTCCAGGTCAGCAGCGATGGTGACGCCCTGGCCGCCACGATTTTGCGGGCTGCCGCTGTGTGCAACGGTGTGGCAGAAGTTCGTGCGGGTGGCGATTTGTTGGCCGACTCATCGCCTGAGCGAGAGGAACAGGAATCCCGGCTAAAAACGCAATCCTTGTGGCGAGCTTTTGGCCTGGTCCCGGCGGTGGATCACAGCGCAGACAAAAAGCCGGACGGTGCTGGGTTGCCCTCTGTTCGGCTGGTCGATGCGCAAGACCCCTTTGGGGCTTCTATGAAGGCTTGTTTGCTTGGATTAGGGATCACTTTGGAGGGGTCGGCGGCCTGCGCTTTGTGGGTGGGGATGCCCGACAACGGTGATCTGCCTGAGCGCCATGCGGTCATGGTGGGCAATGCCGCCTACCGCATGCTGCGCCACGAAGGTTTTCCGGTGCGTGAAACCTTGCCGGAAAACGGGCGTCAGATTCAGTGCCGCAGTTTGCCAGCTGCCCCCGGGTCTTGGCCGGCATCATTCCAATCGGCTCGCTATGCCCGCTATGAAGTGGCAGAAAACGCCCCTATGGCAGGCTGGCAAGTCTGGGCTGAAGATGCAAATGGCAGCCCTGTGGTGTGGGTCCAGCCGCACAGGCGTCTGGTGTGCATTGGATGCCGGCCCGACTCGCTGATGAGCGACGAAGCCGCCCGGCGTGTGTTGGCCCTGGCCCTGTGCCACGCCGCATTAGGATAAGACATGAAGACACCTGCCTCGCTGATGGAGCCCGCCCGCGCCCTGCCCCTCTACGGAGACTACGACGTGGTGGTGGTCGGTGGCGGCCCGGCGGGTTTGGCGGCCAGCGTCAGTGCCGCCCGGCATGGTGCGAACGTGTTGCTGGTGGAGCGCTATGGTTTTCTGGGGGGCATGGGGACCGCCGGGGGCGTGACCAATTTTGCGGGTCTGTATGGCCGCAAGTCCGGCGAAATGGTGCAATTGGTTCACGGCGTGGTGGACGATTTGTTGGCGCGACTGGATGCACTGGGTGGACTCAATGCCCCGCAGGACGGCATGAATGGCCGCATTCGTGTGCGTTCCTATGACGTCTCGGCCTACAAGTGTGCGGCGGATCAGTGCTTGCTGGCGGCGGGCGTGAAGATCCTGTTTCACGCGCATGCAAGCAACGTGATCATGGCAGGTCAACAAATTTCAGCCTTGGTGCTGGAAACCAAATCTGGCCGATGCGCTGTGCAGGCCAGGCACTTCATCGATTGCTCGGGCGATGCCGATGTGGCGAAATTTGCGGGCGTGCCTTACGAGTTGGGAGACGGACACGGCAGTGGCTTGTTTCCCAGCCTCATGTTCCGCATTGGAGGTGTCGATCCCGAGCCGGCACTGAGTGCGATTGGGCCGTTTCAAGCCATCAACGAGTGGATGGCAAAGGTTCAGCAACAACAACCAGGCCGTTACCGATTTCCGCGAGAGGGGGCCATTTTGCGACCGCAAAAAGACCCGCGCGAATGGCGTGCGAATGTGACCCAGATTCGCAACGCGCAGGGCAAGGCCATGGACGCGACAGACGCCAGCCAGCTGAGTGCGGGCGAGCTCGAAGGACGGCGGCAGATGGCTGATTTTTTCCAGTTTCTGAAAAACGAAATCCCTGGTTTTGCAAATGCCCACATCGTTGACATTGCGCCGCAGGTGGGCATTCGCGAGAGTCGGCGCATCATCGGCCATTACCAATTGAGCGGACAGGACATCCTGGAGTCAGCTGTTTTTGAAGACAGCATCGGCCTTAACACCTGGCCCATGGAAGTTCACGCCGAAGGGCGCATTGAATGGGGCTTCCCACACAACCTCGAGCGCGGTGTGGGCCGGACCTACAACGATCTGCCTTGGCGCATGTTGTTGCCGCTCAAGGTTGACAACTTGCTCGTGGCGGGCCGGTGTGCCTCCATGACCCATGAGGGCCAGTCTGCCGCCCGTGTCAGCGGGGCCTGTTTTGTCATGGGTCAGGCTGCAGGCACGGCAGCGGCGCTGACGCGTCCAGGCCAAGCATTTGAGCAAATCAATGTCCGGCAATTGCAGGCTTGCTTGACCCGGGATGGGGCCATTCTGGGCTGATCTTGTCCCGGACTTGACCGGGATGTGCCTGGGCTGCGCCGCACAATGCCCCGATGCAAGACATTCGATCTCCCCTTCAAGCGCAGGTGGTGCAGTGGTTGGTGGCCAGCGGCGATGCCGTGGCTGCTGGCGATGTGCTGGTGATTCTGGAAGCCATGAAGATGGAGCACGAGATCCGTGCCACCCATGCCGGGCGACTGGGTGAGGTGTACTTTCAGGCCGGCGAGGCGGTGGTCGAAGGCGAAGTGCTGGCCGCGCTCTCGGCGCTGACCGAGCAAACGACCGTGGCCGTGATGCCGTCAATGTCAGTCAGTCCTACTCAACAAGGCTTGCCCGTTGAGCGCGCAGACTTGGCCAAGCTGCAAGCGCGTCTGTCATTCACGCATGACGCGTTGCGCCCCGAGGCGGTGGCCAAACGCCACGCTTTGGGCCTGCGCACCGCCCGCGAAAACATCGCCGATTTGTGTGACACCGGCTCGTTTGTCGAATACGGTGCTTTGGCTGTGGCGGCGCAAAGCCGCCGCCGCACAGCCGACGACCTGATGCGCAACACACCGGCCGACGGCATGGTCACGGGCATCGGTTGCGTGAATGGCCAGCGTGTCGTGGTCATGGCCTACGACTTCACCGTGCTGGCGGGCACGCAAGGCATGCGCAACCACCAAAAGACCGACCGCATGCTGGGCATCGCCTTGCAGAACAATTTGCCGGTGGTGCTGTTTGCCGAAGGCGGCGGTGGGCGCCCCGGTGATGTCGATGTGGCCATCGTGGCCGGCTTGAACCTGGCGACTTTTGCCTCGTTTGCGCGCCTCAATGGCCGTGTGCCGGTGGTGGGTGTGGTGGCCGGGCGTTGCTTTGCGGGCAATGCGGCGCTGTTGGGTTGCTGCGACGTGATCATTGCCACGCGTGACAGCAACATCGGCATGGGCGGTCCCGCCATGGTCGAAGGCGGTGGCCTGGGTGTTTTCAAGCCCGAGCAGATCGGCCCAAGCGACATCCAGCATGGCAACGGCGTGATCGATGTGTTGGTGGAAGGCGAGGTGCAGGCCGTGGCCGTGGCACGGCATTACCTGTCGTTTTTTCAAGGCGCACAGACTGACTGGAAAGCACCACCCGCCGAGGCGCTGCGCCACGTGGTGCCCGAAAACCGTTTGCGCGCGTACGACACCCGAACGGCCATGCAGGGCATCGCCGATGAGGGCAGTGTGCTGCAACTGCGCACGGCTTTTGGCTTGGGCATTCACACCGCTTTGGCGCGGGTGGGTGGTCGCCCGCTCGGCATGCTGGCCAACAACCCTTTGCATTTGGGCGGTGCCATCGACGCCGATGCCGCCGACAAGGCGGCCCGCTTCATGCAGTTGTGCAATGCGCATGGCCTGCCCATCGTGAGCTTGGTCGATACACCCGGCTTCATGGTCGGGCCCGACACCGAAGCCACGGCCCAGGTGCGCCATGTCTCGCGCATGTTTGTGGCGGCAGCGCACTTGCGGGTGCCCCTGCTCAGCGTGGTGTTGCGCAAGGGCTATGGCTTGGGCGCGATGGCCATGACCGGCGGCGGCTTTCATGAAACCCTGGCCACTGTGGCTTGGCCCACGGGCGAGTTTGGCGGCATGGGCCTCGAAGGCGCGGTGCGCCTGGGCTACCGCAAAGAGCTTGAAGCCTTGCCCGAAGGCCCCGAGCGCGAGGCCTTGTTTGAACAACTGCTGGCGCAGCAATACGACAACGGCAGTGCCATCAACATGGCGGCCACGCTGGAGATCGATGCGGTGATCGACCCTGCGGCCACACGCGATTGGTTGCTGGCGGGTTTGCAGGCGGGGCAGGTCAAAGCGGCCAGCGGGACCTTGGCGATCGATACCTGGTGAGGCACCCGCAAGGCACCAGCAAGGCACCCGCAAGGCACCAGCAAGGCACCAGCAAGGCACCCGCAAGGCACCAGCAAGGCACCAGCAAGGCACCAGCAAGGCAATAGCCAGGCCATAGCAAAGCCATACCAAGCATTGCCCGCAGCAGTATCAGACCCGGGGCACCCGCGCAGGCAACACCGTGCCCACGCACTCGCCGAAGCCGATGCGGGCTGCACCGGTTTTTTCACACCAGCCGCGCAGCACCACGCTGTCGCCGTCTTCCAGCCAGGTGCGTTGCTCGCCACCCGGCAAGGCCATCGGGTTTTTGCCACCGGCGGTCAGCTCGATCAAAGCCGCGGCCTGGTCCAGCGTAGGGCCGGACAGGGTGCCGCTGCCAAACAGGTCGCCTGGTTGCAGGTTGCAGCCGTTCACCGTGTGGTGCGTGACCATTTGTGCCACGGTCCAGTAGGCGTGGCGGTAACTGGTGCGGCAAATGCTGGCATCGGTTTGTCCGGCAGCGCGCATTTTTGGCGTGAGCAGCCCCACTTGCAACTGGATGTCGAAAGCACCCCCGCTGCGGTTGGCAGCCGAGTCCAGATAAGCCATGGGCTGCGGGTCTTCGGCCGGGCGGGTGAAGGGCACGCGGTAAGGCGCCAAGGCTTCGAGCGTGACGACCCATGGCGACAGTGTGGAGGCAAAGCTCTTGGACAGGAAGGGTCCCAGGGGCTGGTACTCCCAGCCCTGGATGTCGCGGGCCGACCAGTCGTTGAGCAGGCAGATGCCAAACACATGGTCTTCGGCTTGGGCGATGTCAATCGCTTCGCCCAATGCGTTGCCACTGCCGATGAAGATGCCCAGTTCCAGCTCGATGTCCAGACGCTTGCTGGGCCCCAAGGTCGGCTCGGTGGCGCCAGGTGCCAGGGTCTGGCCCACCGGACGGCGAAACTGTTGGCCCGAGATGCCGATGCTGGAGGCGCGGCCGTGGTAACCGATGGGCACCCATTTGTAATTGGGCAGCAGCGGGTTGTCTGGGCGGAACAGTCGGCCGATGTTGGTGGCGTGGTGCACCGAGGTGTAGAAGTCGGTGTAGTCGCCAATGCGGGCGGGCACATCGTATTGCGCCTCGGCTTGTGGCACCAGGCAGGCTTGCAGTGCGGCCTGCTCGACAGCAGCTTCGCGCAAGGCACGCGACAGGGCCAGGCGCAGGGCGCTCCAGGCGGCATTGCCCAGCGCCATCAAGGCATTGAGTTTGTCTTGGGCGCCGGCTTGCACGGCGGCAGCCGCCTCGCCCTTGAAGACGCCCGCTTGGGCCACCGCAGCCAGATCCAGAATCTGGTCGCCAATGGCGACCCCGCCACGAAAGGCTTCGGGCGAGCCTTGGCGGCGAAACACCGCGAAGGGCAGGTTCTGAATGGGAAAGTCGCAGCCTGCCGCGTTGGCCGACTTGACCCAACTTTTCAGGGCGGGGTTGTGGGTTTCATTCAATGAGGTCATCGTGTTCTTTCATAAAGTCGTGCTGCCCTTGTGCATCCAGGCAGGGGCATGTCAAAGGTCTTGCAGGGCGGTGGCAATGTGTTGCTGGAACAGCTTGTCGTCGGCCAGGACGTTGGCATTGAGCAAGGCCAGTTTGACGAGAAACAACGGTGTCTTGTCAGGGCCGGCTTGGTCCATGGCGGTGGCCAGCGCGTCGTACACGGTCTCGAGACCGTCAATGGAAAGTGCTTTGTCAGTCATGGATTTCTTTCTTATTGCGGCAGGGCCGTGGTCAAGGCGGCTTGCAAGCGTGTGGCGTCAAGTGTGAGCCAGCGCGCACAAATGTGCTGGTCGGGGCGCAGCAAATACGCCCCGCCATTGGCCGGCACGCCATAGCGCTCGCGCAGGTGACCATCGGCATCGGGCAGTGTCGTGTCGGCACCGGCCACGGCGTGTGCTGCGCCGACCGCAGTCACATTCAAAGGCATGCCTTTTTGCCGTGCGGCGTCGATGACGGTTTGCAGCGCCTGGGGCATGGCTGGTGCATCGGTGAAGTACAACAGGTCAAAGCCGCCACCCAGGTGGTCCAGCAAGAAGTCATTGGCGCCCAGGCGCACGTTTTGCGGTGGCGCACCGTGGGCAGGCCCGGCCTTGAACAGGCCGTTGTCGTCGCCCGTGCTGTTGAGCATGGAGTGCGAGTATTCATGCGGCCGCGAAGTGCGCCAGTGGTACAGGGGGCGCACGAATGCCTGGGTGAGCGAGAGCGAGAGCACCGCATCGCGCAGCAGGCGAAACCCTTGGCTGGGGGGTGCCATGAAGCGTGTGCTTTTGCCCGATTCGGTGACGATCTCGCGGGCCGCGCCCACGCGTTCGGCGCTGTGGTTGGCCAGCAGCGTTTTACCCGCCAGGCCCTTGACCACCCAAGCCAGGTGCCAGCCCAATGACTGCGCGTCCTGAAAAGCCGTGTTGGCCCCGCGCACCCCGAAGATGGGCAGCAAGTGCGCGGCATCACCGGTAAAAATCACACTGCCATGCACAAAGTCGGGCAGTGTCAGGGTGCGTGCGGAGTAGACCGAGGACCAGTCCATTTCCCACGGGGCACCCGCGTGCCCGATCATGGCCAGTTGCGCGTCGATGCGTGTCTTGAGCGACTCGGGGCGAAGCGCTTGCTCGGGTGTTTCGCCTTCGGGCAACTGGTAGTCCACGCGCCAGATGCCGTGGGGTTCGCGGTGCATCAGGATGGTGTTGCCGGGGTTCCACTCGGGGTCAAAGTAGGCCAGTCTTTCGGTGGGCAATGGCAAGTCGATGCGGATGTCGGCGATCACGAAAAAGCCTTCGTAAGACGCGCCCTCCATCTGCAGGTTCATGGCCGTGCGGATGCCCGAACGTCCACCGTCGGCAGCCACCACCCAGTCGCTTTCCAGCGCGTAAGGGCCTTCGGGCGTGTCGACTTCGAGCACGGCATAACCGTCTTTCTGGTCCACCTGATTGACCTTGTTGCCCCAGCGGAACTCGATCAGCGGGTTGGCTTGGCAGGCGTCGTGCAGGTACTCTTCCATGAACTGCTGCTGCACATTGATGATCGGGAAAAATCGGTCATCGGCATCGTGCGGCGCTTCCATGCGGAACACGCGCTGACCCCGGTAATAAGAGTTGCCAAAGCGCCAGGGCAAGCCGCCCTCGGTCATGCGGTCGGCCACGCCGACTTGCTGCAGGATTTCCATCGATCGGCGGGTGAAACAAATCGCCCGGCTGCCTTGCGAAAACTGCAGCTCGGCCGACAGCACCACGCTGGCCACGCCGTGGCGCGCCAGCTCCAGCGCGGTCACCATGCCCGCCGGGCCAGAGCCGACGACCACGACTTTCTGGCGGTCTTGCTTCGGGTGGGCCGAGGGCAGCCAGGGTTTGAAGACTTCGTAGGTGTAATAAATGCAAGGACGCGCTTGTGTGGTGGGGGTGTGCATGGTTTTTTGTTGTGTGGGTTTCAGCGTGTGCGGGCGTGTGCGATCAGGCGGTCGAACAGGGCGCTCAGGCTCGCCTGTTCTTTGGCAGTCAGGCAGCCAAAAATCTGTTCGTTGCGTTGGGCGATCATGGCCATGGCGCGCTGGAACACTTGGCGCCCGGGGGGGGTGAGCGTGAGCACCACGCCCCGACCATCGCCCGGGTGGTCGGCTTTGAGCACCAGCCCCTGATCGGCCAGAGCCTGCGCAGCGCGGCTGGCCTGGCCTTTGTTCAAGTTGGCTTTCTCGGCCAGCTCCTTGACCGACAAAGGCTCGAAGGTGCCAATCGTGGTCAGGCAGCGCCCGTCGCTCATCGACAAGCCGGTCTGCTCAGGGTAGGCCGACTGGCTGTCTGCATCGGTCAGTTTGTGCAGTTGGTGCAGACGGTAGGTCAGCGTGCGGTCGAGCTGCGGGGTCATGTGTTTTACCGGGTCGCTTTGCCTTGAAGAAGCTGGATTCTAGATTTATTTTGTTGCGCACGCAACCATTTATGCCATCCAGGGGTGTATGCAAGCCCGTGAGCCAAAAAAAACGCCTGAGGATCGCTCAGGCGTTGAGGGGGCGTTTTTTAACTCAGAAGCGTTCGAGCTCCGGGTGCTTGATCGCCCCGGCCCGCACCAGCATGCGGCCATATTCGGCGCAGCGGTTGAGCGTGGGGATGACCTTGCCGGGGTTCAGCAGGCTGTCCGGGTCAAAGGCGCGTTTGACGGCAAACATTTGTTCGTTTTCTTCGGCGCTGAATTGCACGCACATGCTGTTGACCTTCTCGATGCCCACGCCATGCTCGCCCGTGACGGTGCCGCCCATGGCCACGCTGGTTTCCAGAATGTCTGCGCCAAACAATTCGCAGCGGCGCAGCTGGTCGGCGTCGTTGGCATCGAACAGGATCAGCGGGTGCAGGTTGCCGTCGCCTGCGTGGAAGACGTTCAGGCATTTCAGGCCGTACTTGATTTCCATCTCGGAGATGGCTTGCAGGATGTCGGCCAGGCGCTTTCGCGGAATGGTCGAGTCCATGCACATGTAGTCGGGGCTGATGCGGCCCGAGGCCGGGAAGGCATTTTTGCGACCGCTCCAGAACTTCAGGCGCTGGGCTTCGTCGCGGCTCACGGAGATGGCGGTGGCGCCGCAGTTGCGCAGCACCTCGCTCATGCGGCCGATTTCTTCTTCGACTTCTTCAGGCGTGCCGTCGCTCTCGCACAGCAGGATGGCGGCGGCGCTCAGGTCGTAGTCGGCGTGCACAAAGTCTTCCACGGCGGCGGTCATGGGGCCGTCCATCATTTCCAGGCCGGCGGGGATGATGCCGGCGGCGATCACGGCGGCCACGGCATCGCCGGCTTTGCGCACGTCGTCAAAGCTGGCCATGATGCAGCGCGCCAGCATGGGTTTGGGCACCAGCTTGACGGTGACTTCGGTGGTCACGGCCAGCATGCCTTCGCTGCCCACCAGAACGGCCAGCAGGTCGTAGCCAGGGGTGTCGAGGGCGTCACTGCCAAATTCGATTGGGTCACCTTCTATGGTGAAGCCGCGCACCTTGAGCACGTTGTGCACTGTCAGGCCGTATTTGAGACAGTGCACGCCGCCTGAGTTTTCGGCCACGTTGCCACCAATCGTGCAGGCAATCTGGCTGGACGGGTCGGGCGCGTAATACAGACCGTAGGGCGCCGCTGCCTCGCTGATGGCCAGGTTGCGCACGCCGCATTGCACCACCGCGGTGCGACTGACGGGGTCTACTTTCTGGATCTGGTTGAAGCGCGCCATCGACAGCGTCACGCCCATGCGGTGGGGCATCGCGCCACCCGACAAGCCCGTGCCTGCACCGCGTGCCACCACGGGCACTTTCAGGGCGTGGCAGGCTTTGAGCACAGCTTGCACCTGCGCCTCGGTTTCCGGCAAAGCCACCACCAACGGGCGCTCGCGGTAGGCCGTCAGGCCATCGCACTCGTAGGGCGTGGTGTCCTCGGGTGTGTAGAGGATGGCGTCGGCCGGCAGGACCCGGCCCAAGGCCTGCACCACAATGCGTTGGCGCTCGGCTCGTTCGGTGGCGGTCAGTTGCTGCGTTTCGGTGGGGGTGTTGGCGCTCATGGCATTCAAAACCTTGAAATGAAGGCTTGAATGTACGCCCTGGCCGGATGGCGTGGGTTGAATAATCTTTGACAGGTCTGTGAATTCAGCCGTGGCGCCATGAGGCCCTAGGCCAAGATGCTTTTGAGCCAGTCGGCAAAGGTGGCGCATTCCCAGCGCTCCATGGTGCCGGTGCGCCAGCACAGGTAGTGGGCATGCGGGCTGGGGACGCTGCGATCAAACAAGCGGACCAATTGGCCGCTTTCCAGCCAGGGTGCCGCCAGTTTGGTGCGGATCAGGCCAACACCCAGGCCCTGGGCCGCGGCGTCGCACACGAGGCCGATGTCATTGAAAGACGAGCCGTCCATGGGCTCGGGCCAGTCGAGGTTGTGCGCGGCAAACCAGGTGCGCCAGGGCTCCAGCGGGCTGCGCAACAGCGACACACCCTGCAGATCTTCGGCGTTGCTGAACGGGCCGTTTTCGCGCAGCCAGGCGGGCGAGGCCAGCGGTGTCACGTCGTCCTTGGCCAGGCACACGTGCTCCACATCCGAGTAACGGCCGGTGCCAAAACGCACCGTCAGGTCGGCGTCTTCGGCCACCACGTCCAGCAACGGAATGCTGACCTGCAGCGAGATGTCGATCTCGGGGTAGGCATCTAGAAAGTGTTTCAGGCGCGGCATCAGGATGGAGCGGGCAAAGGTGGGTGTCACCGCCAGGCGCAATTTGCGCCGTCCGGGGGTGTTGCTGGCGCCAGGGAAGCGCTGCAAGGACACCAGGCCTTCGCACACATGGGCCAGATACTCGTTGCCTTCGGTCGTGAGAGAAAAGTCCGACCGGCCAAACAACTTGGTGCCAATGATTTGTTCCAGCTGCTTGACCCGGTGGCTCACGGCGCTGGGGGTCACGCACAACTCTTCGGCCGCCTGGGTCACGCTGCGCAAGCGCGCCAGGGCCTCAAACGTCAAGAGGCACTGGATGGGCGGAATGCGTGAGGTGGTGGACATGGCTTAATCGGTTGGTGGCAGAGCTGAAGATCTGTCCCTCAAAGCTTAATCGGTTGGGGACAGAGCTGAAGATCTGTCCCTCAAAGATATTCATTTAAAAATCACGGTTTTGTGGCCGTTGATCAGGACGCGGTGTTCGCTGTGCCACTTGACGGCGCGGGCCAGCACCTGGCTTTCGGTGTCGCGGCCAATGGTGGTCAGGTCTTCTACGGTTTTGCTGTGGTCCACACGGGCCACATCCTGCTCGATGATCGGGCCTTCGTCCAGATCGGCCGTCACATAGTGGGCCGTCGCCCCGATCAGCTTCACACCCCGGTCGTGCGCCTGGTAGTAAGGCTTGGCACCCTTGAAGCTGGGCAGGAATGAGTGGTGGATGTTGATGGCGCGCCCTGCCAACTTGCGGCACAGGTCGTCGCTCAGGATTTGCATGTAGCGCGCCAGCACCACCAGTTCTGCACCTTCGGCCTGGATGACCTCGTATTGCCGGGCTTCGGCCTGCTCTTTGGTGGCCGCCGTGACCGGGATATGGTGAAACGGCACGTTGTAACTCGCGGCCAGTTGGTAAAACTCGCGGTGGTTGCTCACGATGGCGCGAATGTCCAGCGCGAGCAGGCCGCTCTTCCAGCGGAACAGCAGATCGTTCAGGCAATGGCCTTCCTTGCTGACCATGAGCACGGTGCGCATGCTGTGGGCCGTGGCGTGCAGGTCCCACTTCATCTGGAAGCTTTGGGCAAATTCGCCCCACTGCACACGGAGGGTTGAGCCGTCTGACTGATTGCACGCGAACTGCACGCGCATGAAAAACAGGCCCGTATCGTGGTCGTTGTATTGCGCGGCTTCTTCGATGTTGCCCCCGCGCTCCAGCAAAAATCCCGACACGGCATGCACGATGCCGGTGCGGTCAGGACAAGAAAGGGTCAGGATGTAGGTCGTGGTCATGGGTGCAGGCTGCGGGGCTCGCCGTGACCGCTGGAAGGCTGGGCGCGTTCTTTTTAGAAAGACTTATTGTAAAGACACCCCGTCGCCTCACCGCCCGGGCTGTCTCGTCCGGACTGGCGCCTGCCGGATTGCCCTTTAAACTGTACGACCGGATCTACCTCAAGGAGTTTTCCCGTGGCCCATACCGACCTGAACATGGACAACCAGTGGTTGCCCTTCACGCCCAACCGCAGCTTCAAGCAAGACCCGCGTGTGTTTGTGGGGGCCGAGGGCATGCACTTCACCACCCACGACGGCAAGAAAGTCCTCGACGGCATCTCCAGCTTGTGGTGCGTGGCTGCGGGCCACAACCGCAAGCCGATCAACGAAGCCATCAAGAAGCAGTTGGACACACTGGACTACGCCACTGCTTTCCAGGCCAGCAACGACAAGGCTTTCAAGGCCGCAGAAATGATTGCCGCCATGGCGCCGGGTGACCTGAACAAGGTGTTGTTTTGCAATTCGGGCTCGGAAGCGGCCGATACGGCCCTGAAAGTGGCACTGGCCTACCACCGCGCGCGGGGCGAAGGCCACCGCAACGTGTTCATCGGCCGAGAAAAGGGTTACCACGGCGTCAACTTTGGCGGCATGAGCGTGGGTGGCCTGCCTGCCAACCGCAAGGCCTATGGCGCGCAACTGCTGCCACGTGTGGACCACATGCGCTTCATCCATGACCCGGTGAACCACGCCTACATCCACCATGAAGAGCCGGTGTGGGCCGAAGACCCCTTGCTGGAGCTGGAAAACCGCATCCTGGTGCTGCACGACCCGAGCAACGTGGCCGCAGTGATCGTCGAGCCCATTGCGGGCAGCGCGGGCTGGTACATCCCGCCCCAGGGCTATGTGAAACGCTTGCGCGAGATCTGTGACAAGCACGGCATCCTGCTGATTTTTGACGAAGTCATCACCGGTTTTGGTCGTCTGGGCGTGAACTTTGGCGCCGACTTCTACGGCGTGGTGCCCGACATGCTGAACTTCGCCAAGGCCGTGACCAATGGCGTGATTCCCTTGGGCGGCGTGATTTGCCGCGACTTCATCTACGACGCGATGATGAACGCCAATTCACCCCAGCACGCGGTCGAGTTTTTCCACGGCTACACCTACTCCGGTCACCCTGTGGCCTGTGCCGCAGCGATTGCCACGCTCGACTTGATGAAGGAAGAAAACCTGTTCGTCCGCGCAGGCCAAAAAGGCAAAGTGCTGGGCGATGCGATGCACAGCGCCTTCAAGGGCTTGCCCAATGTGGTCGGCATCCGCACGCTGGGCCTGGCCGGGGCGGTAGAGCTGTCCAGCATCGCCGGCTCGCCCGGCAAGCGCGCGTACGACATCTTCATGGACTGTTTCCACAAAGGCGTGTGGCTGAGGCCCGCAGGCGAAAACCTGGTGATCTGCCCGCCCTACATTGTGGAAGACGCGCACATTGACCAGATCGTGCAGACCTTGGCCGACAGCATCCGCAGGCATGCCTGAACTGCCAGCGTGTGCCAACCCATTCCAACCGCCCACGCGCAGCACCCCTGCTGCGCAGTGCGGGGCAGTGGGTGATTGGCGTGAGTGGGTGCGCACCGCGCCCCGCTGAGTGGCTTGCGGATTGGGGTGGGCCGCTTTTCAGTTGGCTGGGCGGGCACAAAAAAGCCGCCTGAGAGGCGGCTTTTTTGGGGAGGTGGTGCAGCCTGCGTTCAGTGCACCACAACAGGGTGTTGGGCGAGGCCTGTGTAGCCTTCCAGGGTGTCTTCGACTTCTTCCTGGGTGGGGGTGTGTTGCTGCCATGCCTGGATTTGTTGCTGGAACATTTCTGCCCACGAGCCATCCAGGTACACCTCTTTGCCTGAGCGTTTGTCCACGATTTCGAAACCATGGCGTTCCAGCAGGGGCTTTTGGGTCGCAGGAGCCGGTTCGGCAGGTGCGTTGGCCAGCACATGCATCACGGCAAATGTTTCAGATTCGTACAGCAGGTTCATGCGTCATTCTCTCTCAAGATCAGCCTTACAACTGGGGTCTTTTGCTTGAACTTCAAGATGGTGTGGTTTTCCCCCCGTTGGGGGCAGTTACAGGCAAGGGCGGCAAAGGCTCTTTGCCGATCAACAGCAAGTCGATGAAACTGCCACTGACCTGGCTGATGCGGATGCGCACCGGCATCCATGCGTTCTGCGCTGACACCCAAAACTCCACCTTGGCATCAAAACGGTTGCGCGGCTGACACACCCATTTGGCGGTGGGCACGGCTTGACCGTCGAGCATCAAGGTTTCGGGTGGGCCCAGGGTCAGCAGCCAGGGCAAGGCATCCCGGGTGGTGGCGGTCTGAACTTGCAAACGCGTGCCGGGCTGAAAGCGCTGGGGGTCGCCCGCCATCGCAGCAGCCAGTTGCACATAAAGACTGATCTGGTCTTGTGCGCCCGGCTCCAGCGCCGCAACGGGCGCGTTGGAACTGAAGACCACCCGGTTTTGTGCGCGGTCAAAGTGGGCTGCACGCTCGTTGCGCCAGCTGTCTGAAAAGCGTGTGGGGGCCAGGCCTGCGCTGGTGATGTCGCCCTGACTGCGCCAATGGCGTGAGCCAACCAGAAAAGCCTTCACTGAAAGACTGAGTGCATAGGCGGCCTCGTTGTGTTGCCACCTCAGCTCGCCACTGGCGTGGTAATTCAGGCCTTTTTCCTGGCCTGTCATGCGGTAGCTCAGCAAGACCGGCGGCGGCAAGGCCCCAACCGGAATGGGCGGCAGTGAGGCGTTGGCCGCAGTTGGCGGTGTGGGCGTGGCGTTGCTGGCTGCATCGGGCGCAGCTGCTGGTGCAACTGCGCCCGATGCAGCTGTTGGCTCAGATGTTGGTTCAGCTGCTGGCGGGGTGCTGGTGAGCGCCGCTTGCGCTGGGGAGTTGTCGGGTGTCAAAACCGATTTTTCGGCATTCGGCTGTTCGGGTGCTGCCACAGCTTCCTCGGCTTGGCCTGAAACGGGGGTGGCTGGCTCGGCTGCAGGTTTGGCTTGGGCCACGGTCGCCACACGTGTGCGGGGTGCGGCAGGCGCAGCTCTTTTGACCGGGGCGGCTTGATCGGGCGAAGGGGGTATCCAGCGGGTTTGCAGGGGGGCTACGCGGATGGCCTCGGCGGTTTGAAGCCGCCAGTCCAATGCACCGGTCAGGCTCAAGAGCAATGCCAGGTGAAGGGCCAGCACCGTGACCACCAGCCAGCCCAGGGTGCGGCGCGAAGGGCGTTGCGCCCCAGTCGGGGCTTTGGCGGCGGAGGGTCTTGCGGGCACCACGGGCATCACCGTTCAGCAGGCACGCCAGCCCAGATCGGCCGAAAGTTGCTGGGCAAATCGGCGCAGGCGCTGAGCGATCGGCCCGTCCCAGGCGGTGTCCAGCGTGGCCGATGAGCCCAGCGACACCACGCCCAATGCCAGGTGCCCATCTGCGTCAAACACGGGGGCGCAAAAACCCGAAATGCCGGGTAACAAGACATTCACCACGCGGCCCAAGCCTTGTTGGCGCGTTTCTTTCAGCATGGCTTGCACCTCTGTGTGGGTGCTGGGCAAGTCGCTGCGCCCCAGTTTGCGGGCCACAGCCAACTCTTGTTCGATCATCGGGCCTGTTTTGTCGGCCGCACCGCCGTGGCTGTTGAACGCGGCAAAGCAGCGCCCCGTGGCCGACGACAGCAGTGGCATCACATCACCCAGGCGCAAACTGACGGGCATGGCCAGCGGTGTTTCTTGCCAGTGCACCAGGGTTGGCCCCCGGTTGCCCCAGACGGCCAAGGCCATGGTGTGGCCGGTGGCCTCGATCAGGTCAGGCAAACGCTCGCGGGCCATCTTGACGGCGTCCAGACGAGACAAAGTGGCGAGCCCCAAGCGCAAGGTGGCAGGGCCCAGTTCGTAGCGGGTGCTGGTGCTGTCTTGCACCACCAGGCCAAGGCGCTGGAAGCTGACCAGATAACGGTGGGCTTTGGCGGCGCTCATGTGGGCAGCGGCTGCCAGGTCGCGCAGCATCAAGGGACCGGGTGCTTGCGCCAGCACGTCCAGCAGGGCAAAACCGACCTCGACCGATTGAATGCCTGCGCGTTCCTTGTCGCTGTGCTGGGGAAGGGAGGCTGTGCTGTCTGTGTCCATATCGCCTAGAATCTTGTTTCGTTTAGTTAAACGAGTTTAACAATGCGTAACTTATCGGTGCTTCACACTGTAGCGCATCGCGACCAGAACGGACACACTCAACATGAAATTGGCGACCTACAAAGACGGCTCACGCGACGGACAACTCGTGGTGGTTTCGCGTGACCTGAGCACCGCACATTATGCGACTGGCATTGCCGGCAAACTGCAGCAAGTGCTGGACGACTGGAACTTTCTGGCCCCTCAGCTGGAAGACCTGTACACGTCACTGAAACAGGGCAAATCGCGCCACGCTTTCCCTTTTGACCCTGCGCAATGCATGGCACCGTTGCCCCGCGCTTACCAATGGGCCGACGGCTCAGCCTACCTCAACCACGTTGAGTTGGTCCGTGCGGCACGCAACTCGGAGGTGCCCAGCAGCTTTTACACCGACCCCCTGATGTACCAGGGCGGCAGCGATGACTTCATCGGGCCTTGCGACTCGGTGGTGTGCGCCAGTGAAGCCTTTGGCATCGACTTTGAAGCTGAGATTGCCGTCATCACTGGCGACGTGCCCATGCAGACCAGCGCCGACGAGGCCATTGAAGGCGTGCGCCTGGTCATGCTGGCCAACGACGTGAGCCTGCGCAACCTGATCCCGAACGAATTGGCCAAAGGCTTTGGCTTCCTCCAGAGCAAGCCTGCCACCGCGTTCAGCCCCGTGGCCGTGACGCCCGATGAATTGGGTGAAGCCTGGCAGGGCGGCCGTGTGCACCTGACGCTGCAGTCCACCTGGAACGGCCGCAAAGTCGGCATGTGCGAGGCGGGCCCCGAGATGAGCTTCCACTTCGGCCAGCTGATCGCCCACATCTGCAAAACCCGCAACGTGCGCGCTGGCACCATTGTGGGCAGCGGCACGGTGAGCAACAAGAGCGTGGAAGTCAACGGCCAACCCGAATGGCCCAAGGGCTACAGCTGCATCGCCGAAAAACGCGCCATCGAAACCATCCTGGACGGCCAGCCCAGCACAGAGTTCATGAAATACGGTGACACCATCCGCATCGAGATGAAGGGCCTGAATGGCGAGAGTTTGTTTGGGGCGATTGAGCAGGAAATCGTGCCGCTGGAGCGCTGAAGCCGGCACACCCTTGGCTCTGTGGGAGGCCGCCCCTGCTACCGAAGGGCGTGGCCACGCGCTGAAAATCCGAGAGGCCAAATGGGCTGATCAGTAGCCTTG
>CAIZSE010000005.1 GCA_903935585.1 uncultured Burkholderiales bacterium | reverse complement strand
GTTACACGCTGCTGCTGGACCTGGCCACGCTGCCCGAAAAACCGCTGGGTATTTATGTGCCCAAAATGTCCTTGTCTGGCAACGTGTATTTGAACGGCCAACTGTTTGGTGCCTGTGAACGCGGGCAACTGAAAGAGGTGCGTTGCTTGCACCGCCCCTACTTGTACACAATACCCACCTCGTTCTGGAGGCTTGGGCAAAACGAGCTTCGGTTCGAGATTTACGCCAACGGGCGCCAGAGCAACGGCTTGTCCTCCGTCAGGGTGGGGGATATCCATGCGCTGGAGACCAAGTTTTACCGGTGGCGTCACTGGCTGCAAGTGGACTTGGTGACAGGGCTGACCTGGTTGTCTGGTTTGCTGGGCGTGATGGCTTTGGTGGTGGCGGTGGTGTTGCGAAAGGGTTCGGTGCACCTGTGGTTTGGCCTGACAAGCATAGTCAATGCCGTGGCGAACACCAGCGTTTTCATGAGCCGACCGCCCATCGATTCGGAGTGGTTCAGTTGGATTGCGTTTGCCAGCCGGTTTGCATCGGGGCACTTGTTGATCTTGATGTTCGCCTCCTTTTTTGACAAGCTCACCCCTCGCATTCAGTGGGGTGTGCTGGCTTATACCGTGCTGTCTGTGGCCCTGATTGGTTTGTCGGGCAACAACCGCTTGTGGGTGACGGTGCTTTACATGCCGCTCTTGCTGACCGTCATTTGCATGCCTGCGCTTTTGTTTTACTGGACCTGGAAGACGCGCCAGGTCAAGCACATCTTTGCCAGCACCATGATGGGTTTGATCACGGTGGCCAGCAGCTTTGACTGGTTGCGGTTCACGGGCGATTCTGGTTTTGTCGGCATGTATTTCATTCCCTATTCGTACAGCGGTGTCTTGTTCATGTTTGGCGGCATGTTGTTGGCCTTGTTGGCTTTCGCCTTGATTCGGTCACAAAACCAGAGCGCTGAGCTGGAGTTGCGGGTTGCCGAGCGCACGGATGAACTCAATGCGCTGCACGACCGTTTGCTCAACACCGAAATAGACCGGTCAAGAACGCAAGAGCGTCAACACATGCTGCAAGACATGCACGATGGCTTTGGCTCGCAGTTGGTCATTGCCAAAATGATGGTCGAGCAAAACCAGATGTCACAAGAGAGTTTGGGGCGCTTGCTGGAAGAAAGCATTGGAGACCTTTATCTGCTGGTGGACACACTGGGCAACAGTGACAATTACCTGCCGAATGCGCTGGTTGATTTTAGGTTTCGAACGCAGCAAAGGCTGGCAGGCACACCCCTCAAATTGCATTGGAATTTGCAGGTTGAGCATGCGCCTGAAGTCTCGCCAAAGGTGGTGCTGCAAATCTTGCGGCTGGTGCAGGAAGCGCTGAACAATGCGCTCAAGCACGCCAAGGCCACCAACATCCACCTTGACTTCACCTACGACCAAGTGGGTGGGCAGTTGACGGTTTCGGTGGCAGACGATGGCGTCGGGATCGTCGGTATCGTCGGTATCGTTGGCATTGTCGGGCAGCCCGTGCGTGGGCGCGGTCAAAAAAACATGATGGCGCGCGCGCGTGCCGTGGGTGGCACGCTCAGCGTGTCCAACAGCAATCTTTCTTTGTCCAGCAGCCAACCTGGCACCCTGGTTCAGTTGCTGGTGCCGCTGCCCCATTGAGCTTGTGCACAGCGATGGGCCAGCGCGCTTTGGGCGCCTGCCCAACCCATCAGAGGTTCCAGAGCCGGGGCAAGGTGCCGGGCAATCCCCACATGGCTTCGCGCCACGCAGCCCACACCTGGCGCAGCAGCTGCATCGCAGGCTCTGTGACCGGCGACAACACGCGCACCACGATCACTTGCGGGTGCGGTGATGTGGCGCCGGCTTGCAAGCGCAGGGGCGAGGCTTCCAGCAAATCACGGGCGCAGGCCAGGGCGTGTTCGCTGCGCTCGGGCGACAGGGCGCTGCCTGCTGCAAAGACCAGCGTGGCCATGCAGCGCTGACCCGCCAAGCCCAGCGGGCTGTCCATCAAGCGGGTGTCGGTGGCGTTGACCGTGCCGCGCTCCAGCCACACGCCTGAAACCGCCATGTGCTGGCGGAACGTGCCTTGCACGAACGGCAGATCGGCAGCGGGCAGCCCCAGTGCCGTGATGTCCCAGCTCATCATCTCGGCCCCGGGGGCCAGGTCAAACACGGCGCGGTTGAGGGCATCGCACTGGTTGTAGGCAATCGCTTCCAACGGCAACCATTCCAGCCGGGCCCCTGCTTCAACCCGCGCATGCACTTGCTGCGTGGCCAGGCCAGCATCTGATCGGTAAAAGCGGGTGGCGCCGGGCGTGGTCACCAAGCCATGGGCACCAGCGCCCACGGTGACTTGAATGTCCAGGGTGTCGCCGCCCACCAGGCCGCTGGGCGGGTGCACCACTACGTTGTGGCAGACCGCATCGCCTTCGGGGTAGAGACTTTGCAAAATGCGCAGCGGGCCCTGGTGCAGATAGCGGGCCACGCTGCGCTCGGCTTCGAGCGTGTAGTCCAGCTTGAGGCTGGCGTGCCAGGTCATGCGTTGCCGCGTTGTTTGCGCTTCACTCGCCTTGCGTGCTGCGGTGTGCCCAGCCGGTGGTGTGTTTTTCAATGGCGCTGAACAGCTCGTACATGATCATGGCCATGGCCCCCACCACCACCAGGCCCGAAAACGCCAGGCCCATTTGCATGGCCGATCCGGCCGAGATCAAAAGGTAGCCGATGCCTTCGTTCGAGGCGGTCATCTCGGACACCGTGGTGCCCACAAAGGC
>CAIZSE010000004.1 GCA_903935585.1 uncultured Burkholderiales bacterium | reverse complement strand
CGTCACCCCGCCTTGGTGCGTGAACTTGATCGCGTTGCCCAGCAAGTTCACCAGCACCTGCATCAGCCGGTGCCGGTCCGTGCTCACCCACTGCGGCACATCCGCCCCGATCTCACACGTGTAACGCAAGGTGGTGTTTTCTACCTTGGGCTGGAACAGCTCAAACGCCGCTTGCACCGTCTCGCGCAATGCAAACCGCTCCACCCGCGCACTGATCTGCCCCATGTTGAACTGCGAGTAGTCCAGCACGTCGTTGATCACCGTCATCAGGTGGTCCGCCGACTGGCGCGTGTACGCCAGCACCTTGCTCGCCTGCGGCTTGTCCTTGACCCGCTCCAGCAGCAAATTGTTCAGCCCCAAAATCGCATTCATCGGCGTGCGCAGCTCGTGGCTCACCGAGGCTATGAAGTGCTCTTGCATCTGCTGCGCGTGCTCCAGCTCCACTTGCTTGGCTTGTAAATCGCGCTGGCGCGCCCGGCTAAACAACAGGTGCCGGTCCACGTCTCTTTGGTAAAAGTCGGGCACAACAAACAGCACGATGGTGGCCATGAAAAGATCAATGAGCGACATCACCGGCAGCTCGGGCACATTGATCGGTGGCAGCTGATTGCCCCAAACCCAGGCCACCGCCGCTATCAGCACCTGCAAAAAGACCATCAACAACATCCACAGACGTCCAGCACGTGGGTTGATGAAATAGAAGATGACCAGGGGAATCAGTGGCAGCCAGGCCAGATTACTGCTGTAGATATGCCCCTCGGTCAGGCTGCAAAGAAACAAAAAAGTCACGCCTATGCCGACGGCAGCATAGACCGTCTTGCGCTCTGGCAGGCCCCTGATGAAGGCCAGCAGCAAAAAGAAAAACAGGACACTGAAAACCATGCTGATGGAACGGCCAGGGGCGGACCACGAAGTAAACGAGGCCAACACGCTGGCAAACAACGCGGTCGTGAACACCATCACCACATACAAGGATCGATGATCGCGCAAACGCTCTGGCAGGCGCCCCTTGATCGCAACCCATCTTCTGTTCAGGTGTGTGGTCATGTTCAAGACCCCGTGCTTTGCTCCGTGCGCCCGATCAGCCGCCCAACGGCTTCCTTGACCGTCTGGCTGTCGATCGGTTTGGCCAGCACCTCGTTCATGCCCGCGTGCAAACAACGCTCGCGATCACGTGCGTTCGTGTTGGCGGTCAGACCAATCACCGGCAAACCGGCGACCTCTGAACGCGGATGCGCGCGCAAACGACGCGTGGTCTCCATGCCGTCAAGCCCCGGCATGATCATGTCCATCAGCACCAGGTCAAAGGCCTGGTTGTCGAGCAGGGCCAGCGCCTCTTCTCCCCCCGCGGCACTGGTCACGCTGGCATCAGGCCAGCATTTGTTGAGCACCAGGCGCGCCACCATGAGGTTGACGGCGTTGTCATCCACCAGCAAGAAGCGCAAAGCGCTGGAAGAACCGACCCCAGAACTGCTGCCGGTGGTGTCACTGGGTGCCTCGGTCGGCTTGAGCGGCAGCTCAAACCAGAAAAGCGCGCCCTGACCCGGCGTGCTTTCCACACCGATTCGGCCCCCTTGCAAAGCCACCAGATGCTCACAGATGGCCAGTCCCAGGCCGGTTCCACCGTAAGCACGCTTGGTCTGGATATCGGCATGCTCAAAGCGGTTGAACACCTGCTTTTGGCGTTCAAGCGGGATACCGCGCCCGGTGTCCTCCACCTCAAAGCGAACCCTGCCCTCCTGAAGTTTTGCACGAACATGAATCTGTCCTTGCTGGGTGAACTTGACCGCGTTGTCGAGCAGGCTGCCCAACATTTGCCGCAGGCGCTGGCTGTCAGCCATCACCCAGACGGGCAAGGCCGGGTCGACAGCCCAATTCAACGCGAGGGATTTATCGCGCGCTTTTTGCACAAAGGGTTCGATCACGTGCCGCAGGGCTTCCTCAAGCTGCACGGGTTGCTCAAGCAGTTTCAGTTGGCCCGCCTCGAGTTGCGAAAAATCCAGGATGTCGTTGATGAGCCGCAGCAATTGCTCGGTGGACTCGCGGATGTGCTCGGCAATTTCCACGTTTTCCGGCTGGTCGGCCAACTCGGCCTGCAGCACCCCGTTCAAGCCAAGGATGGCGTTCATGGGCGTTCGCAATTCGTGGCCCACGGAGGCGATGAATTCGTCTTTGTGGGACTGGGCCAGGATGAGGGCCTTTTGCGTGGCCTCCAGATCGGCGTTGCCCCGCTCGACTTCCTGCATCTGGCGTTCGTGCATGCGGTCGTAGAAATTCACGACCAGCATCAGGCTCACGATCACCAGCACCTTGTCCAGCAGGGCCCAAAGGATGGTGTCGGGCGATTGATCCACCTCGCCACTGATCCAACCCTGCATGACGGCCACGAACTGCAGCAAGATGACCAACAAAATCACACCCACCCACCACAGCGCCCATCGACGGCCCAACAGCAGCAAGGCCGGCACGGCCAGGATGGTCATCCAGATCATGGCGGGAGAATTGATCCCGCCCGTGCTGGCGGTGACATAGCCCATCAGGCACACCGCCGTGATCAGCGCCAGATTGCTGATCAGCGTGTACGCCCGATGGCATGGCACAAACAGGCTCAAGCCCAAAAAAACAGCTGTGGCAACCAGGTTGGCGTCATGGTCGTAACCTGGTTGGGGCACGAAATAAAACAGCGCCGAATTGGCACCAGCCCCCAGCAGACAGCACAGCAAAAGCCAGTGTCGGTGGGAGTAAATCGAGGCCACGGCGAGGGTCAGAAACGACAAGGGCCCGCGGCTTGCATTCATAGACTGCTTTCTCCCGGGTTGGTACCCGGGCGGTTCAAGACCTCAATCTGTCGATCAGGCCATTGAGTTCTTCTAAAGAACCAAACTGTATGCTGATTTCACCCATTTCTTCTACTCTTCCGTTTCTTTTGACACGTTTTTTTATTCTTACTTCAACTTCTGCGGTCAACAAATCGGACAGCTCTTCTTCTACCCGCCGGATGTCCCGCGACTTGTCTTTTTTGGGTTTTTGGGTGACCAGGTTGAACTCTGCGCCCAGCTTTTTGGCCAGGCTTTCGGCCTCTCGCACCGACAGTTTTTTGGCCGCAATCTGGTTGGCGGCAGTGATTTGCGCCGCCTTGTCTAGCGACAGCAAGGCCCGGGCGTGGCCCATGTCCAGATCACCCGCCATCAACATGGTTTGTACCGGCTCGGCCAGGTTGAGCAAGCGCAGCAGGTTGCTGGCCGCACTGCGCGAACGCCCCACAGCCTGTGCTGCGGTTTCGTGCGTGAGGCCGAACTCGCGAATCAGGCGTTGCAAGCCTTGGGCTTCTTCGAGGGGGTTGAGGTCTTCGCGCTGAATGTTCTCAATCAGGGCCATGGCTGCGGCCGCTTCGTTGGGCACATCGCGCACCAGCACGGGCACGCTGTCCAGACCCGCCAGCCTGGAGGCCCGGAACCGGCGTTCGCCCGCAATGATCTCGTATTTGCCGACGTTTTCACCATCGGCCAGGCGGCGCACCAAAATTGGCTGCATGATGCCCTGCGCCTTGATGGACTCGGCCAACTCGTACAAAGCGCCTTCGTCCATGCGGGTGCGCGGCTGGTACGCGCCAGGCACCATCTGGTCGAGCCGGAGCTGGGTGGGCACCCCTGTTTCAGCCGCCAAAGCTGCGGCAGGTGCGTCTTGCACTTTGGGGCCCAGCAAGGCTTCGAGTCCGCGGCCAAGGCCTTTGGGTTTTTTGGTGACCATGGTCAATCTTTCAGGAGAGTTTGCAAAAGCGCATGGCCTGCAGGCCAGTCGCCCAGTGATGATTGCGCATTGATGTGCCCGGCAGCGCCCAAATCAAGCCACTGGGCGCCCCAGTCTTTGGCCAATTCATGGGCCACTTTGGCCGAACAATACGGGTCATTTTGGCTGCCCACCAAAATGCTTTTGAAAGGCAATGCTTGGCGCACGATGGGTGACCAGCCAGGCAGGCGGTCGCTCAGCTCAAGGTCTTCGGTGTTGCCTGGCGCGACCAGCAAGGCCCCGCGCACGCGGGCTGTATGCCGGGAAACAGCGGCCCAGGCCGCCACCAACACACAAGCCAGGCTGTGTGCCACCAAGACCACCGGACCGGGGGCATCGATGACGGCTTCGTCCAGACGCGCCAGCCAGTCGCCCCGCAACGGTCGCATCCAGTCGTTTTGCTCAACCACGACATGACCATGCAAGCGGGCCCAATGCCATTGCCAATGGCCAGGACCGCTGCCTTGCCAGCCGGGCAAAATCAGCACGGTGGGTGCGGGCTGGCGCATCAGAGTCATGCCCGTGGACGGCTCAGAGTGTGGGTGCACGCAGCACCAACTCGCGCGCAAACTCGACATAGGCCTGGCTGCCCTTGGCCGAGGCATCGAACACCACGCCGGGCAAGCCATAGCTGGGGGCCTCGGCCAGCCGGACGTTGCGCGGGATCACGGTGTCGAACACCTTGTCGCCAAAGTGGGCCTTGAGCTGGTCGCTGACCTGCATTTGCAGGGTGATGCGGGGGTCGAACATGACGCGCAGCAAGCCAATGATCTTGAGGTCTTTGTTCAGGTTGGCGTGCACCTGCTTGATGGTGTTGACCAGATCAGTGAGGCCTTCGAGCGCAAAGTATTCGCACTGCATGGGCACGATCACGCCATGGGCCGAACACAAACCGTTCAGGGTCAGCATCGACAAGGACGGCGGGCAATCGATCAGGACAAAGTCATAGTCGGCGTCGACCACCGCCAAGGCATTTTTCAGGCGCTGGTCACGGTGTTCGAGTTGCACCAGTTCGACCTCGGCGCCCGCCAATTCACGGTTGGCGCTCAACACGTCATAACCGCATGCATCGGCCCTGACCAGGGCTTCGGCAATGGTGGCGGATTCGAGCAGGACGTCGTACACACTCAACTCGACATTGCGTTTGTCGATGCCCGAACCCATGGTGGCATTGCCTTGGGGGTCGAGGTCTACCAGCAGCACGCGCTGCCCGACTTTGGCCAAACCAGCCGCCAGGTTCACGCTGGTGGTGGTTTTGCCTACCCCGCCCTTTTGGTTAGCAACGCAGAAAATTTTGGCCATGGTGCTGACTCGGATGATTATTTGGACAAGGCCATCTTGAGGCCGAAACCGATCAGGCACAGACCCGCCAGTTTTTGCAGAAAACCCGAAAACCGGGGGTTGGCGCGGATGCGCTCGGCCATCGTGTGCGTGATCAACACCACGCCAAAACAGTACAGGAAGCCCAGCACCGCGATCGTCAAGGCCATCACCGCAAAGGTGATCCAGCCCTGGTGGTTCACCGGGTCAATGAATTGCGGAAAAAACGCGAAGTAAAACATGATCGCCTTCGGGTTCAGCAAGGTAATGACCATGGTTTCCCGAAAATAATGTCCGGGCGTGATCTCGATGCTGGGCCCCTCGCCCGGCTTGGCCGTGATCATTTTGTAGCCCAACCAGGCCAGATAGGCTGCGCCCAGCCACTGCAGACCCATGAACAAGGGCGGATAAGTTTTGAGCAAAGCGGCCACACCGGCCACCGTGAGCCACAGCAAGATCTGGTCCCCCAAAAGCAAGCCCAGCACAGAGGCCAAGCCGCCCGCCAGGCCGCCCTTGCTGGCAGAACTGATCAAGGCCAGATTGCCTGGCCCCGGCAAAAACAAAAGCAGGACAAAGGCCGCAGCGAATGCGCCGTAATCCGAGATTCCAAACATGTGTGCACTTTCTGGGGAATGTGGCGAGTGTACGTGATGGGCTTTGCAGCGGCCGTTCGTGGCACCCACTGTTTCACGTGAAACAGCTTCGCGCTGCGGGCATTTCAGCTGCTGCGGGCCATTGCCCTGCCCGCTGAACAAGGCGGCATTCAACCAGACGGCTTGGTGTGATTGCCTATCCGGTCAAGGGGGTCTCAGGGCTGAACAGCGCTGTCAGCGGCTTTCATCCAGACCATGCAGCGCTCTACATCCAGCCCCGGCACCGTCAACGGTTCCACGTGAAACACCTTCACATCGGCAGGCAATGCGTCGATTTCATCTTGCGGGTGCTTGCCTTTCATGGCCATCCAGACCCCGCCCTCCGCCAGCGCCGAACGCGACCAGGTCACAAAATCAGGCAAGGAAGCGAAGGCCCGAGAGCAAATCACCGCGTACGGATCGTTCAAGGACTCGACCCGTGCATGCAGTCCACGCAGGTTGGGCAACTTGAGGCTGACCGCAACCTGCTGCACAAACGCGGCTTTTTTGGCCACCGTGTCCACACAGGTCACGTCCAACTCGGGCATGCAGATGGCCAGCACCACACCTGGCAAGCCACCGCCCGACCCGACATCCAGCAGCCGAACCGCACGGCCTTGGGTATGACGGGTCAGTGGCGCCACCGCCGTCAAGCTGTCCAGCAAATGGTGCGTCAGCATGTCTGCCGGGTCGCGCAAAGCCGTCAGGTTGTAGACCTTGTTCCATTTTTGGATCAGGGCCACATAGTCGAGCAAATGCTTTTGTTGGTCCGGCCCCAGGTCAAGCCCCAGCGCACGAATTCCCGCACCCAGGCCCTCGGCAAGATTCACGCTCATGCAGACTGGCTTTCTTGGGGGGCAGCACCCATGAACCCCTTGAACCCACCCTTCTTCAGGTGGATCAAGAGCAATGAAACGCTGGCCGGCGTGATGCCTGAAATACGTGAAGCCTGGCCCAGCGTTTCGGGTCGGTGTTTGGACAGCTTTTGCCGCGCCTCAATCGACAGGGCCGAAACCTGCATGTAATCCAGTTGCTCGGGTAAACGCAGATGCTCATAAAAAGCAGCGCGCTCAACCTCGCCCCTTTGGCGATCGATGTAGCCGGAATACTTGGCGGCAATCTCCACCTGCTCAATGACCGGCACACTCAGCTCGCCCAGCGTTTCACGTGAAACATCGGTGCTGGCCATGCGCCCACCATCCAGAGACATCAGGTCGCCGTAGGACACATTGGGTCTTCGCAGCAAATCAAAGAGCTTGTGCTCGTGCTCAATGGCCTTGCCCAGCACCCGCTCAGATTCTGCTGCAGACAGGTTTTTCGGATTCACCCAGGTGGACTTCAGGCGCTCTGTTTCACGTGAAACAGCATCGCGCTTGCGGCTGAAAGCATCCCAGCGCGCGTCGTCCACGAGGCCCATCTGGCGCCCCACTTCAGTCAGGCGGGCGTCGGCGTTGTCTTCACGCAGTTGCAGCCGATACTCGGCCCGGCTGGTGAACATGCGGTAGGGCTCGGTCACGCCCTGGGTCACCAGGTCATCGACCAACACACCCAGATAGGCCTGGTCGCGTGCTGGCGTCCAGGAAGCTTCGCCCCGGCATTGCAGTGCGGCATTGATGCCGGCGAACAAGCCTTGGGCCGCGGCCTCTTCGTAACCGGTGGTGCCGTTGATCTGGCCGGCAAAAAACAGGCCATTGATCTGGCGTGTTTCAAAGCTGTTCTTCAATGCCCGCGGGTCAAAGTAATCGTATTCAATGGCGTAGCCGGGCCGCAAAATATGGCAGTTTTCCAGCCCTTTCATCGAGCGCACCAGGTCGTACTGGATGTCGAATGGCAAGCTGGTCGAGATGCCGTTGGGGTAGTACTCGTGTGTAGTCAGGCCTTCTGGCTCCAGAAAAATCTGGTGGCTGTCCTTGTCGGCAAAGCGGTTGACCTTGTCCTCCACGCTCGGGCAGTAGCGCGGCCCCACGCCTTCGATCTTGCCGGTGAACATCGGGCTGCGGTCAAAGCCGGAGCGGATGATCTCGTGGGTGCGTTCGTTGGTGTGCGTGATCCAGCACGGCACTTGCTGAGGGTGCATCTCGGCACGGCCCATGAAGCTGAACACCGGCACACCCGCGTCCGGGTTCATGCCGCCGGGAACGCCGTCGCCGGGTTGTTCGGTGCATTGGCTGAAGTCGATGGTGCGGCCATCCAGGCGTGGCGGCGTCCCGGTTTTCAGGCGCCCTTGCGGCAGCTTGAGCTCTTTCAGGCGTGCCGACAGGCTCACAGCAGGCGGGTCGCCTGCCCTGCCGGCGGCATAGTTTTGCAAGCCCACATGGATCTTGCCGTCGAGAAAAGTGCCCGCCGTCAACACCACGGTACGCCCCTTGAAACGGATGCCCACTTGCGTCACGGCGCCGACCACCCGGTCACCTTCGACCATCAAATCGTCCACGGCTTGTTGAAACAGCCACAAATTCGGTTGGTTCTCGAGCATGCGGCGAATCGCCGCTTTGTACAAGATCCGGTCTGCCTGCGCCCGCGTGGCACGCACGGCCGGGCCTTTGGAACTGTTCAGAATGCGGAACTGGATGCCGCCTTCATCGGTGGCCAAGGCCATGGCCCCACCCAAAGCGTCGACTTCTTTGACCAGATGGCCTTTACCGATGCCGCCAATGGAGGGGTTACAGCTCATCTGGCCCAGGGTCTCGATGTTGTGCGACAGCAGCAAGGTTTTGCAACCCATGCGCGCGGCTGCCAACGCCGCTTCTGTCCCGGCATGGCCGCCGCCGACCACGATCACATCGAATTCTTGAGGGTAAAGCATGAGAAGTCCGCCTCGGATGAAGGCCAAATAGGGGCGCATCATGCGCCAAGGCGCCCCTGCCACGGGGTCGGCTGAAGCTGCTTATTTTACAGGCAGGGTCCGATGTGTGTTGCCCCTGCTGATTCAGCCCCATCAGAACAATCGGCAACAAAACCACAAGGGCCTCACGAACCGCCGGGTTATGCATTAAGCGCATAACCCCAGAGACAAGCGGCCTTGGACGAAGCAATACGGACGTATTACCATCGACACCGCTGACAACCCGTCAGTTTCAAGACAGGAGACACACCATGTCCAATGCCCCAGCAGGCGCACCCGCCAAAAGCAGCCACGCACTGCCCTCTTATTTGAACCCCGATCACCTCGGCCCTTGGGGTATTTACCTTCAACAGGTCGACCGGGTCACCCCCTACCTGGGCGGCCTGTCGCGCTGGGTCGAGACGCTCAAACGGCCCAAGCGTGCCTTGATCGTGGACGTGCCGATCGAGCTGGACAACGGCAGCATGGCCCACTTTGAGGGCTACCGCGTGCAACACAACACCAGCCGCGGTCCCGGCAAAGGCGGGGTGCGCTTTCACCAGGACGTCACGCTGTCAGAGGTCATGGCCCTTTCAGCCTGGATGTCGGTCAAAAACGCTGCTGTCAACCTGCCCTTTGGCGGCGCCAAGGGCGGCATCCGGGTCGACCCCAAGACCTTGTCACGCGGCGAGTTGGAGCGTCTGACGCGCCGCTACACCAGCGAAATCGGCATCATCATCGGGCCCAACAAGGACATTCCGGCGCCTGACGTGAACACCAACGAGCAAATCATGGCCTGGATGATGGACACCTATTCCATGAACGAGGGCGCCACCGCCTCGGGCGTGGTCACCGGCAAGCCCCTGGCTTTGGGTGGCTCATTGGGCCGACGTGAAGCCACCGGGCGAGGCGTCTTCACCGTCGGCCAAGAGGCCGCACAGCACATCGGCCTCGACATCACCCAAGCCAAAGTGGCCGTACAGGGCTTTGGCAACGTGGGCGGCATTGCGGCCAAACTGTTTGCGCAAGCCGGTGCAACAGTGGTCGCGGTGCAAGACCACGGAGGCACGATTTACAAAGCATCCGGCCTGGACGTGCCGGCCCTGCTGCGCCATGTTGAAGAACATGGCAGCGTGAAAGGGTTTGAGCAGGCGAGCGGCCCAGTTGAAACCCTGCCAGATGCCGCGTTTTGGGCGGTGGACTGCGACATCCTGATTCCTGCAGCCCTGGAGCAACAAATCACCGCAGCCAACGCCGATCAGATCAAGGCGCGCATGGTGATCGAAGGCGCCAACGGCCCGACCACACCCGAAGCCGATGACATCCTGCACGAAAAAGGCATCCTGGTCGTACCCGATGTGATTGCCAACGCCGGCGGGGTCACCGTCAGCTACTTTGAGTGGGTGCAGGATTTCTCGAGCTTCTTCTGGACCGAAGACGACATCAACACCCGCTTGGTGCGCATCCTGCGCGAGGCGTTTGCCGGCATCTGGCAAGTGGCCGCCGAACACCGGGTCAGCTTGCGCACAGCCACTTTCATTGTGGCTTGCTCGCGCATTTTGCAGGCGCGTGAGTTGCGGGGTCTCTACCCCTGATCAGCGTGCAAGGCGCCCCAAAAGGCCAGAGAAAGCAACTTCAAGGCCGCAGCGGCAAAGCCCCTGCGGCCTTGACCTCACCCAGTGAAAAACTGGTGTGCAGGTCTTTCACATTCGGCAGGTTGATCAGAACGTCGCGCGCAAACTGGCTGAAGGTGTTCAGGTCTTTGCTGACCACTTGCAACTCAAACGTGCCGGTGCCACTGATGTAATGGCATGAAACAACTTCAGGGATTTTGAGGATGGCCTCCTCGAGTTGGCGCGTCACATCACCCCGGTTGCGTTCGGCATCGAGCCGCACGAAAGCAAACACATCCAGCCCCACTTTCTGGCGATCGATTTCGGCGCGGTAGCCTTTGATGACACCCGACTCTTCCAGCGCCCGCACGCGGCGCCAACAGGGCGCCGCCGACAAGCCCACACGCTGGGCCAATTCGGCATTGGTCAATCGGCCGTCTTTTTGCAGTTCATTCAGTATTGCCCAGTCAAATTTATCAAGTGTTTCCAAAATAGCCCCCTTTGAGCAAGATTCTTTCAAATCATAGGGCAAATCCTGTCACCGAAAGCAAGCACCTGTCGGCTTGGGCGTCCTACACTGTGCTTTCCATTTCAGCTGCAGGACAGACCATGAACGCCCCCTTGCCCGAATCAATTCGCCAGGCCTTAGAAACCGTGACGCTGGACGACAAATACAGCCTGGATGTCGGTCGCGCCTTCATGAGTGGCGTGCAGGCCTTGGTAAAACTGCCCATGCTGCAGCGCCAACGCGATGCCTTGCAGGGCAAAAACACCGCGGGCTTCATCAGTGGTTACCGGGGTTCTCCGCTGGGCAGTTACGACCAGTCGCTATGGAAAGCCAAAGACCACCTGAAGGCACAACACATCGTCTTCCAGCCCGGGGTCAACGAAGAGTTGGCGGCCACGGCTTTGTGGGGCACGCAGCAACTCGGATTTGCACCGCCCGGCACCAACAAGTACGACGGCGTGTTCGGTATCTGGTACGGCAAGGGGCCCGGGGTTGACCGTTGCTCGGATGTATTCAAGCACGCCAACATGGCAGGCACCACGCCCTGGGGCGGCGTGCTGGCGATCGCAGGCGATGACCACGTGGCCAAAAGCTCAACGGCGGCACACCAGAGCGACCACATTTTCAAGGCTTGCGGGCTGCCCGTCTTTTTTCCAGCCAGCGTGCAAGACATTCTTGACCAGGGCCTGCACGCTTTGGCCATGAGCCGTTTTGCCGGCATCTGGTCGGGCATGAAAACGATCCAGGAAATCGTTGAGTCCAGTGCCACGGCGCACATCGACCCCGAGCGCGTACAAATCGTGCTGCCCGAGTTCGTCATGCCCCCCGGCGGCTTGCACATCCGCTGGCCCGATACCGCGCTGGAGCAAGAAGCCCGCTTGTTCGATTACAAGTGGTATGCGGCCCTGGCCTACATCCGCGCCAACAAACTCAACCACAACGTGATTGAAGGCCCGAACGACCGCTTTGGCCTGATCGCCAGCGGCAAAGCCTACAACGACACGCGCCAAGCCTTGATGGACCTCGGGCTGAACGACGAGCGCTGCCATCAATTGGGCATCCGTTTGCACAAAGTGGCCGTGGTCTGGCCGCTCGAAGCGCAGACCACCCGTGAATTTGCCACCGGACTGCGCGAAATTCTGGTGGTCGAGGAAAAGCGGCAGGTCATTGAATACCAACTCAAAGAAGAGCTTTACAACTGGCGTGACGATGTGCGGCCCCACATTTTGGGCAAATTCGACGAAGCCGATGGCGATGTCTCGGGCGGCGAATGGTCCGTCCCCAACCCGACCGAGCGCACCTTGCTGCGCGCCAACGCAGACCTGACGCCCGCCATCATCGCGCGGGCCATTGCCAAACGCCTGAAGAAACTCGGCATCGATGCCGACACCACGGCACGCATCGATGCGCACCTGGCCGTGCTGGATGCCAAAGAAAAATCACTGCAAACCCTGACCTTGGGCGCTGCTGCCGAGCGCACGCCCTGGTTCTGTTCGGGCTGCCCGCACAACACCTCCACCAAGGTGCCCGAGGGTTCGCGCGCCATGGCCGGCATTGGCTGCCATTTCATGAGCATCTGGATGGACCGCAGCACCGTGGGCTTCACCCAAATGGGCGGTGAGGGCGTGCCATGGACAGGGCAGCAGCCCTTCAGCACCGACCAGCACATGTTTGCCAACATTGGCGACGGGACTTATTTTCACAGCGGCATCCTGGCTGTTCGCCAAAGCGTGGTGTCGGGTGTGAACATCACCTACAAAATTTTGTACAACGATGCCGTGGCCATGACCGGCGGCCAGCCAGTGGGCGAACGACCCGAAGGCCACAGCGTGGTGCAGATCGCGCAAAGCATGCGCGCAGAAGGCGCGCAACGCATTGATGTGGTCACCGACGAGCCCGAAAAATACCAAGGCGTTGCACTGGCTGAAGGCGTGCGGGTTTTCCACCGCGACGAACTCGACCGCATTCAACGCGAAATGCGCGAGATCAAAGGCACCACCGTCATCATTTACGACCAGACCTGCGCGACCGAAAAACGCCGCCGTCGCAAGCGGGGCACCATGGTTGACCCTGCTGTGCGCGTGATGATCAACGAAGAAGTCTGTGAAGGCTGTGGTGACTGCGGGGTGCAATCAAATTGTCTTTCCGTCGAACCGCTGGAAACACCACTGGGCCGCAAACGCACCATCAACCAAAGCACCTGCAACAAGGACACCAGCTGTCTCAAAGGCTTTTGCCCAAGCTTTGTCACCGTGGAAGGTGGCACCTTCAAGAAAAAATCCACGACCGCATCGGTCAACACTTTGAGCCCTGCCAGCCTGGGCGCATTGCCTGAGCCCGAACTGCCTTTGATCACCGAGCCCTGGGGCATGGTGGTGGCCGGCGTTGGTGGCACCGGGGTCATCACCATCGGGCAATTGCTGGGCATGGCCGCGCACATGGAAGGCAAGGGCATCGTCACACAAGACTCGGCGGGGCTGGCACAAAAAGGCGGCGCAACCTGGAGCCACGTGTTAGTGGCCAACACGCAAGACGAGATCCGGACCACCCGTGTGAGCATGGCCGCGGCCGACCTGATCATGGGCTGCGACCCGATTGTCAGCGCGTCCAAAGAAACCACTTTGCGCATGCGTGCGGGCCGCACCCATGTGGCCCTGAACAGCAACAGCACACCCACCGCCGCCTTTGTGAAAAACGGCAACTGGCAAAACCCCGCCGAACAATGCGTGGCCGAAATCGCGGGACAAGTGGGCGCCGACTCGGTGGGCAGCTTTGATGCCGATGCCTTGGCCAAACAACTCATGGGGGACACGATTTACGTGAACCCCATGATCCTTGGATATGCCTGGCAAAAAGGCTGGGTGCCCCTGCGCCATGAGTCTTTGGTGCGTGCGATCGAGCTCAACGATGTGCAGGTCAAGAACAACCTGACCGCCTTTGAATGGGGCCGTCATGCGGCGCACCAGCCCGAAGTGCTGTCACAAAAAATCCAGCCCGTACAAACCATCCAGTTCAAAAAACGCGAAGGCCTCGCTGACCTGATCGCCGACCGCGTGAGCCGTTTGACCGATTACCAAAATGCCGCTTATGCCGAGCGTTACCAGGCGTTCGTTCAGCGTGTTCAGCTGGCCGAAGCCCCTTTGGGGAAAAGCTTGCTCACCGAAACAGTGGCCAGGTATTTGTACAAGCTGATGGCCTACAAGGACGAGTACGAGGTTGCCCGCTTGCACACACAGTCAGCTTTCCTGGACCGCATTCGTGACAGTTTTGAGGGTGACTTCAAAGTGCACTACCACCTGGCGCCGCCCCTGCTTGCAAAACGCAACAACAAAGGTGAATTGGTCAAACAAAAATTTGGCCCCTTCATGCTGACGGGTTTCAAGATGCTGGCCAAACTCAAGGGCTTGCGAGGCACGGCATTTGATGTGCTGGGGCAATCCGAAGAGCGACGCACCGAACGCGCCTTGGTGGGTGAATACATGCAACACATTGACGATGCCCTACAGGACTTGAATGCCAGCAAGCACGCACATGCCCTGGAGGTGGCCAAGGTGCCCGAAAACATCAAGGGTTTTGGCCACGTCAAGGAGCGCAACATCAAGGCGGCGCGCTCGATGTGGGCATCACTCAGCGCCAAGTGATGTGAAAGCATGAATGCCTGCTCAAGCGCAGCAGGCATTCATGAACCGATGCGTCACCCTGTCGGGCAAACTCAGCGTGCGTCAGGCAACTCGATTTTGACTTCGAGAACTTCCAGGTTGTCCTGACGCTCGAGGTTGACCTTGATGTCGGCGGGATTGATCTTGATGTACTTGCTGATCACGGCCACCAGTTCGCGTTGCAAGTCAGGCAAATAATCGGGCTCAGCGGCGTTGCGGCCACTGCGCTCGTGCGCCAAAATGATTTGCAAACGTTCTTTGGCGACACTGGCGGTTTTCTTCTTTTCGCCCAGCAGGAAGGAAAGAAACGACATGGTTCACTTGCCTCCAAACAAACGTTTGAAGAAACCAGGCTTGTCGGCTTCGGTGAAGCGCATGGGTTTGTCTTCTCCCAAAAAGCGATCGATCACGTCCTTGTAGGCTTCCGACACATCGCTCTCGGCCATGTGGATGGCTGGCGTGCCCTGGTTGGACGCCTGCAGAACGTTGTCACTTTCAGGAATCACACCCAACAACTGGATGCGCAAGATGTCCTGAATGTCCTGAAGCGACAGCATTTGGCCGTCTTCAACCCGGTTGGGGTTGTAACGCGTGATCAAGAGATGTTCCTTGATCGGCTCGCCCCCTTCGATGGCCCGTTTGGTCTTGCTGCCCAACATGCCCAGAATACGGTCTGAATCTCGCACAGAAGACACTTCGGGGTTGGTCACGACCAAGGCTTCATCTGCAAAGTGCATGGCCATCAAGGCCCCTGTTTCAATGCCGGCAGGGGAATCACAAACGATGTATTCAAACCCCATGGCCGAAAGGTCATTGAGCACTTTTTCAACACCTTCCTGAGACAAGGCATCTTTGTCGCGCGTCTGCGAAGCTGCCAACACAAATAAATTCGGACACTGCTTGTCTTTGATCAGTGCCTGGTTCAAGTTGGCTTCACCTTGAATCACATTGATCAGGTCATAAACAACACGGCGCTCGCAACCCATGATCAGGTCCAGATTGCGCAAGCCCACATCAAAATCAATGACGGCTGTCTTGAAGCCTTTGAGAGCGAGGCCGGTGGCGAAACTGGCGCTGGTTGTGGTTTTGCCCACACCCCCTTTGCCGGAAGTCACAACGACGATTTTTGCCATGGGATTTTCTTTCTTGGACAAGGTATCAATGAATTTCAAGGGTTCAGGGCTTGATTGGCAAGACCCGTAATTTGTCGCCGTCAGGGCCTGATTGCAGACAGACCTGTGCGGCCTGACCCAAAACATCCTGAGGCAACGCATTTTCACTGGTGCGGTAAATACCAGCGATGGAAATGAGTTCAGGCTCCATGGCCTGCGCAAAGATGCGTGCCTGTGTATTGCCACGGGCGCCTGCAATGGCTTTGCCACGCAGGGCGGCATAAATGTGAATGTTGCCATCTGCGATGACTTCGGCACCCGCATTCACCATGGCCAGAACAATGAGGTCACGACCTTTCGCGTAGACCTGTTGACCTGAGCGCAAGGGCTTGTCGATCACCATGGGACCCAAGGGGGTCGCTTGTACAGCCGGTGAAAGCACAGGGACAGGTACTTCTTCAACAGACGCAGCAACCGCCACAGAACGGCGAATGCGGGCATCGCTGGCGTCCACCAAGCCCAATGCCTTGGCATGAGACAAAAGCTCCCCCTGGGCGCCTTTGACAGCAACAGGCATCAAAGCGTGTTCGCGAAGCACGGATAACAAATGAACTAGATCTGTCGAGAGCGATGAATGTTGTTCAATATCGATAAAACTGACATCGACGATCACCGGATCTTGCTCGAAAAAACCCGGGCTCTCTGCCATTTGCTGGAGCAAAGCACGAGAAATGGCCTGGATATCCGTGGTTTTGAGAACCAAAGCCACCAATGACAAGTCAGCGCTTTTGATGTCGTAACAATTCGACATGGCGGCTTCTGAATCGATCGTCATGAGGTCATTTGTGGTGCAAAAGGCTAAATCTTAACAGTGCACTTGTTCCTTGCTCTTTCTCTATAGATCTATATCTTTAAATAGCAATAGTAGGTAAGGGAAGCCTTGATGTGTGGACAAGCCTGGATTCCTGAACACTGTCAGGGACTTAGCGCATGGGTGAAGGTGTGCACCAGTGCGTTTTGAGTTGTCACCGAAAAATGAACAACTTTAAGCACGGACAGAAAACTGTGGATAACCTGCTTGTTGTCCTGTTTTTATCCACAAGCTTGTCCTTGGGTCGTGTTCATGAGTCCATCCACCACTGAATGACACCTTTGGCGACAAAACCCAGCATGCCAAAGGCCAATCCAAGAAAAATGACAAATGTTCCAAATTTTCCAGCTTTTGACTCCCAAGCCAATTGCCCAATGATGAAAAGCATATAGAGCATGAAAGCGCCAATGCCGATGGTCAAGCCGAACCAAGCAAATTGCTCTTCGTTGAATCCGAACATCACAATTCACCTTGGCCAGTGATGCGTTCTTCCAGATCAGAGACATCCACAAGGTGCCGATAGGCATGCCAACTGCCATGGCCCAGCATGGGAATGACCAGGATCAGGCCTAAAAACAGTGAAAAAATACCCAGCAGGCTGAAGCCTGCGATCAAAAAAGCCCACAAGGTCATCTGAAAGGGGTGGGTCAACACAGCTTTCCAACTGGTCAGAACCGCTTGCAAGACCGTCACACGGCGGTCCAGCAATAGAGGCATGGACACCACACTGGAAGCAAAGACCGGCACGGCCATCATGCCGCCCAATCCGACCCAAAGTTCAAACAAATGTCCTTCTTTGGCCAGGACCACATGGCGTATGAAATCAACAGGTGTATGGATGGGGACTGGCGCCATCAACGTGATCAGGGCTGCTGAGGTAATGACCCAGCCAGTGGCAGCCAAGCCCAGTAAGAGACCAAAACGGATCAAGCTCCAGTAACTGCCCGGCTGGTGGCGCAGGCGCATTTGCCACTGCGTCCAAGTTTGGACCAGCAAATCAAAATTGACAACGTCTCCACGTTCAATGGCACGGCTCATGGCATACAGGCTGGTGGCCAGCACAGGTGCCACCACCATGAAGCCCGACATGTATCCCACCAACAACCAAAATTGATCATGCGCCAGCAAGGCGATGAATCCACCCATGGCCGCCAGCACCAGGCCATGCATGATGCTGAGCAAGGGCGCTCGGGCCATGTCCTTGAATCCAAGTGCCAACCATTGCATGGGTTGGTCCATCAAGATGGGGCGGATGGGTGGTAGAAAAATACCGGAACGTGTCTGTGTGGAATCGGAACGAGGTATTTGGGCCATGAGCAAAGCTTAACCATCCGGCGTTTTTCAAGGCTTGATGTGTGTCAAATCCGAAAATGAAATGAAAAGGCCGCTCAGTGAGCGGCCTGGTACTGAAGACAAGAGAGACTGTTCTCACGTGTCTGTGTTTTTAATGGTGACCGTGATGGCCACTTTCACTGTGTTGCGAATCGATTTCATGGTCAACATCACTTTCAGTGATGGGATGCGGCAAGTGTGGCCCGACCATGTGTCTGAGATGTGCCCCATCTGCTGTGATTTGTAAAGATGGATGAACTCGGGGCACATTCAAAAATCAAGCGCAAACAAGGCGATCTTGAGTGGCTTGGCGATGATCAGACGTTGCGGTTTTTGCAGGTGTTGATGCCCAGCAGGCTGTAAGGAGGGCACCAACCGATGAGACCTGTTGCCAAGGGAACGGCACCCAGCCAGCCCCACCAACCCACGGTGCCGGTGGCGGCCAGTGCGATCAGCACAAGACCAGCCACGATGCGAAGAAGGCGTTCGATGCTGCCGATATTTTTTGTCATGTTGCTCTCCTTTGGGGGTTGAAAAATTCAGGTGGTAACGCGGTAACCTTCTTCGGAAATGGCTTTGGCCAGTGCTTCGCGTGCTTTTTCAGAATCGACCTGCACCTTGTTTTGTGTGCGATCTATCTCCACCTTGGCTTGGGGGTCCAGCGCGAGCAAAGCTTTGATCACGGATTTTTCGCAATGACCACAGGTCATGCCTTCAACAACAAAAATCTGGTTCATGATCATGCTTTCAAACAAACCCGAATGGGCATGCTCAAAGCATAGCTCTTAACCCCTGCCTGAACATGACACAGATCAAGACTGAATCGGAGACCCTTGATATCGGGATTGGCGGGATGACCTGTGCCTCTTGTGTCGCGAGGGTCGAAAAAGCATTGAAGAAGTTGCCCGGCGTTGACATGGTGACGGTCAATTTGGCAACCGAATCGGCGCGCATCGTTTTGCAAGCTGACGGTGCTGTGGACGGCACGATGGATGGACGATTGCGCCGAGCCATACGCGATGCCGGCTACGAACCACGAAAGGCCGATGCCGCGCTCGTGAGCGGTAACACCTCGGCCTGGGCTGGTTTTGCGCCTGTGGCTTGGGGCTTGCTGCTGTCAACACCATTGGTCATGCCCATGCTGGGCGATCTGTGGGGGCAACACTGGATGCTGCCCGCATGGGTGCAGTTTGCGTTGGCGACCCCTGTGCAATTCATTTTGGGCGCGCGTTTTTACAAGGCTGGCTGGAGCGCGCTCAAGGCATTGACGGGCAATATGGATTTGCTCGTGGCATTGGGCACCACGTCAGGCTGGTTGTTGTCGGTATGGCTTTGGCTCACGGCACACGCATCACACCCGCCCCATTTGTATTTTGAGGGCTCAGCCGTGGTGATCACTTTGGTGATGCTTGGCAAGTGGCTTGAGGCCCGGGCCAAGCGTCAAACGACCGAAGCCATTCGGGCCTTGTATGCCCTTCGGCCCGACAAGGCACATTGGTTGAGCGATGAGGGTGAAGTGGATGTGCCCGTGGACGAAATTCTGGTGGATGACCGCATCCTTGTTCGGCCCGGAGAGCGTTTTCCGGTCGATGGTGTCTTGGTCGATGGGCAAACGCAGGTCGACGAATCCATGCTGACCGGAGAACCGTTGCCCGTGGCCAAAACCGTCGGCATGTCATTGACCGGCGGCTCCATCAATGGTGATGGCCGGGTTGTCATGCGGGTCACCGCCGTGGGGCACGAAACCGTTTTGTCGCACATCATCCGGCTGGTTGAAGACGCTCAAGCGGCCAAGGCGCCCATCCAGCGCCTGGTGGACAAGGTGGCCGAAATTTTCGTGCCCGTGGTGCTGGTGGTGGCCTTGCTCACGCTGGTCACCTGGATGGTGATGGGGGCTACTTTTGAGTCTGCCTTGATCCATGCGGTGGCGGTGTTGGTGATCGCGTGTCCCTGCGCCCTGGGTTTGGCCACGCCCGTGGCCATCATGGCGGGGACCGGTGTGGCTGCCCAAAACGGCATCCTGATCAAGGACGTACAAGCCCTGGAAGTGGCGCACAGGGTTCAGACCATCGCATTTGACAAAACAGGCACCCTCACCGTCGGGCAACCGCAGTTGACGCGCCATGTCGCTATGCCCGGACAAGATGCAGCCACGGCATTGGCTTGGGCCGCGAGCGTGCAAAGTGGCAGTGAGCATCCCCTGGCCCGTGCGGTTGTGAACGCGGCCGCGTCGCAACAATTGAAGTTGTTAACACCCCAGCACATGACCGCCGTGCCCGGCCGCGGCGTACAGGCCACGCTCGAGGGGCGGCAATTTTTATTGGGCAGCATGCGTTGGCTGCACGAAGAGGGCATGGCGCACAACGCATGGGCGCAAGAGGTGGCTGCGTTGTTGGCCGATGGGGCCACGTTGTCGGCCTTGGCCGAGCGCACGGCATCGGGCGTTCAGGGCGTGCTGTTGCTGGCGTTTGGTGACGAGCCCAAACCGGGCGCTGCCGCGGCTTTGGCCGCATTGCGCCAACGCGGTATGAAATTGGTGATGATTTCAGGGGACAACCAAGCCGCTGCCGAAGCCATGGCACGCCGCTTGGGCTTGCGACCTGAAGAGGGTGAAGTGCTGGCCAATGTGTTGCCCGGAGAGAAAGCCGCACAGGTGCAAAAATTGCGCATGGGCGGCCGGGTGGTGGCCATGGTAGGTGACGGCGTGAACGATGCGCCGGCTTTGGCCGCCGCCGATGTGGGCTTGGCCATGGGCAACGGGACCGACGTGGCCATGCATGCTGCGGGCATCACCCTCATGCGCGGTGACGTGGCGTTGGTGGGTGCTGCATTTGATATTTCAGCACGCACCGTGGCCAAAATCCGGCAGAACCTGTTTTGGGCTTTTGCCTACAACGTGGCAGGCATTCCCTTGGCGGCGCTGGGATATCTCAACCCGGTGATTGCGGGTGGTGCGATGGCGCTCAGCTCGGTCAGTGTGATGGCCAATGCCCTGCTTCTCAAGCGCTGGAAAATCAAGACGGATTGAACCTGCGATCTCTGTGTTTGCGGGCTGGCATGCCGGGCCAAATAATCGCCCGTATTTGACCTTCATCAAGCTGCGCTTGTGTGCTTGTCAACATACTCTGGAAGTTTGAGTCTGGAGTTCATCATGAAAAGCGACAGCGCCCTTCAAATCATTCGCAACGAACACGCCTCACTGGCGGCCATGCTGTATGCCATGCAAATGATGGTCAAACGTGGGCCAACAGATGAGCGTCATAAATTCTTTGACGTGGTGCGTGCCATGATGTTTTACATCGATGAATTTCCGGAGCGCTTGCACCACCCCAAGGAGTCCAACCTGCTGTTTCCAAAGCTTGCGAAACTCGCACCCGATGTCATGGGTGTGATCGACAAGCTGGAACGTGACCACATGAGCAGCGAAAAATCCGCTCGCGATATGCAGCACCTGTTGTTGGCGTGGGAGTTGCTCGGTGAAAAAAGGCGCAAGACATTTGAAGAAGCGCTGGACCATTACGTGAACGCGTACCTGGAACACATGAAACTGGAAGAAACGGCCATCTTGCCCGAGGCAGAGCGGTGCTTTTCAGCGGAGGATTGGCGGGTCGTTGACGCCGCATTTGCTGAAAATTCCGACCCCCTGTCAGGGCACTACCCGCCCACTGAAGACTATGAAAAACTGTTCAGCCTGATCGTGACGCGGGCACCTTCACCCGTGGGTTTGGGCTGAATCTGGCCAAGGGCTGTCAAAACATCCATTTGGTCCCAAGAGTCACCATGTTGTGTCTCGCTTGTCGACCCATGCTGGCATCCAGTTGTAATTTTGGAAGTATGTTCATGCGCATGCCGGCCGCCCAACTGGGCTTGTCTTGTTGCTGGCCGTACGCCTCGACATGGGCGGTGACCTCGCCATAAGCGCGCTCCCAGGCAAGCCCCCACGTGCCGATGCGTTGGCCGCTGGAGAAATCCAGGGCGCCCAGATTGGTATGCAGACTGCCCAGTGAGGTGTGGTTGCAGGTGAGCAGGGCATTCACATACCCTTTGGTGTTTTCCCCGGTGGTGCGCGCCGTACCCACGACCGCGCCGAGGTTGCAGCCGTTTTCTTGCGATGGGGTGAGGCGGAATTTGGCCTGCACATTCAGAGTTTCGAGACCTGTTCTTTGCTGGCGGGAGAGGCCTGCCCCCAGTTCCATATTCTGGGCAGGGGCATAGGCCGGGGCGACTGTCCAGCTGCGTGAGCCGTCGGGTGAGCGTGTCCACCAGCCCTCCACGTGGCCTTCCCCGACGTCGTTCACATTGGCGTCATCGACGGTCAAGGGACGGCCGGCCTGAACATTGGAAGTCGTGTACAGCCCCAGTAGCAAAAAAAATACCGAGCAGGAAAGACGGGTTTTTTTCATGATGGCCCTTTTATGAAAGCGCTGGATAGTCTGTATAGCCCGCGTCGCCGCCCCCGTAAAAGGTCTTGCGGTCAGGCGTGTTGAAAGGGCCGCCTTTGCGCAAGCGCAGACCGAGATCTGGGTTGGCAATGAAAGGGCGACCAAAGGCCACCAGGTCGGCGCCTTGGTCAAGCGCCACTTGTGCCAGCGACAAGTCGTAGCCATTGTTGAGCATCCAGGCGCCCTTGCCGCCAGCCAGGGCATAGGCTTTTCGAAAAGCCGGGTAGTCAAATGCGAGAGGGCCTTGCTGGTGATCGCGAGGCCCACCGGTCGATCCTTCGATCACATGCACATAAGCCAGACCCAAAGGGCCCAACAAACCGGCAACATGCTCAAACAAAGGCTGAGGCTGTTCATCGATGGCATCGTTGGCAGGTGTCACGGGCGACAGCCGGATGCTTGTGCGGTCTCCGCCAATCTCAGCCACCACCGCCGTCATGACATCGTTCAAAAATCGTGCGCGGTTTTCCACCGAGCCGCCATACGCATCGGTGCGCTGGTTGCTGCCTGAGCGCAGGAACTGGTCAATCAGGTAGCCGTTGGCGGCGTGCACCTCCACGCCGTCAAAACCTGCGGCCACGGCGTTGGCTGCCGCTTGGCGATAGTCCGCCACGATCCCGGGCAACTCGCCGATGTCAAGGGCGCGAGGTGCGGAGGTGTCCACAAATTGGGCCTGACCATCGACCAGCAAGACAGTTTTGGTTTTGGCGGTGAGGGCCGAAGGGGCTACGGGCGCGCCACCACCGGGTTGCAAGCTGGTGTGCGACACCCGGCCCACATGCCAAAGCTGCACCACGATCTTGCCGCCCTCGGCATGCACCGCGTCAGTCACCTGCTTCCAGGACGCCACTTGCGCCTCGCTCCAGATGCCCGGCACATCGGCATAGCCTTGACCCTGCTGGCTGATGGCGGTGGCTTCGGTCACGATCAGGCCGGCGCCTGTTGCCGGGTTGGCGCGTTGTCGGTAATAGGTGGCCATGCGGGCGTTGGCGAGTGCACCGGGTGCGCGGTTTCGTGTCAGCGGCGCCATCACGATGCGAGAGGCCAAAGCCATGGCACCGACTTGGCAGGGTTCAAACAAGGAGGTCATGTGGGTACTTTTAATAAGGCGGAGGAAGCGCGAATCAATTGGCGTAGTCAGGACTTTCGCGGTGCAACTTTCTCAGCAAGGACGGCCAAACAAACGCGCCCCCCAAGCCACCCGTTTGCACGCGCATGACATGGGCCAGGCCCGTCAGGATTTGCGGGTCGACGGCTGTCAGATCTTTGGGCCCGGATTGTCCGGCCAGCGCATCCACCTGAATGCGACAGGTGTTCTCGAAGGTGTACATCGACAAGAAGGCGTCGGCAATCGTTTTGCCCACGGTGAGCAAGCCATGGTTGCGCAGCATCAGGTAATTGGCTTCGCCCAGATCGGCTTGCAATCGAAGCTTTTCGTCGTCCCGGATCGCCACGCCCTCGTAGCCGTGGTAGGCCAGAGAGGCCAGCACAAAAGTGCTCTGCTGGCTGATGGGCAGCACACCGTGTGCTTGCGCGCTGACGGCGATGCCTGCACGCGTGTGGGTGTGCAGCACGCAGCCGGCATCGGGCCGCGCTTCGTGCACGGCGCTGTGGATCACAAAGCCTGCGGGGTTGACCGGGAAGGGGCTGTCATGCAGTTTGTTGCATTGCATGTCCACCTTGACCAGGCTGGACGCGGTGATTTCGTCAAACATCAGGCCATAAGGGTTGATCAAAAAATGGTGTGCATCGCCAGCCACCGAATGGGGCAGCTTGGCGCTGATGTGGGTGAACACCAGGTCGCTCCAGCCATACAAGGCCACCAACCGGTAACAAGCCGCGAGGTCGACGCGCAGCTGCCATTCGTCGGGGTGAACGCTGTCTTTCAAGGAAGGCATTTCAAGCGCCATGGTGGTGCTCCAGAAGGTGAAAAAGATGCGCCAGCTTAACCACAAGCGGCCGTGTGAAATGACGTCTTGGTGACTCGACCGCTGAGTCCGTGCTCAGTCGGGTCGTGTCAGTGTTTCGAGCCGAGCCAGGAAAGTCAGCGCAAACCGACCGCCGTCGTTTTCTGGTCCGCACATGTCCGCCGAGGCTTTCAGCTGGCTGCATACGGCTGGGCGCTCGGGGTGGCCGAAGATCATGCATCGCCGTTGATCGTCGAGCTGCACGCAGGCCACCCCGGCCGGTTTGCCATTGGGCATGCCGGGAATGGGCGACGAGATGGAGGGAGCGATGCAGCAGGCGGCACAACCCGAGCGACAGGAGAACACCTTGGCGCTTGTTGGACTTATCGTGGCCACAAAACCCAAAGCTGCAAAGTTTGTTTCATGCGACCGGCGAACTCACCTGCCGCCTGACCCGAGCCGGCGTAATAGTCTGCCCGGACGGCGCCGACAATGGCCGTGCCCGTGTCTTGGGCCAGCACCAGGCGGTCCAGCTTGCTGAGCGGCCCCGAAGAGTTAAGCCAAACCGGTGTGCCATACGGAATGCTGTTGCGGTCGACCGCAATGGAGCGTTCGGCGGTCAGCGGCACACCCTGAGCGCCTTTGGGGCCGGGCGGCACAGTGCCCGCAGGCAGGGCTTCTTCTTTGAAAAAAACCACGCGCGGGTTTTGCCACAGCAACTCGTTCACCCGCGAGGGGTTGCGGTCGATCCAGGCCTTGATGCCGGGCCAGGAGGCATCGCGGATCAGGTTCTGGTCAAGCAACCAGCGGCCAATGCTTTTGTACGGCTGCTCGTTGGTGCCTGCAAATGCCAACCGCACCATGCGTTGGCTGCCATTGGGTTCGCGCACAGTCACCAAGCCCGAGCCTTGGATGTGCAGCACCATGGCATCAACGGGGTCGGCCAGGTAAACCAGCTCTTTGCCGCGCAAGGCGGCACGGGCTTGCGGTTGCGTTTCCATTTCCTGCCGGGTGTACCAAGGCTTGCGGCGGTTCAGGTCAGTGGGCGGCGCATAAAGCGGCACATTGAAGCCAGAGCTTGCCTGGCGTGTGGCGTTCAGCAGGGGCTCGTAGTAAGCGGTCAGCAAACCGTCGCGTTGTTGCGTGTGAGACTCGACCCGGTAAGCCTGCAGGTTTTGCCTTATCCACCGGCGCTGCTCGGTGGCTGTGGCGTTGGCCAGCTGCCGAACTTGCGGGCACAGTGTGGTCCAGGCTTTGCTTGGGCGTGTGCAGCTTTGCAGCCAGGCAGGCCAGGCCTCATTCAGGGCGTCGGTTTCCAGTCCGGGAAGATCTGACCAGGGGACGGGCACCCAGCGGCTTGCTGTCTGCATGATGGCGGGCGGTAATGGCGGTAGAGGCGACGAGGGCCCTTGATCCCCCCCTGGCTGAGCGGCCGATGGGCTTGGTTTGGCCGGTTCTTCCAGAATGGGCGCGACTGAACAGCCCATCAGGCTCCCTACAATCGCAGCCAACACCCAACCGGCAGATGACCGGGCAACAGAAAGAAATGGAAGATTGCGCATGGCTCTTATTTTGCTGGAAGCTTTGCTGGCCCTGATTCTCTTTGTTGCCATTGTGTGGTGGACCATGTTTTCAGGAAGACCGAAGGGTGAGTTGCCGCCCGCTGAAAAAGCTGATCCGGATGACAAAGCCCCTTGATCGGGGCCTGTGGGCCCGGATCAGTCCAGCAGAGTTCCGGCCCCTTCAAAGCGTTGTGCGTAGTACCGGTTGTTCATCTGGTCAATGCGCACCCCTGTTTTGGGGTTGCTGGCGTGCACAAATCGGCCACCGCCCACATAAATGCCAACATGCGAATGGCGTGCGCCCAGTGTGTTGAAGAACACCAGGTCGCCAGGCTGAATGCGGGATCGGTCTACCGGTCGTGATTTTTGGCCCAGATCGGCAGATGAGCCCTTGACGGGCAAACCGGCGGCTTCCCGGTAAACATGCGATACCAGCCCCGAGCAGTCAAATCCGGTGGCAGGGCCTCTGCCTCCCCAGGTGTAGCGGGTGTCCAGCAAGGACAGCGCAAACAAGGCCAAGTCGTTGCGTTTGGGATCGTAGGCGGTGTTGTCTGGGCTTGGGACGTCCGCTGAAAGTGGCTTGGCACTGGACACTGGCGATGCAGGTTCATCAAGCGGCACAGTGGATGAACAGCCCACCAGTACAAGCGCCAACCCGAGAGTCAACCAGAGGCCAGGGGTCCGCGTGATGGGCAAGCGTTGGCCGTGCCTGTGTGCTGGTTGGCTCATGTCGATGACCGCATCAGGTTGGCCAATTCAACGGCTGATTTGACTTCCATTTTGTCGAAGACCCGTGAGCGATGCACCTCGACGGTTCGCACGCTGATGTCCAGCTGATCGGCGATCAGCTTGTTGGGCAGCCCCTCCACCACCAGGCGCATCACATCGCGTTCACGCTCTGTCAAATCGCTCAAGCGGGATTGCAAAAAGCCTTGTTGTTTGCGTGCGGTCAAGCGCTCAGATGAAAGGAGCAAGGCTTGTTCCACCCGGTCTACCAGCGCGTTGTCGGAGAAGGGCTTTTCACAAAAGTCAAAAGCCCCCCGCTTGACACTGTCGACAGCCGTTGGCACGTCTGCGTGACCGGTCAGGAAAATCACGGGCCATGCCTGGGAGATCCCGCTGGCCTGTAACTGCTCAAACAAGGCCAGCCCGCTCATGCCGGGCATGCGAACATCCAGCAGGATGCAAGAGGCCTGCTGGGGCAAAGGAGAGGCGCTTGCTTTTTGCGGGGCTCTTTGCAGCATCTCCAGAAAGGCTTCGGCGCTTGCGTAAGACTCACTCAGCAAGCGTCGTGTACGCAGCAGCCAGGCCATGCCTTCGCGCACACCAATGTCATCGTCAACGATGTAGACCATGCTGTCGTAAGGGGGTTGCATGGCGAGATTTTAGGCGGTATGCGCGGCCGCACCGCTGGGTGCCGAGGGCAGCGTGAATCGAAACACGGTGCCTTTGGGTGCATGGGCTTCAAAGGCCAGTTGGCCGCCGTGTTGTTCGACGACGGTGCGACACAGGCTCAGACCCAAACCCATGCCCTCGATCTTGGTCGTGAAGAAGGGGTTGTACAACTGCGCCCCCACATCCGGTGTGATGCCCGTGCCCAAATCGGTCACCGAAAATTCAACAGCCGCATCGTCCTGACGGGACTCTCCCTGTTTGATTTGCAAGACCAGTACCCTGTCTTTGCATGCCGGCAAGTCCATGGCTTGCATGCCGTTGCGCGCCAGGTTCAGCAAGACCTGCTCGACCATGGTGCGGTCACACCAAACCCGCGGCAGGCGCGCATCGACCCGCATGTGCACCCGGACCTGCAGTTTTCTTGCTTGCAGGTTGACCAGTGGTGCAATGGCATCCAGGAGTGCCTGCGGTGGCACGGCCTCACGTGTCTGGTCGCGTCGGCGCACAAAGTCGTGCACGCTGCTGATGACGCGCCCGGCCCGTTCGGCTTGTTCGGCAATTCGCCGCAGCGCCATGTGCACGTCGTCCAGGGTTTGCGGCTCGGCCTGAGGGTCTTTCAGAAGGTTGAGTGAGCCATTGGCATAGCTGGCAATCGCCGCCAGGGGTTGGTTCAGTTCGTGGCTCAGCAGGGACGCCATCTCGCCGACCGTGGTCAGGCGGGCTGTGGCCTGCAGTCGCTCCTGGCTGGCGCGAGAAAGCTCTTCGATGCGGCGCTGCTCGCTGATGTCGATCACCGCACCCATCCAGCCGGTTTGCTCGCCCCGCACACTGATCAGCGGTGCTTCAATGATGAGTACCGGAAACCGTGTTCCGTCATGCCGCATGAAGACCGATTCAAAGCCTTCCCGGGGTGGCGCGTTGCCCGCCATGCGGATGGCCTGGCGTTGCTGGTATTCGTCCACCATCTCGGGAGGCCAATACGGCATGGGGGCGTTTTGGCCAAGCAGGGCCTCGGCTTGCCACCCGACCATTTGGCAAAACGCCGGGTTCACATAGGTGATGCGACCCTCTAAATCACGCGCTCTCAAGCCGGTGACCAGGGAGTCTTCCATGGCCTTGCGAAAAGCCAGCGCATCGGCAAGGTCACGCTCAGCCTTGAGGCGTCGCCTTGCATCTTTGGTCAGCAGCACCATCACCGTGACCAGCGCAATCGACATGCCTGTGACCAAGGCGGTGAGGACGTTGGGAAACAAGTCGGGCTCACCCCGCCTGCCGTCCATGCGCAAGAGCAAGGTGTTGCCCGGCAGGTCCATCAGTTGTTGAGAAGTGAAGACCCGACGCTCGCGGCGCTGGGTGCCTGCGATCGCCAGCCGTGTGCCATCAGGCTCGACAAAAGACAATTCGTTTTGGCGACCAAATGTGCTGCCCAGCCGCTCTGTCAGCAGCTCTTGCAGGCTGTAAGTCACGACCGTGAAACCCACGAATTCGCCAGCCTGCGTCATGGGCAGGCACAGCTCCATCACCTCTGAGCCCAAGCCGTCGGGTTGAGGTAAAAAATAAGTGCTTGAGTAGGCGGCGCCATTGACCCGTCTGGCCCGTTGACAGGCTTGGACGGCCTCGTTCAAGACCTCGGTGCGGGGAACGCGCTCAAAAGCGGAGGTGCGCAAAGGAGAGTCGACAAATGTTTGCAGGCGCCATTCTTTGTCGCGCCATTCCAGGCGTAACCAGTCCCGGTTGTTGCGCAGCAATGCCTGTGCTTCTGTTGACCAGTTCGGGGCCGAAAAATGGCCTGATTGCAAGGCTTGCAGGGCTTGCACTTGTCTTGACAGGCTGCTTCGCAAATCGCTCACGGCATTGGCGGTATCGCGTTCCAGTTCGGCTTGTACCTGGCTGGCTTCGTAGCGGCCAGCCAGCCAGACCAGCGTGGCCAGCACGGCCAGCACCAAGGCAATCAGGGCGACCCACAGGGAGCGGCGCCCTGAACCCGAAGGCAAAAATTCATCGAACTTTGAACGTGCGCGGGGCAGGTATTTTTGCCATGCTGCCGTGATTCGTAAGGGACCAGGCGTTCTCATTGTTTCAAGGCTTGGTGATGCCCGAAGGAGAGGTGTTGAGCCCATCGCTGCTGCTGTTGACTTTTGTCACCCGGGGTTCGGCCCAGCTGCCGTCAATCAGGAACTCCTGGGTGTTGGCTTTGACCAACGGGTTTTGTAAAAAGAGCTGCGCCAAAAATGCCGTCAAACCCACCACGGGATTGACGGCAATGCCAGCAACCAAAGAGGCTGTTCCTGCGTCGAGTGCGGGCAAGATCACCACGCGAAGCTTCTGTGTTTCGTGAGCAATATCGGCTGATCCATCCAGTTGAACCAGGGCATTGACGCCCTTGATCTGAAGGTTTCGCGTGTTGGCGATGCCTTGCGTGATGGCGACATCACCGCGCACTGAGTCAAACACAAAGCCTTCGTAAAACACATCCCGAAAGTCCAGCAGCAAGCGGCGCGGCAAGGCCTGCAAACTCAGCACCCCCAACAACTTGGCCGCACCCGCATCGGCCTTGAGAAATTGGCCGCGCCCCATCTTCACCCCGAACTGCCCTGACATGCTGGGGTAGTGCAAAGCCAATGGCGAACCCCGCCAGCTGATGGCGCCTTCGAGCTGACCGGAGCCCCCACGCAAAGCATCGGGTGTGCCCAGGCGTGTGAGCAAGGCGCCTGCATCGGTAACGTCCAGTTTGAAGTTGATTTCTGTTTTGCGCTGGTTGCCGCCATCGGTTGCTGTCAGCCATCTTCCGGTGCTGCGCAGTGTGGCTTCGGGCAGGGTGATGTTGAACTTGTTCAACTGCCATTCGGGTGCGGTTTTGAGGCGTGTCTTTTGTTGTTCGGTGTTGACGGCTTCGATTTCAATGCGGCCGAGTTTTTTGCCCCGCAGTTCCAGTTGCTCCACCACGATGTCCAGTGCGGGCAGGTTGGCGGGTGGCGCTTCCAGCAGGCCCTCCACATCGGCTGCGCTGGAAGGTGGCAGGTTCAGGCGTGAAAGCCGGGCATACAGCTGGCCCAGTTGGTCTTTGCCAGGCAGGCGATAAACCACATGCCCGCTCAATTCGCGGGCATCCACATTGACCCGCCAGGTCTGCCCCTCACGCACGCCACCGGCCACCACCTGATTCAAGGTGCGCCCATCGGCCGTGATGGTGCCCGCTTGTAGGCCGATGCGTGTGGGCAAATAGGGGGACCAGGCTGGCAGGCCAGGGGCAGGCGTGTCCGGGCCCGAGAGCAGGTTGGCGGGAAAAAGGGCTTGCCAGTCGTCCAAAGACAATGCGTCCAGCGCGATGGCTGCCGACACCCCCGAGGCGGGCAAAGCAGGCGCTTGCCTGCTGGGCAAGCCCAAGCTCAGGCTGCCACGCAGCACAACGGGCTCGGGGCCGGACAAATCGCGCACATAGTTGGCGGACGCCAAGTTGCCCCATTCAAACTGCAGCTGATCGCGCAACAGGCCGCCGGCATTTTGCACGCGGGTCCTGAATGTCAGGGGTGTGCTGGTTTCTGCAGACTTGCCAAGGGGTGCGGGCAATTTCAGTGCCAATCCCTCCAGTTGGCTTTGCACCGACAGCTCGGGTTGGCCATGTCGCCAACCCAGTTGAGCGCTGTACGTGGTCGCGCCACTGGCATGTTGGGCCCACTCATGCAGAGGCGCCAACTCTTTGGCCATGCGAAGCGCCTCGGCAGTGACCTGGCCTTGCGCGCGAAGCTTTAACCCACTGTCGGTTACCGAAGCACTTGGCGATGCCTGCATGCCACCTTCGATGCGAACCGGCCCACCCAACAGTCGGCCTTGTGTGCCATTGAGTGTGAAACCGGACTCGGTGAACTGGACCGTTCCCTGCAACTTTTCCAGCAGGGGGGCAGATGGGGCCATGCGCACATCGTTGCCAGCCAACACCACCGAGCCTTGCAGTTTGGGGCTTTGAGGGGTGAGCAGGGGCAGGGCCAATTTGAAACGGGTTTGCAGCGCGCCTGTGGCTTGGGTTTCGCGCAACGCGCCGGACAGCAGCGCATCGAGCGGTGACTTTTGCACCAGTGTGAGCACCTGGGTTGCAGGGCCCTTGATTTCGGCAGACACATTCAACAGGGGCGCGGCCATGTCGGCGATCTCCGCCTGGCCGGCCGTCAGGCTCAAGCCCGTGCGGGCATCCATGGCGCGCGCAGAGGCATCGCTCAGCTTCATGCCCAAGCGGTCAAAGACCAGTCGACCCGTCAACGCGTGCAGGCGGGGCCATGGCAAGCTTTTGGGCGGCAGCATGGCTTGCGGCAAATAATCCAATTCAAGGTCGCGAATTTGGCCGGCAAATCGGAGTTCACCGTCTTTGGCGTTGGCAAAAGGCCAGCGCGTCAAATCACCCTTGACCTTGACCTGTACATCCGAATAGACCCCTTTGACCACCGCATCACGCACATATTGGCGCACGCTGGCGGGCAGCGTCAGGGGCAGGTAACGGTAGGCACGCGATGCATCGATTTGCTTGATCTTGCCTTGCAGATCCAGCACGCCCGGGCCGCTGCCGTTCGCTGAGGGATGCCACTGGCCTTGCCACTCACCCTGCAAATCGGGGTTGGCCAATTTGAGCTTCCATGCAGGCAGGTGCCAGGCCTTGGCGTCTCTTTTGAAAACGGCTTCGGCATGCAATGACTGAACACGCACTTCGGCATTTTCCAAAATGCCGGGCAATAAAACGGCTCCGCCATTGCCGATGTCCATCTCAACTTGTCCACCATCCTGGTTCATGACCAGCTTTGCCCGAGCTCCCTGGACACCGGGCCAGCGAATGCCTGTGCGGTTGGCAGGCCCGCTTGCTGTCTCTAGCGTCAGTTCCTGCAGGGTGAGTTGGGCGTCGTATTTGTCGGGGGTATGCCAATCGCCTTGCCAACGCCATTGCAAAGCATCCACTTGACCGCGGACCGCTTGTTGCTGCAAGCCTTGTCGCCAGGCCTCGGGCAATGGCGCGCGCAGCCCCATTTCGCGCAGGGCCAACAAATCCAGGTGATCGGCCTGAAGGTGGCCGCGGGCCGTGTTTTTCCCTTGAGGGTAGGTGTAGGCCAGCGAGAGGTTGCCGCCAGGCCAGGCCAGGCCTTGTGCACTCTCGAATGCCAGGTTTTGGGTCGATACCTCAAACCCGAGGGGGTCGAGCCTGGCACCCAAACGACCCGACAGGTTTGCAAAAACCAAGGGGGTGGCATCAGCGCGCCAGGTGGTGCTCAGTCCGGTCAGGTTCACATCGGCGACGCCACCAGCCCACTGCCCTTGGGTGACGTCACCCCACATGCGCAAGCTGCCTTGTCCGGCCGAGATGTTTGCGCCCAGGGGCACATGCTGGCCCAGTTGCGCAACATCGACTTGAGGGAAATAGGCATAGACCTGGCCAGTCCAGTCAGCCCACTTGCCCGGCTGCATCGACAGCAGGCCTCGCTTGAAACGCCCCACGCCGACAAAACGGGCGCCCCAGTCCTCGGGCGGTGTGGCATCCAGGCGCACATCGTGGTGTCTGGCCGAGTTGCGCAGCACCAGGTCGACCTCGCGCAAGGCCAATGTCACGGGGGCCGCCGGTGAATCTGCCGCTTGCGGCGGTGTGGCCGCAGACGGGGGCGGCAACAGTTCTTTGAGCTGGGTGTTTTGCGGGTGTTCGTTGGTCCAGCGCACGGTGCCCCCGCGCACGATCACTTCGCGCTGTGCAAACAGCCAATCTGCGGCCGCGTTGTCTCCGCCTTGGCTGTGCGTCCAGTCAAGCCCCGCTATTTGCCAGGCGCCTGCAGCGGTCAGTCGGATGTCCAGTTCGGGGGCATCCAGCACCAGCTGTTCCAGCTTGAGATCCAACACCGACCGCACACTGATGGCGATCATGACCTTGGGCAGGCGCAGTGCGGTGCGCCCTTCGGCATCCAGCAGCGCGATGTCGCGCAGCTCAAACGAGGGCGCCCACCCGGTTGACTCGCCGGAAATCTGGCCGATGCGCACGGGTACCCCGATGGTTTTTTGGGCCAAGCGTTCCAGGGTCGGGCGGTGGTCACCGATTCGCGGCACAATCCAAAAATGCAATGCGCCCCAGGCCAGACCCAGTAAAAAGCCCAGCACAAGTAAAACCCATGCCAGGAACCGCACAAGTCGGGACAGCAAAAGGCTCAGGCGAGGAAAAGTGGGCAAAGACGGCACAAACATTTGAATCAGAAAGTCAGCAGGAATTATGACCCGCAGCCAGCCCATGAATGAGCCACCGGCCGCACATCATGCCAGCCAAGCTGATTTGCCCCTGTATTCCCGCTTTGTACAGCGATTGCACCGGCGTTATGCCGATGTGTTGCACTTGCTGCCGCCTGGCCCCCCTACGCGAGACACGCTGAACGCGGCCTATGCGGCCTTGCAGGCGACCGGCCTGGACACAGGTGCAGCCTTGCGGGTGTTGCGCCAGCTCACACTGGAGCGTCTGGCCCAGCTGGACTGCACCCGGCAGGCCTCACTGGACGTGGTGATGCAAGGCATGACCTGGCTGGCCGAAGTCGCGCTCAACATCGCCTGGCAGCAGGTCATGTCCGATCTGGACGTCCTGCATGGTGCGCCCACCAAGGCCAATGGCCAGCGCGCTGAAATGTGGATCCTCGGCATGGGCAAGCTGGGTGCCCGTGAGCTGAATGTGTCCAGCGACATTGACCTGATTTATGTGTACGACGAAGACGGGGAAACGCTGGGCAACAGCGAAGGCCGCAACAAGGTGTCGTGCCAGGAATACTTCACCCGCGCCGTCAAGCGCATGTACGCCCTGATCGGTGACACCACGGACCACGGCTTTGTTTTTCGGGTGGATCTGGCCCTCAGACCCAACGGTAACTCTGGCCCCAGCGTGGTCTCGCTGGATGCCCTGGAGGAGTATTTGCTGGTTCAGGGCCGTGAGTGGGAGCGCTTTGCGTGGATGAAAAGCCGGGTGGTCGCGCCCCGCAGTGCGGTGGTCAATGGCTCTGCCCAGGCTATGCGCGGGGTGGTTTTGCCCTTTGTGTTTCGCCGTTACCTCGACTACAACGTGTTCGAGTCGCTGCGCACGCTGCACCAGCAAATTCGGGAACACGCGGCCAAGCGGAGTGCGGGCCGACCCGAACGCGCCAATGATGTCAAGCTGTCGCGTGGCGGCATTCGCGAGATCGAATTCACCGTTCAGCTGTTGCAGGTGGTTCGTGGCGGGCAGTTCCCCGAGCTGCGCACCCGGCCCACCCTGGACGCCTTGCAGCGTGTCGCCAAATCAGGGCTCATGCCCCAGGCCACGGCCCATGCGCTGAGCGCGGCCTATGTTTTTTTGCGGCAGGTGGAGCACCGCATTCAGTATCTGGACGACCAGCAAACCCATGTGCTGCCCACCCGGGACGACGACCTCAAGTGGATCGCACAGACCTTGGGCTATCCCCATGCGGGCTCATTTCTGACGGACCTGGACGCGCACCGGGAAGTGGTGGCGCAGGAGTTCGACACCTTGCTGGGTGGCGACCGGGAGTGCAAAGGCTGCAACGGTAAAAACGGACAACGGGAATCGACCGATCTGGATGGCATTGCGGCTGTCTTTACAGGCCGTATCGGTGAGCGCCTGGCCGAGTGGCCTGGCAACCCCCGGGTGCAAGCGCTGCGCGATGATGCCCGCGGACGCCTGATGCGCTTGCTGCAACGCACGGCCCATTGGCTGGAAGAAGGACGCATCGGCGAAGAGGCGGTGCTGCGCATGGTCGACTGGATCGAGCCCTTGCTGCGCCGGGAAAGTTACCTGGCGCTCATGCTGGAGCGGCCTTCGGTGCATGAGCGCTTGTTGCGCCTGCTGGGCGCCGCCAAGTGGCCTGCGCGCTATTTGCTGCAACACCCCGGTGTGATCGATGAGTTGGCCGGTGGCAATCTGTTCGACAGCCGGTTTGAAGCAGCAGAGTTCGAGGAGGAGTTGCAAGCGCGGCTTGAGGCCCTCAGACGGACCGGCGAAGACGACGAGGAAAGCCTGCTCAACTTGTTGCGCCGCGCTCACCATGCCGAGCAGTTCCGCACCCTGGCACGTGACGTCGAGGGCGTGCTCACCGTAGAGCAAGTGGCCGATGACCTGAGTGCCCTGGCCGATGCTGTGCTGCGCGTGACCGCCCGCTGGTGCTGGGGCCGCCTGAAAACGCGGCATCGCGAAGAGCCTGCCATCGCCATCATTGGCTACGGCAAGCTGGGCGGCAAAGAGCTGGGTTATGGCAGCGACCTCGACATCGTTTTTGTCTACGAGGACACCGATGAACGGGCACAAGAAATTTATGCCGGCTATGTCCGAAAGCTCATCAACTGGATGACGGTCAAAACAGCGGATGGCGATTTGTACGAAATCGACACGGCCTTGCGCCCCAATGGCAACTCGGGCCTGTTGGTCACCCGCTTTGAGGCCTATGCCGACTACCAACAGCAGCGCGGCAGCAACACCGCCTGGACCTGGGAACACCAGGCCATGACGCGCGCCCGGTTTGTCATGGGCCTGCCCTCTTTGGCGCCGCGTTTTGATGCCGTGCGCCACGCCGTCATCAGTGCCCCCCGCGATGCCGTCAGCCTCAAGGCCGAAATTGTGGCCATGCGCGAACGTGTGCGCCAGGGCCACCCGGTCAAGGCGGACCGCTTTGACGTGAAACACAGCCCCGGCGCCATGGTTGATGCCGAATTTGCCGTGCAGTATCTGGTGCTGCTGCACACCGCCGCGCACACCGAGTTGGCGGACAACGTGGGCAACATTGCCTTGCTGCTGCGAGCAGAAAAGGCCGGCTTGTTGCCCAAAGGCGTGGGCGAGGCGGCAGCCAATGCTTACCGGGAAATGCGCCGGGTGCAGCATCGGGCGCGCTTGAACGAAGAACCCACCGACGTGCCCTTGGAGGACTTGGCCAGTGAGCGCGAAGCGGTGCTGGCCTTGTGGCGGGTGGTGATGGGCTAGCAGGCCCTCGCGACCATTGCGTTTGTGACGGTGCCCGCGCGGCAGGGAGGCTTTACAAGGCGTCCAAAACTTCCCCTTCCGAAACCGCTGGAAAAACCTTCCCGCTAAACTCCTTGCTTGCCAACAGGGTGTTCATAAAAGAGAAAGCGTCATGAAAAAAAGCGGTGCATGGATTGGGGCAGGGATATGGGTTTTCGCGGGTTTCATCAGTACGGGCTGGGCCGCTCAAGACGGCAAGTTGCCAGCCCCCGCAAAGCCATCCTTGACAGTGACCGTAGCGCAACCCCAGACGGGCAACCTGCCCCAAAAAATCAGTGCCAACGGGAATTTGGCCGCTTGGCAAGAAGCCGTGATTGGTGCCGAAGCCAATGGTCTGAAGGTCACCGAGGTGCGCGTGAACGTGGGCGACCGTGTGCAAAAGGGCGATGTGCTGGCCACCTTGCAGGCCGACACCTTGCGTGCCGAACTGGCACAGGCCGAAGCCAGTCTGGCCGAAGCCGCGGCCAGCGCGCAAGAAGCCAAAGTCCAGGCTGACCGTGCCCGCAGCTTGCAGCAGCAAGGCTTTTTCAGCCCTGCGCAGCTGAGTCAGGCGCTGGCCGCTGAAGCCTCGGCCCTGGCGCGAGTGCAATCTGTGCGGGCTTTGGTGCAGTTGCAAAACCTGCGCTTGTCACAAACGCAGGTGCGCGCGCCCGATGCGGGCGTGATCTCTTCGCGCCAAGCCACCGTGGGCAGCGTGGTGGGCGTGGGCACCGAATTGTTCAGGCTGATCCGGCAAGGCCGCATCGAGTGGCGGGCCGAAGTGACGGCCGCTGAAATCGGGCGCATTACCCTGGGTGCGCCCGTGCAGGTCACTGCCGCCAGCGGTCAGCAATTGCAAGGCAAGGTGCGCATGGTGGCGCCCTCGGTCGATGCGCAAACCCGCAACGCCTTGGTGTACGTGGATTTGCCCGCGCAAACCGGCAGCGCCCGGGCGGGCATGTTTGCCAAAGGCGAAATCACCCTGGGGCAAAGCCCGGCACTGACCGTGCCGCAAACGGCGGTGGTGGTGCGCGATGGCTTCAGTTATGTGTACACGCTGGGGGCAGATCAGAAGGTCAGCCAAGTCAAGGTTCAAACCGGGCGCCAAAGCGGTGACCGTGTGGAGGTGCTCGGCGGTCTCAAATCCGATGCGCGCGTGGTGGCCAGTGGCGGGGCATTTTTGAACCATGGCGACACGGTGCGCGTGGTCGATGCAGCCGCCCCCGCCGCTGCCGCCAAATAAAAGGGACGCCATGCTCAACGTCTCTTCCTGGTCGATCCGCAACCCGATTCCGGCGGTCATGCTGTTTGTGCTGCTGTCGGTGGCGGGACTGATCGCCTTTGGCAGCATGAAAGTGCAGAACTTCCCTGACCTGGACTTGCCCACCATCACGGTCAATGCCAGCTTGCCGGGCGCAGCGCCCTCGCAGATCGAAACCGATGTGGCCCGCAAGCTGGAAAACGCGCTGGCGCCACTGCAGGGCCTCAAGCACATCACCACCAAAGTGCAAGATGGCTCGGTGTCGATCACAGCCGAGTTCCGCATGGAAAAGCCGGTGCAGGAAGCCGTCGACGATGTGCGCTCGGCCATCCAGGGTGTCCGTGCCGATTTGCCCAGTGACTTGCGCGACCCGATTGTGCAAAAGCTCAACTTGGCGGGCACGCCTGTGCTGGCCTACACCGTGCGCTCTGGCCGCATGGACGACGAAGCCCTGTCCTGGCGGGTCGACAACGACATCACCCGCAAGCTCTTGTCGCTGCGCGGCGTGGGCGCTGTCAACCGCGTCGGCGGTGTGACCCGCGAGGTGCGCATCGCGCTGGACGTGAACCGCCTGCAGTCTTTGGGCATCACGGCGGCCGAGGTGTCGCGGCAACTCAAACAGGTGCAGCAAGAAGGCTCGGGCGGGCGCATGGATCTGGGTGCGGGCGAGCAGCCGGTGCGCACCTTGGCCACAGTCAAGACGGCGCAAGAAGTCGGCGAGATCGAGTTGGCCACCTCGCGGGGTGGGCGTGTGCGCCTGGACCAGGTGGCCGCTGTCAGCGATAGCTTGGCCGATGCGCGATCTGCGGCCAGTCTGAACGGCACACCGGTGGTGGGTTTTGAGGTGGTGCGCAGCAAGGGCGAAAGCGAAGTGGCCGTGGGCCGTCTGGTGCGCCAGGCGCTGGCCGACTTTCGGGTGCAGAACCCGGACATCGAGATCACCGAAGCCTTTGATTTTGTGACCCCGGTGGAAGAGGAATACAACGGTTCTTTGTTGTTGCTGTACGAAGGCGCCATTTTGGCGGTGCTGGTCGTCTGGCTTTTCTTGCGTGATTGGCGCGCCACCTTTGTGTCGGCCGTGGCCTTGCCGCTGTCGGTCATTCCAGCCTTTATTGGCATGGCCTATCTGGGCTTTTCGATCAACGTGGTGACCTTGCTGGCGCTGTCCTTGGTGATTGGTGTGCTGGTCGACGACGCGATTGTCGAGGTGGAAAACATCGTGCGCCATTTGCGCATGGGCAAGTCGCCGTACCAGGCCGCAATGGAGGCCGCCGACGAGATCGGGTTGGCCGTGATCGCCACCACGTTCACGCTGATCGCAGTGTTTTTGCCCACCGCCTTCATGGCCGGAATTCCTGGCAAGTTCTTCAAGCAGTTTGGCTGGACGGCATCGTTGGCCGTGTTTGCCTCACTGGTGGTGGCCCGGGTGCTCACGCCCATGATGGCGGCCTACATCCTCAAGCCGATTGTCACGGCCGCGCATGAGCCGGGCTGGCTCACGCGCTACATGGTCTGGGCCACCTGGTGCATGAAGCACCGCCTGGCCACGATGGTCATGGCCACGCTGTTTTTCATCGGCTCCATCATGCTGGTGCCGCTGCTGCCCAAGGGCTTTATCCCGCCCGATGACAACTCGCAGACCCAGGTTTATGTGGAGTTGCCCCCAGGCGCTACTTTGGCGCAAACCCAGGCCAGCGCCGAACACGCCCGCACTTTGCTGGCGCAGGTGCAGCACGTGCAAGGCGTCTACACCACCATCGGTGGGGGCAGTGCAGGCGCCGACCCCTTTGCCGGGGGTGGCGCGGCCGAGGTGCGCAAAGCCACCCTGACCATTCAGCTGACCGAGCGCGGCACCCGCCCGCGCAAGCAGGACATTGAAAACAACATCCGCACCGCCTTGCAGCAACTGCCGGGTGTGCGCAGCAAGGTGGGCCTGGGCGGCTCGGGTGAAAAATACATCCTGGTGCTGACAGGCGAAGACCCGCAGGCCCTGCAAACTGCGGCCATGTCGGTTGAGCGCGATTTGCGCACCATCAGCGGCCTGGGCTCGATCGCCTCGACGGCCAGCTTGGTGCGCCCCGAAATTGCGGTGCGCCCCGACTTTGCCAAAGCAGCGGACCTGGGCGTGACCAGTGCGGCCATCAGCGACACCTTGCGCGTGGCCACGCTGGGCGACTACGACGCCGCCCTGCCCAAGCTGAACTTGTCGCAGCGCCAAGTGCCCATCGTCGTCAAGCTGGGCGATGAGGCGCGCAAGGACCTCGCCACGCTGGAGCGCCTGATGGTGCCCGGCAGCCGTGGCCTTGTCATGCTGGGCCAGGTGGCCAGCATCGAGGTGGCCGGCGGGCCGGCCGTGATCGACCGCTACGACCGCCAGCGCAACATCAACTTCGAGATCGAGTTGTCGGGCATGCCGCTGGGCGATGTGACGCAAGCGGTGCAAAAATTGCCTGCGCTGCAAAACCTGCCGCCGGGTGTGAAAGTGGTGGAAGTGGGCGATGCCGAAGTCATGGGCGAACTCTTTGCCAGCTTTGGTCTGGCCATGATGGTCGGCGTGCTGTGCATCTACATCGTGCTGGTGTTGCTGTTCAAGGGCTTCTTGCATCCCGTCACCATTTTGGCGGCGCTGCCGCTGTCGCTGGGCGGCGCGTTTGTGGGCTTGCTGATTGCGCAAAAAAGCTTTTCCATGCCATCGCTCATCGGCCTGATCATGCTCATGGGCATTGCCACCAAAAACTCGATCTTGCTGGTCGAATACGCCATCGAAGCGCGGCGCGGCAAACCCGCTCAAGGTGATCACCCTGCTGTGCCCGGCATGAGTCGCTGGGATGCCACGCTGGATGCCTGCCACAAGCGCGCCCGCCCTATTGTGATGACCACCATCGCCATGGGCGCCGGCATGCTGCCCATCGCCGTGGGTTGGGGCGCCGCAGATACGAGCTTTCGCTCACCCATGGCAATTGCCGTGATTGGTGGTTTGCTCACCAGCACCGTGCTGAGTTTGCTGGTGATCCCGGTGGTGTTCACTTATCTGGACGACCTGGGGCAATGGGCGGGTCGGGTGTATCGACAACTCACACAAACAAGGAGCAAAGCATGAGCAACAAAGTGGCGATGGTGATAGGAGGCGGCAGTGGCATGGGTGCTGCTGCGGCGCGCAAACTGGCGCAGGATGGCTATCAGATGGCCGTGCTGTCTTCCTCCGGCAAAGGCGAGGCCCTTGGCAAAGAGCTGGGCGGTATCGGCATGACCGGCTCGAACCAGTCGGTGGAAGATATCCAAAAACTGACCGATCTGGCCATGGCGCGTTGGGGCCGAATCGATGTGTTGGTCAACAGTGCGGGGCACGGCCCGAAAGGCCCGGTGCTGGAACTCAGCGATGCACAGTGGCACTTGGGCATGGACATGTATTTTCTGAACGTGGTGCGCGCTGTGCGCGCTGTGGCGCCCATCATGGTTCAGCAAAATGCGGGCGCCATCGTCAACATTTCCAGTGCCTGGGTGGTCGAGCCCAGCCCCATGTTTCCGACATCGGCCGTGTTTCGCGCCGGGTTGGCCGCATTCACCAAGCTGTTTGCCGACGAACACGCCGCGCACAACGTGCGCATGAACAATGTGCTGCCAGGCTGGATCGACAGCCTGCCCGCCAAAGAAGAGCGCCGCGAGAGTGTGCCCATGCAGCGCTACGGCACCAGCGAAGAAGTGGCCGCAACCATCGCCTTTTTGGCTTCAGACGCTGCGGCTTACATCACCGGTCAAAACATCCGCATCGATGGCGGCTTGATGCGGTCGGTGTAGTCAGGCCGGCCTTCACACCGTATCCAGGCCATCCCGGTAAGCATCCGCCTGCAGGCGGATAAGCGCCTTGTCTTCATCGCCCATCTTCGTCACATGCTTGACCATCAGCGCGGTGCGCGGGTTGCTTGCAAAGTCTTTTTCGTGGCGGATCAGAAAATCCCAGTACAGCGTGGTCATGGGGCAGGCGGTGGGGCCGGTGCGCACTTCGGGCTGGTAGCGACAGCCTTTGCAGTAATTGCTCATGCGGCTGATGTATTGGCCGCTGGCCACATAGGGTTTGCTGGTGAAGCGCCCGCCGTTGGCGTGCAGCGCCATGCCCAGGGTGTTGGGCGTTTCCACCCATTCCACGGCATCGACATACATGGCGCGGTACCAGGCGCTGACCTCTTGCGGTGACAAGCCGGCCAGCACGGCAAATTGCCCGGTGACCATGAGGCGCTGGATGTGGTGCGCGTAGCCGTGTTGCAGGCTCTGGCCGATGGTGGCCTGCATGCACGCCATGTCGGTCTTGCCTGTCCAGTACCAGGCGGGCAAGGGGCGGGTGTGACCATAGAAGTTGGCGTCTGCCATGTGCGGCATGTCGAGCCAATAAACGCCGCGAATGAACTCACGCCAGCCCAGTACCTGGCGAATGAAGCCTTCCACACTGGCCAGTGGCAAACCGCGTGCATGGTAGGCCTGCTCGGTGGCCACGACCACTTCGCGCGGGTTGAGCAAATGCAGATTCAGGCTGCTGCCGACCAGTGCGTGCCAGCCAAAGGGCAAAGTGGTCCACATGGCATCCTGCCAGACCCCGAAATTTTCCAGCCGTTGGTCGATGAAGTGCTGCAGCGCCACCAGGGCATCTTCACGGGTGACAGGCCAGGCAAAGTGGTCCAGCGTGCCGGGGTGCTCTGCATAGCGTTCTCGCACCAGGCCGATCACGTCTTGCGTGATGCGGTCGGGCGCAAAGCGAGCCGGCGGGGGCACAGCGCCCGGGCCTTTGGCACCAAAGCCTTTGCGGTTCTCGGCGTCGTAGTTCCACTGGCCCCCGATGGGCGCTTTGCCTTCCATCAAGATGCCATGGCGCTTGCGCATTTCGCGGTAAAAAAATTCCAGACGCAGCTCTTTTTTGTCGCCTGCCCACTTGGCAAATTCGGCGCGGCTGCATAAAAAGTGGGTGTCGCCCACCCAGCGCAACAGCACGTGGGCGAGTTCAGCGGCATCTTCGATCAGCCTTTCCATGCGCCAGGCCCCGGCTTCCATCACCACCAGTGCTTTGGGCGTGTGGCTTTGCAGCGCTTGGGCCAGTCGCCCGGCATAGTCGGTGGGCAGGCTCAGGTCGTCCACCTTCATATAGGTAAAAGGCCAGCGGCGTTGGTGTGCCTCGTTGGCAAAGTGCCGCATGCCCGACAAAAACAGCGCGATGCGGGCCTGGTGGTTCCACACTTCCTTGGCTTCGCTGTCGGCCTCGATCAGCAACAAGCGGTCTTGCAGCGGGTCAAATCCATCCAGTGCCGGGTTGTCCCAGCCCAGTTGGTCGCCCAGCACCAGGACCAAATGGCGACAAACCGAGGGGCCCGCCATTGCGCTGGTGGCGGTGTTTGAGACCGATTGGAGGGGTGCCATGTTCATGCTGCGCTCGGGCGTTCACTGTGAGGCGGTCGAGCGGCGGATTTGTCGGCTCGGCAGCGGTCGCTGCAATACAACACGCTGTCCCAGTTTTTCGCCCAGCTTTTGCGCCAACTCATGGGCCGACCACAAACGGCACAAGGTTTTTGGGGCAAATCCTGTTTGTTCCCTTTAAAACCCTGGGGTTTGGGCATGGTCTTCTCCAATGAAAATGGGCTGGTGTGACAAACTTGATAAAGAAGTTTAAACTGATCAGTCACAAAATGAATTTTAAAGTCCAAATGAACCACGTGTGGGTAAATAAACTGTTCAATCGGCTGATGCTGGCCCTTTTGGTGGCCACCATGGCACTGGGCATGGAAGCCGCATATGCCAGTTCAGCGGTGACGCCTGCAGCTTGCCCGCCCATCCTGAACCACAGCTTTGAACGCCTGCAAGATGAAAAGCCCCAGTCGCTTTGTCAATACGCAGGCAAGGTGGTGCTGGTGGTCAACACGGCCAGTTTTTGTGGCTTCACCTCGCAATACAAAGGCCTGGAGGCACTGAACACCCAATACAAAGACCAAGGGCTGGTGGTGTTGGGGTTTCCGTCGAATGACTTTTCACAGGAAAGCGGCAGCAACAAACAGATCGCCGATTTTTGTGAAAGCACCTTTGGCGTGAAATTTCCGATGTTCACCAAAACCCAGGTCACGGGCGATGGCGCCGTGCCCTTGTTCAAACAACTGACCGCGCAAACTGGCCAAAAGCCGCGCTGGAACTTTCACAAATACCTGATTGGCCGCGATGGCAAGGTCATTGACCAATACAGCAGCATGACCGGGCCCGACAGCAAAAGCCTGTTGGGGGCGATCGACAAAGCCCTCAAGGCCAAACCATGAACCAGAACACGAGTCGCCGCATGAAACTGGCCATCGTGGGTTCGGGCATTTCGGGTCTGGCGGTGGCGCACACCCTGAAAGGCCATGCCGACATCAGCGTGTTCGAGGCGGGTGATTATTTTGGCGGGCACACCCACACGGTGGACGTGACCCTGCCCACGCCGCAGGGCTTGGTCACGCATGGCGTGGACACGGGTTTCCTGGTGTTCAACGAACGCACCTACCCCAACCTGATCAACCTGTTTGCCGAGCTGGGTGTCGAGACGGCGCCCTCTGACATGTCTTTTTCCGTCAAGGTGCCCGGTGCACTGAAGGGAAAAACCCTGGAGTGGAGCGGCACTGACCTGAGCAGTGTGTTTGCGCAGCGCGGCAATCTGGTCAACCCACGCTTTTGGCGCATGCTGGCCGATGTGATGCGCTTCAATGCGCTGTGCACCCGCATTGCCAAAGAGCAGCGCGAAAAAGAAATGCAGCAGCCGCTGAACGATTTTTTGCACATGCACCGATTCAGCGAAGCCTTTCGCGATTGGTATTTCCTGCCCATGATGGGTTGCATCTGGAGTTGCCCGACCGACCAGATGCTGCAGTTTCCCGTGGCGACCATGATCCGGTTTTGCCACAACCATGGCCTGATTCAAGTGACCAACCGCCCCCAGTGGTTCAGCGTGGTGGGGGGCGCGCGCAACTATGTTGAGAAAATTCTGGAGGGCGTGCACGACAAGCGCCTGAACACCCCCGTGCGCTTGATCGAGCGCGATGCGCAAGGTGTGCGCATCATCACCGACGGCCATGCCGAGCGCTTTGACCAGGTCGTGATCGCCACGCACACCGACCAGGCCCTGGGCCTGTTGCGTGAACCCAGCAACTTCGAGCGCAGCTTGCTGGGAGCCATTCGCTATCAGGACAACCATGCGGTGTTGCACACCGACGCCAGCGTGCTGCCTGCCAACCAGAAAACCTGGGCTGCCTGGAATTACGAACGCGCAGCCAGCAGCGAGCGCGAGTCTTCCAGGGTCTGCCTGCACTATTTGCTTAACCGACTGCAGCGCATTCCGTTTGAGCAACCGGTGGTGGTTTCACTCAATCCTCTGCAAGCCATTGACCCGGCCACCATCGTGGGTGAATACGATTACGCGCACCCGGTGTTTGACCTGGCCGCGATCGAAGCGCAAAAGCGCCTGCCCTTGCTGCAAGGCCAGGAGCACACCTGGTACGCCGGGGCCTGGACAGGTTACGGCTTTCACGAAGATGGCCTCAAATCAGGCCTGCAAGTAGGCCGCGCCTTGCTCCAGCAAATCCATGGGCAAGGCAGCACCGCCCTTGAAAAGCTGGCCGCATGAAACCAACCGCCGCACTCATGGGCTGGGGCCAGGTGCGGCACACGCGCCATCGCCCGGCGCACCACGCCTTCGCCTACCCCACGGCATTCCTGATGTTGCCCATGCGCAGTCTGCAAGCGGGGCAGTGCAAGACAGCGCTGGCCATCAACCGCCCTGCGTGGTTTGCGTTTCATGACGCCGACCATGGCGACGGACGAAGTGCAGGCCAGGGCGGCGCACTGGCCTGGTTGGACGAGTTGCTGCTCAAGGAAGGCATCACGGACGCGAGCGGCGAGGTCTGGCTGCAGGCCTTCCCCCGGGTCTTGGGGCACGCCTTCAAGCCCGTGAGCTTTTGGTATGCGCACCGGACCAATGGCACTTTGGCCGCCATCGTTGCCGAGGTGAACAACACCTTTGGCGAACGGCATTGCTATCTGCTGCCAGAGCCGCAATATGGGCACACGATATTGGCCAACAAAGTGTTCCATGTATCCCCCTTTTGCGATGTGCAGGGCGAATACCGGTTTCGTTTCATGCGCGTGACCCATGGGGGCACCGAGCGCATTGTGGCGCGGGTCGACCACGCCGATGCAGACGGCCCTCTGATTGACACCAGCTGGAGCGGAGAGCTTCAGCCCCTCAACGCGGCCGCCTTGCGCCGTGTCATGTGGCGCTACCCGCTGCTCACCTTGGGGGTGGTGGCACGCATCCACTGGCATGCATTGCTGCTGTGGCTTAAAAAAGTACCGTTTTGGCGCAAGCCCGAACTGCCTCGCGAATTTGTGACCCGATGAACACTGGAACCCACCGGATGCCCCCCACGATGAAGACCGCAGACACCGCCACAATTGCTGGCACCCCGGCCGCAACAGCGCGGATTCCGCACGTCAGTTTGCCCAAAGCGGCAACGCGCTTGCTGGGCTTGCTGGCACGCCTGAAAATCGGCACGCTCACCCTGCATGCCCCCGACGGCAACTACCAGGTGTTCGGCACGCACGAGGCCCCCTTTGCTGCTCTGCACATCCACCACTGGGAGATGTGCGCCGAGGTGCTCAAGTCGGGCGACATCGGTTTTGCCGAAGGCTATATGGCCGGCGAATGGACCACGCCTGATTTGGCCGCGCTGCTGCGTCTTTTGATCGCCAACCGCAACCACATTGAAGGTGCGATTTATGGCCACTGGCTGGGGCGTTTTGCGTACCGCATCAAGCACTTGCTCAACCGCAACAACCGCAGCAACAGCCGCAAGAACATCCACGCGCATTACGACTTGGGCAATGCGTTTTATAAATTGTGGCTGGACGGGACGATGAATTACTCGTCCGCCTGGTTCGAGGGCGACCAGACCCAGCCCATGGCCCAAGCGCAAAAAGCCAAAGTGCGCCGCGCCTTGCGCATGGTGAACGCCAAGCCTGGTGACCGCGTGCTCGAGATCGGCTGCGGTTGGGGGGCTTTGGCCGAGTCGGCGACCACCGAATTTGGTGCACACATCACGGGCGTGACCTTGTCCACCGAGCAACTGGGCTTTGCCAATGCCCGCATGCAGGCCCAGGGCGTGCAGCAGCGTGCTGATTTGCGCTTGCAAGATTACCGCGACATTGCCGATGCACCCTTTGATGCCATCTGTTCGATCGAGATGATCGAGGCGGTGGGCCAAGCCTATTGGCCCACATACTTCCAGACCATCAGCCGCCTGCTGAAACCCGGCGGCCGCGCGTGCGTGCAAAGCATCACCATCGATGACAGCCTGTTCGAGCGTTACCTGCAATCGACCGACTTCATTCAGCAGTACATTTTCCCG
>CAIZSE010000003.1 GCA_903935585.1 uncultured Burkholderiales bacterium | reverse complement strand
TGCGCGATGAAATTCCGCCGCATTACTGAGGCATGCCTTGACCGCCATGTGGAGCATTCAGGACATCCGTGACCATTTGCGGTCCTTGGGCGCCAGCCCCCTGCACACGCAACGCGTGCTGCGCCTGTGGGTGCAGGCCAAACCCCAGGACAGTGGCCGCAGGCCGCTTGAAAGCTTCATGCCCAAGTCGCTGCGCGAGGCTTTGCCCGCGTTGAGTCTGTCGTTGGCGGGCCTGGGCACATTGCGCGAGCAGCACCCTGGGCAAGACGGCTCGGCCCGTTTGCTGGTGGGTTTGCACGACGGTCAAACGGTCGAGAGCGTGCTGCTGCCGCGAGACGGGCTTTGCGTTTCTTCGCAGGTGGGGTGTGCGGTGGGCTGTGTGTTTTGCATGACGGGCCGCGAAGGCCTGATCCGGCAGGTGGGCAGCGCCGAAATCGTGGCGCAGGTGGCTTTGGCCCGCACGCTCAGGCCCGTCAAAAAAGTTGTTTTCATGGGCATGGGTGAGCCCTCGCACAACCTGGACCAGGTGATGGAGGCCATCGACCTGCTGGGCACGGTGGGCAACATCGGGCACAAGAATCTGGTGTTTTCCACGGTGGGCGATGTGCGGGTTTTTGAGCGCCTGCCGCAAGGCCGGGTCAAGCCTGCGCTGGCGTTGTCGCTGCACACCACGCGGGCTGACTTGCGGGCGCAGTTGTTGCCGCGCGCGCCGCGCTTTGACCCGCAAGACCTGGTGGAGGCGGGTGAGGCCTATGCCCGTGCCACCGGTTACCCGATCCAGTACCAATGGACCCTGATCGAGGGCGTGAACGACAGCAACGAAGAAGTCGAAGGCATTGTCCGTTTGCTCAAAGGCAAATATGCGCTGATGAATCTGATTCCCTACAACGCTGTGCCCGACTTGCCTTATGCCCGGCCCAGTTGGGAACGTGCTGCCGAGATGGCGCGCAGCTTGCACCAGCGTGGGGTGCTGACCAAATTGCGCCAGTCTGCGGGGCAGGATGTGGAGGGCGGTTGCGGCCAACTGCGGGCGCGTGAATTGGGGCAGCAGTCGCAGCCCGTCACTTTTCAGCGCAGCATCAACGCCCTGGCAACTTGATCAGGCCAATGGACAAGGATGTGCCGAGCAAAATCACGGCGCCGCACAAAAGCATCCATGCTGTGATGACTTCTTCCAAAAACAAAACACCATTAGCGATGGCAAAAACGGGTACCAGGAAGGTGACCGTCAAGGCCCGTGCAGGCCCGGATTTTTCGATCAGCTTGAAATACAGGATGTAGGCCACGCCCGTGCAGAGCACCCCCACCATCAACAAAGACCACCAGGCCGAGGCGCTGGGCCAGTGATCGGGGAGGAACCAAAGCGCAGGCAGGGCCAAAGCCAGGGTGGCGCCGATCTGACTGCCTGCGGCCGTGACCAGCGGGGGCAGGCTGGGAATGTATTTCTTGGTGAAGCTGGCAGCAAAGGCGTAGCAGGTGGTGGCTGCCAGGCAAGCCAACACGGCCCATGCTGGCGCAATGCCCGAAGCGTTGGGCTTGAAGCTGGCCTGCCCGCCAGCCAGCAGCGCCACACCACCGAACCCGATGGCCAGACCCACTGTCCGTGACAGGTTGAGTTTGTCACCCAGCCAAAGCCAGGCGACGAGGGCGCCAAACAAGGGCGCGGTGGCGTTCAGGATCGATGAAAAACCGGTGGTGATGTGCATCACCGCAAAGGAATAAAGGGCAAACGGAATGCCGCTGTTGAAAACGCCCACAAAAAGCACCGGCCTCCAGTGCTGGCGCAACGCTGCCCAGTGGCCTTTGGCCAGCCGCAGGGGCAGCAAAAATGCCGAGGCAATGGCGACCCGCATGGCCGCTGTGGGCAATGCGCCCAGCTCGAACGCGGCCACGCGCAAAAACAAAAATGAGGCGCCCCAAATGGCGGCCAGTAGCAAAAAATAGGCCAGCCAGCCTTTGGCGTGTGGTGTATTCATGCGGAGAAATGTGGGGGCGAAACGGGCCGTACCATCGGATGACCTTCCCGTTGCAGCAGCGCCTGTTTGCGCCACAGACCCCCGGCATACCCGGTGAGTTGGCCAGCGGCACCCAAAATACGGTGGCAGGGCACGATGAGGCTCACAGGGTTGCGCCCCACCGCAGCACCCACGGCGCGCACAGCCTGGGCTTTGCCCAAGTGCCGTGCCAGATCGCCATAGCTTCGGGTTTGGCCCGACGGAATGCCCAGCAAGGCCTGCCAAACCGATTGCTGAAAAAGGGTGCCTGCCGACAAATCGAGCGCCAGGTCAAACACCACCGGTTGATTGGCAAAGTAAGCCTGCACTTGGGCAGCAGCGCTTTGCAGCAAAGGGTGTTGCGCATCGGTCTGCCAGTTGTGTCTGTCGGCATCGCTTGGGCTGTGCTTTTGGTTTTCAAACCACAGGCCACAAAGCCCCACCTGGCTGGCCGCCAGGGTGATCGGCCCGAGGGGGCTGTCGATGCGCAGGGTTTTGAGTGATGTCATCGCAATTTTTGTGAACGGCATGGCAGCCCATGTTAGCTGCAACGGCGTGAACGCAAGCCCCGCCGCCTACAATACAAATTCGATAATTCGGTTTGGCCCCGGTGGCCTTATTTTTTGGCAGGTCGCATGCAAATTACCCCCTCCATCTTCAAAGCCTATGACATCCGTGGTGTGGTGCCATCGACCCTGAACGAACAAGTTGCCGAGGGGCTGGGCCAAGCCTTTGGCACGCAAGCCATGGCCGAAGGCCAGACCACGGTGGCCGTGGGCCGGGATGGCCGCTTGAGTGGACCCAGTCTGTCAGCAGCACTGATCCGGGGCTTGGTCGCTGCGGGTATGCAGGTGATCGACATCGGCCTGGCCACCACCCCCATGCTCTACTTTGCGGCCAACACCGCCTGTCAGAGTGGCATTCAGGTCACGGGCAGCCACAACCCCAAGGACTACAACGGTTTCAAGATGGTGCTGGCGGGCCGTGCCATCTATGGCGATGAAATCCAGGCCCTGCGCCAGATGATGGAGACCGAGACCTGGCAGCACAAGGCCGGTGGCGCGGTGACGCACCTGAACGTGCTGGCCGACTACAGCCAGCGCATCGTGGGCGACATCAAGTTGTCGCGCCCCATGAAAATCGTGATCGATTCGGGCAACGGCATTGCAGGGGCCTCAGCGCCAGGCATCTTTCGGGCTTTGGGCTGCGAGGTGATTGAGCTGTTCAGCGAGGTGGATGGCAACTTCCCCAACCACCACCCCGACCCCAGCAAACCCGAAAACCTGCAAGACCTGATCCAGGCTTTAAAAACCACTGGCGCAGAACTGGGCCTGGCCTTTGATGGCGATGGCGACCGCTTGGGCATCGTCACCGCCGATGGTCACAACATCTACCCCGACCGCCAGATGCAATTGTTTGCCGAGGACGTGCTCAGCCGCGTGCCCGGCGGCACCATCTTGTTCGACGTGAAATGCTCACAGCGTCTGGCCCCGGCCATTGAAGCGGCGGGTGGCAAAGCCCTGATGTACAAAACCGGCCACTCGCTGATCAAGGCCAAGATGAAAGCCATCGAGGCCGAAGGCGGTCAGGCGCCACTGGGTGGCGAGATGAGCGGGCACATTTTCTTCAAGGAACGCTGGTATGGTTTTGACGACGGCACTTACGCCGGTTGCCGCTTGCTGGAGATCGTGAGCAAAGCACCGGATGCCAATGTGGTGCTGAACGCCTTGCCCAGCAGTTTCAGCACACCCGAACTGAACGTGGCTTGCGCTGAGGGCGAGCCGCACAGCGTGACCAGCGCCTTGCAAGTGCTGGCTGGTGACGTATTCAAGGCGCCCGCCAAAATCTTCACCATTGACGGCCTGCGCGTGGACTGGCCCGATGGCTTTGGCCTGATTCGGGCGTCCAACACCACCCCCGTGTTGGTGCTCCGCTTTGAAGGCCAGACCGAGGCCGCCTTGCACCGCATCGAGTCCGAGATGCTGGCCTTGCTGCGCTCAGTCAAGCCGGATGCGCAGATTCAGGCTTCGGCGCACTGAGCGGGCACCGTCCAGGAAAACCCATTGATGAACATACCTCATTCTTTGTTGAGCATTGACCCGGAGGTCATCGTGTTCAACTTGAAGCAGCGCTACACCGGCGTGTCTGCCACCATCAACGCGTTGGTGCCTTTGCAGGCCAAACAATGGCGACTGGGTTTTTGTGGCACGCGCATGTCCAATGACATCGATGGCATGACACTAGGGCAGGCGATTGCACTGTCGCGCAAACCGCCATCAGGGAGGCCTTTTCGCATATGGCATGTGCGGCGTGACCCGGAAATGATGGCTGCGATTTTTGCCCGTGATGTGTTGCGTCTGCCGATCAAACTGGTGTTTACGTCTGCGGCGCAGCATTTGCATGGGCGTTTTCCTCGCTGGCTGATTTCCAAAATGGACGCGGTCATCTCGACCACGCCTCTGGCTGCCAGTTTTGTGCCCAACACGACCGTCGTGGTGCCGCATGGCATTGATTTGTCTCGTTTCAGCCCACCACAGAACAAACTCACAGCATGGGCCGACTCGGGGTTGCCTGGTCAGCACGGCATCGGTGTTTTTGGCCGGGTTCGCCCCGACAAAGGCAGTGATGTGTTTGTGCACGCCATGATCCAGGCCTTGCCGCAGCTGCCGGGTGCAACGGCCGTGATCGCAGGCTTGGCTCAACCCCAGCACAAAGCCTATCAGCAAGACCTGCAGCGACAGATTGATGCGGCGGGTTTACATGATCGCATTGTTTTTTTGGGCGAAGTGCCTGCAGGCGAAGTGCACCGTTGGTACCAGCGCTGCTTGCTTTGTGTGGCTTGCCCGCGTTATGAACCGTTTGGCCTGACGCCATTTGAGGCGGCGGCAACGGGATGTGCCCTGGTCTGTTCACGCACGGGGGCGTTTGATCAGTTGGCCATACCCGGTGAAACTGGTGAAATGGTAGACACCGACGATGTGCAAGGCTTGGTCCAAGCAGTGATCTCTGTACTGCGCGATCCGCAGCACGCAGCCCAAATGGGTGAAGCTGCGCGTGCGAGAGTGACCGAGCACTTTTCGCTGGCCCGTGAGGCTGAGGGCATTGGCCGCGTGTACAACGGACTGTTTGATAAAGAACCCGTTTGATGACGGGAACGTCCTCTGGGTTGAGTGGGTTCTAGCGTCTGGTGTTGAATTTCTACGGTCTGCTGATGTGGGCCCTGCAACCCTAGCTGCGACCCTGCATTTACCGACTTTGCTCAATACCCGCATGTGTGATTAATCCTCTCCTCAGGCCTGCGATGGTCAACGCTTTCTGGTCCTGCTTACTGTGGGTTGAGCCTGGTGCCGGCGCAATCTGCATCCGATGCGAAGCGAAGCTCTTGCAGCGTTTGGGTTGCCTCGATGTGCGGGTCGTGGAGAATCTAAAATTTGATAAAGCTTTTCCCAAACAAGCCTGAATGCAGGCGTCGCTTTGGCATGGCAATTTTTTTATCAGACTTTTCATGAAGCTGGCCAGTAAACGGGAGGGCGAACAAGCTTTGTTGTTGCAGGATTTGCAGTCCGATCCTTTCAGATGCAGCCGCTTTGGCTGTCGAGCAGGGGCTGTTCAGCTGATTTGGTGAGCGGGCCCACTGAGGCCAAACTCAAGCCCTTGATCCTGCAGGGCAAAAATGGAAAAATTTACTTGTTTTGGTAAAATACATGCACTTGATATTGTATTAATAATAATGAGTTTTATTTATGAATTTGATGGTTGTATCAACAGGTAAGCTAGCCGACCAGATTGTCAAAGAGCTTCGTGAAATGACGCCAAAGACAGTAAATGTGGCATTTCACTTGGGTAAAGTTGATTCTGATCTCCGTGCTTCCACTATTCGAAAAATGCTTGTCGAACGAAAATCCAAAAGATTTATGTTTGATCGTGCTTATCTTAATAATTTTTCCTTGAAATTTTCAGAAGACGCCAATTTTTCTGACAGTCTTTATCAGTTCATTGATCATCTTTATCGTTCTAATAAAGACATGACCATCAATTCGAATAAAATTGAGTATATCCATGAGGCGTATGATTATTTTTATTTGGCATTTGATTTTATATCGAATATAATTTCTGAGTATAAAATAAATCACGTAATATTTTTTAATGTTCCACATTTGGGATATGACACTATTTGCTATGAGGTTGCTCGTTTTCTTGAAATTAAAACAACAATTATTAGTCAGTCAATTTTTCCTGGTAAATTTTTCTCGACTCCTTCTGTGGATTCGTTTGGTAAT
>CAIZSE010000002.1 GCA_903935585.1 uncultured Burkholderiales bacterium | reverse complement strand
TTGGCAATGCCCCCCATCACGCCATTGTTGCGGCCCCAGGTGGACTGGTTTTCAACCTTGTAGGATTTGAGCGCCACAAACAGAAAATCTTTGTGCTGACCGGCAATCTTGGGGTAGCTGGGGTCAATCGGCTTGGAGAAGTTGTCACCGTGGCAAGAAATGCAGGCGCCCTTTTGCAGCAAGGCTGCCACCTTGGCATCGGGTGTCTTGGGGGGGGTGGCCACCGGCTCGGTCTTGCCGTGTTGCTCGTAATAAGCGCCCAGATCGGCCATGTCCTGATCGGTCAGGCTGGCGGAGATGCCGCGCATGGTCGGGTGCTTGCGCTCGCCTTTTTGGTACGCATTCAGTGCCGAAACGATGTATTTGGCGTTTTGACCGGAAATCATCGGCACGCGGTAAATCTCGGGGAAGCTGGCTTGGTAGCCCTTGATGCCGTGGCAGCCGATGCACATGGCAATCTTCTGCTCCGCAGCTTTGGCGTCGCCCTTGATCTCTTGAGCATGGGCAGAAATGGTGGTCACAGAGGCGACAGCCAATGCAAACACTGAGGTCAGGAACTTGTTCATTTTGCTTACACAATCCAATTGACTGATAAAAATCAACTACGGATTATATCGGGCTGACCCTCATAATCCTGACAAGCTTCTTTCCAATTTTTGAGAACTGCAACCCATGAAATTCAAAGGCACCGAAAACTACGTCGCCACTCAGGACCTGATGCTGGCCGTAAATGCCGCCATCACACTCAAACGGCCGCTCTTGGTAAAAGGCGAACCCGGCACCGGTAAAACCATGCTGGCCGAGGAAGTGGCGCAGTCATTGAACCTGCCCCTGCTGCAATGGCACATCAAATCCACCACCAAAGCCCAACAAGGCTTGTATGAATATGACGCTGTCAGCCGGCTGCGCGACAGCCAATTGGGCGAAGCCAAAGTCAAGGACATCGAAAACTACATCATCAAGGGCGTGCTCTGGCAGGCTTTCACCTCCGAAACCCCGGTGGCCATCCTGATCGATGAGATCGACAAAGCCGACATCGAGTTCCCGAACGACCTGTTGCGCGAAATCGACCGCATGGAGTTTTATTGCTACGAGACACGCCAGCTGATCAAGGCCAAGACCCGTCCGCTGGTGTTCATCACCTCCAACAACGAAAAAGAGCTGCCCGACGCCTTTTTGCGCCGCTGCTTCTTTCACTACATCAAGTTCCCCGAAGCGGACACCATGCGCCTGATCGTGGATGTGCACTTCCCGACGCTCAAGAAAGACTTGCTGGCCCTGGCCCTCAAAACTTTCTACGACGTGCGTGGTCTGCCTGGCCTGAAGAAAAAACCCTCCACCAGCGAGCTGCTGGACTGGCTCAAGCTTTTGGTCGCAGAAGATATCCCGCTTGAGGCGCTGCAAAGTGCCGATCAGAAAGTATCTGTGCCGCCACTGGTTGGTGCTCTGCTCAAAAACGAACAAGACGTGAGCTTGTTTGAAAAGCTGGTGTTCATGAACCAGCGCAACCGCTGAGGACCGGCCACATGTCCTCACCCAAGCTTTTTCTTGAAGGCATCTCAGACGCTGTCGGTTTTGTCGGTGGCGCTTTGGCCGGCTATTGGGCAGGCAAGTTGCTGGGCTTGAACATTTTCAGCGCTGGCTATGACTACGCCAGCATTGGCGGCATTTTGCTGGTGGGCCTGGGCGGTGGTGTGGGGCTGCATCTGGCACGTTTCTGGCGCGCCAAACAAAAAGCCAAAGACAACGACAACGACACGCCATCATGACCCCCTGGATCGCACCCGTCACCCTTTCTGATCAGCATGTCACGCTGGTGCCGCTCGCCACTGGTCACCACGACGATCTGGTGGATGCGGTGCGCGATGGCGAACTGTGGAACCTCTGGTACACCGCGATCCCGGCGCCTGATGCCATGGCCGCTGAAATTGCACGCCGGCTGAACTTGCAAACACAGGGCAGCATGTGCCCTTTTGCCGTGCTGGACCCTGCATCCGGCCGAGCAGTGGGCATGACCACTTACATGAACGTCGACGCCACCAACAGGCGCGTCGAAATTGGCTCGACCTGGTACCGCAAAAGCGTGCAGCGCAGCCCGCTCAACTCCGAGGCCAAGCGCCTGCTGCTGGGTCACGCCTTCGAGCAACTGAACTGCATCGCCGTCGAGTTTCGAACGCACTTCTTCAACCACCAAAGCCGCCATGCCATCGAGCGCCTGGGTGCCAAGCTGGATGGTGTGCTGCGCAGCCACCAGACCAACACCCACCCGCTGGCTGCGGGCGCACTGCGCGACACCTGCGTCTACAGCATCATTGCCAGTGAATGGCCCAGTGTGAGAACGCATTTGAACTTTCAATTGAACCGCGCCAGCCACAAGGACACCCGGTCATGCTGATTGATTTCTTCTACACCCTGCGTGCCGCCAAACTACCGGTGTCTGTGCGCGAGTACCTGACGCTGCTGGAAGCGCTCCAGGCCAATGTGGTCGGCCCTGCATCAGACGCCTGCAGCATCGATGATTTTTACCACCTGGCCCGCACGGTGATGGTCAAGGACGAAAAGCACTTCGACAAATTCGACAAGGCTTTTGGCGCCTACTTCAAAGGCGTGGAAATGTTGACCGACTTCACCAAGGAAGTGCCCCTCGACTGGCTGGAAAAAATCCTGCAAAAAGAACTCACGCCCGAGCAGAAAGCCGCCATCGAAAAGATGGGCTGGGACGAGTTGATGGACACGCTGAAAAAGCGCCTCGAAGAACAAAAAGAACGGCATGAAGGCGGCAGCAAATGGATCGGCACCGGTGGTACCTCGCCCTTTGGCAATGGCGGTCACAACCCGCAGGGCATCCGGATTGGCGGCAAAGGCGGCAACAAGAGCGCCGTCAAAGTCTGGGAGCAACGCGCCTATAAAGACTACGACGACTCACAGGAACTGGGCACACGCAACATCAAGGTGGCACTGCGCCGACTGCGCCGCTTCGCACGTGAGGGTTCTGTGGAAGAGCTGGATTTGCCCGACACCATCCGGGCCACCGCCGCCAACGCAGGCTTTCTGGACATCAAAATGCGGCCGGAGCGGCACAACAACGTGAAGGTGCTGCTGCTGATGGATGTGGGCGGCACCATGGACGAGCACATCACACGGGTGGAAGAGATGTTCTCTGCCGTCAAAACGGAATTCAAGCAACTGGATTTTTATTACTTTCACAACTGCGTTTATGACTTCATGTGGAAGAACAACAAGCGCCGTTACGCAGAGAAGTTCCCGACCTGGGACATCCTGCGCAAATACAACAAGGACTACAAGCTGATTTTCATCGGGGACGCCACCATGAGCCCTTATGAAATTTTGCAAAAAGGCGGCAGCGTCGAATACAACAACGAAGAAGCCGGTGCGGAATGGTTGCAGCGCCTGACGCACACCTTCCCCAAATTTGCCTGGATCAATCCCGAGCCTCAAGGCGTCTGGCAGTACCGCCAAAGCATCTCGATCGTGCAGCAACTCATGAGCAACCGCATGTACCCGCTGACCCTCAAAGGGCTGGAAGATGCCATGCGATTGCTCAGCAAATGAAGCCTGACTGACACCCAAACCAAGCCCGATATCCAAAGGGCCATGGAGGGAACAAGCCCGATTCTGTGGCCTGTAAAATGCCCTCACTGCCACCGTAGTTCAATGGACAGAACTCTCCCCTCCTAAGGGAGTGATACAGGTTCGATTCCTGTCGGGGGCACCAGCCGATCGTTTCCCAATTCGCTTGGCTCATCCCCGCATCGGCCCCTCGGCCACCAGGCGCTGGATGGCGCGACGCAATGCTGCTGAACTTGATCTCAGGCCAACAGAGTTAACGCTGTAGCGATGGCCCGCA
>CAIZSE010000001.1 GCA_903935585.1 uncultured Burkholderiales bacterium | reverse complement strand
GCAGGCGCGTGACCGTGGTCGTCATGGGCGTGATCGTGATGGTCTAGAACGGCACTCATCTTGATTTCCTTTGATTTGTATACGGTACGGCTTATTTGCGAGCGGCCAGGACGTCAGCCGGCTGCACGATTTGCCCGGTCTTGTTGGACCAGTTGTTTTTGGTGTAAGTGATCACAGCAGCGATTTCGGTATCGGACAACTGTTTCCATGCGGGCATGGCCCCATTGTTCTGTCCGTTGAGCATCACCGAAATTTGTCTGGATTTGTCTGCATCCAGGACCACCGCCGAACCATCGACAGGCTTGATGGCCCCAGCGCCCTTGCCGCTGGCCTGGTGACAGGCAGCGCAGTTGGCAGCGTAAACTTTTTCACCGCGCTTGGACAAATCGTCCAGTGCCCACACTTTGGCAGGATCGTCGGCCTTGGCTGCTTGTTTCTTCTTTTCGGCATCGACCCAAGCAGAATAGTCTGCAGCGGACAACACCTTGACATGGATAGGCATGTAGGCGTGCTCTTTGCCGCACAGTTCCTGGCATTGACCGTAAAAATCGCCCGTTTTCTCAGCGCGGAACCAGGTGTCGCGCACAAAACCGGGAATGGCATCTTGCTTGATGCCGAAAGCTGGAACAGCAAAGGCATGAATCACATCGTTAGCGGTCGTGATCACGCGCACTTTTTGGCCCACGGGCACCACCAGCGGGTTGTCCACCTTGAGCAGGTAGTTGTCACCTTCTGGCTTGCCGGCATTCGACATGGCGCGCTGGGAAGAGTCCAGGGTGGAGATGTAGCTCAGGCCTTCGCCTTCGCCCTTGATGTAGTCGTAACCCCACTTCCATTGATAACCTGTTGCCTTGACGGTCAGGTCAGCGTTGGTGGTGTCTTTCTGCGCCACCAGCACCTTGGTAGCGGGCAGGGCCATCAGGATCACAATGATGAATGGCACTGCTGTCCAGATCACTTCTACCGTGATGGATTCGGTGAATGTCGCTGGCTTGTGGCCCACCGACTTGCGGTGCTTCCAGATGGAATAGAACATCACCGCGAAAACGGCAACAAATATCACCGTGCACAGGATCAACATGAACCAGTGCAGCCAATGCTGCTCTTCAGCGATTTTGGTCACTGGCGGTGCGAAATTGAGCTGGTTGACGGCAGGGCCGCCCGGCAAATCGTTGACGGCATAGGCCGCAGTGGCCAGCCATGCGCCTGCAAAGATGCCCACGCGGGACAGCAGCGAAGCCAATTGATTGGAAATATTCTTCATGGTTCTCACTAACTTCCAAGACTCTGTTGAACTCACACCCATGACAACCCAGGCCAAGGCCTGCTTGTCACCGGACATCACGCAGAGCGCAATGCCCTTCTGATTTCTCGCGCCAAGGCTTGGCGCAACTCTGGGCGCACAAAGCGCCCCACCTCAATCGAACGGCCCTGTCCGGACAACTCAATCAGGCTGTGGTCACCCGACTTGGGTTCGACCCTGACCCATTCCCGGGCAAACTCCGCGCGCTCACAGCGCCCGGCAGATTCAAACTCGACCACCAGACGGGCGCCCTGCAACGAGATCCACTCACCATCTGTTGCATGCCGCGCGTAGGCCAAAAAGGCCAACCCGACCACCGTTATTTCCAGCCCGGCAAATGCCAACACCAAAGTAGCCCCCTGTAACCAGAAGAACAACCCGATACCCAGTGACAAGGCGCACATGGACAAGTAAAGCCACCCCAGCTGGGCTGGTGTTACCGAACAATTGCGCCTGAGACGCCATTGAATGGCAGGCCCAGACTCTTGTGCAAACTGGTAAGTTGGATTTGACACGCGTCAGCTTTCAATAACTTAACATGCTACGAGGCAAGTATTGTGGCTAAAACCGGGCGGATTTTACCCGACTTGAAAAGGGGTTTTGATTCAGCTCAAACTTTGTCGGATATCCCGGACTTACCGCGAAGCATTTGACGCATCTGGTCCAAGCCAATTTCCGTTCGGGCGCTGACTGCGGCGCGCGGTTGAGGTTTCAGGGCATGGCCATAGACAATTTCAAAAGTCAGTGTCAACCGCCCCCCCTCTTCTGGCCTGGCCAAAGCCATCAGCATACTGTCAAGTTGCTCACGCCAACGCCGTCCTCGCAAACCTGCAAAACGCTGAACGTGCAGGTTTCGCCCCAACGCGCGCAACTCGGCCAGCAAGCGGTCCGGTGTTTCATAGGTCAGGGTGATGCGCTCCATGTCCATCACGGGCTCGGCAAACCCCGCTTCAACGAGCATGTCGCCCCAATCGTGCATGTCGGTGAATTCGTGAGCGGGTTCGGGCCAGCCTTGACGGGCGTAGACATCCCGCAATTCCCGCAAGGTGTCAGGCCCCAAGCAGGAAAACATCAAAAAACCATCCGCAGCGAGTGCGCGGTGCCAGATTTTCAGCAAATTTTGAGGCTGGACGGCGGTATGCAAAACCATATTGGCCCAAAGCATCTGGGCTTGCCCCTCTGGCGGCATGCCCACCTGAATTCCGGGGCCCAGCCATCGCGCCACTTGCCACCACGGCGCTTGAACGGCGGATCGGGCCGCCAAAGCCTGGGCAGTTTGTTCGCTGCTCAGCCAAGTCTCGGCTTTCGGGTAGCGCTTTTGCAAAGCCTGTTGCGCCAGCAAGCCCCCGCGCAAAGGCTCCCAATGAACCCACCGTGCCGGCTTCAGCTTGATGAAGTCAAGCCGGTCCTGCATGCGAGAAGCCACCTCCTCGTGCAGCCAGGGCGAAGCCTCACCCACGTGATGCGCGGCCCAGCGGGCAGCGGCAACTGGGTCAAGAGATGGGGGTCGTTCGGGTCCGGACATGGTCAGGGCAAAAAAGATGGGGGGCCTGCCACAGGCGCGCGACACGTTCGGCGCTTGTGGTCAGGGGGTGGCGGCAGTATATTGATTTCATGTGGCCCAAATGGTTCAAGGGGATAGGTTCAACGCTCACGGTCCACCGGCCCGACCGGGCCTGGAGCTGGCTGCCAAGCCGTTGCGCGGTTTGCCACAGCTGGCCGCAATCACCCCTGTGCGATGCCTGCATCAGCCGCTTTGCCCAGCCACAAAACCGCTGCACGGGCTGCGCCCTGCCCTTGCCCCACCCAGCGAAGCGCTGCGGAAATTGCCTGAAAACCCCACCGCCACTGGATCTGTGCCTGACCGCTACCGCCTACGCTTGGCCCTGGGTCGACCTGATCGCTCGCTACAAATTTCACCAACAGGCTGGGTGGGCCGGGCCTTTGGCCACTTTAATGCTGAGCGCGCCTTGGGCAGAAGACACCTTGGACGCAGCAGATTGGGTGCTGCCCATCCCGCTGTCCGTGGAACGCCTGGCCGAACGCGGCTACAACCAGTCTTGGTTGCTGGCACGCCAACTCAGCCCGCGCAAAGCCGACGCCCATTTGCTGCTGCGCACCCGCGACACGCCCTCTCAGCGCAGCTTGCCCCGGGCAGAACGGTTGGCCAATCTGGTGGGCGCTTTTGCAGTCGAGCCATTGCGGGCCAAGGAACTGCGAGGCCAACGGGTGGTGCTGATCGACGATGTGATGACCAGCGGCGCCTCGCTGCACATGGCGGCCCGGGTGCTGCGCCAGGCCGGTGTCGCGAACGTCAGTGCCTTGGTGCTGGCGCGTACCGAAACGGGCAGCGATGCCTGAGCATTGGCCTCAGCCTTTGCCCGTTGGGGCGGTGCAGCCAAGGCACAATACCGGCCATGTTCCATATCGTCCTGGTTGAGCCCGAAATCCCGCCCAACACCGGCAACGTCATCCGTCTGGCCGCCAACACCGGCTGCACGCTCCACCTGATCGAGCCTTTGGGGTTTTCGATGGATGACAAACACATGCGCCGGGCGGGCCTCGATTACCACGAGTACGCCGAATTGCGCCGCCATGCCGATTGGGGCGCCTTCATGGCCAACGAACAGCCCGCTTTGGACCGCATGTTTGCCTTGACAACCCGTGGCAGCCGGGCTGCGCACGGCGTGGCCTTCAAACCGGGCGACTGGCTGGTTTTTGGCTCGGAAACCAAAGGTTTGTCCAACGAATTGCGTGAACAGTTTGCCCTTGCACAGCGCATCCGGCTGCCCATGCGAGAAGGCCAGCGCAGCCTGAACCTGTCGAACGCGGTGGCGGTGACGGTCTTCGAAGCTTGGCGCCAGCAAGACTTTGGCGGGGCCAGCCCTGACCCCGTCCTGCCCGCTCAGGCGTAAATACGCACCAAAGACTCGGCTGCGCAGACCGGTTTTTCACTGCCCTCCCGCTCCACAGTCACATTCCACTGCAACTGCAATCCGTTGCCCTCGATCGGCGTGGCCGAATGCAAATGCAGGTGGGCCCGCAAACGGCTGCCCACCGGCACGGGCGCCATGAAACGCACCTTGTTCAGACCGTAATTCACGCCCATCTGCTTGGCATTGACCGCAATGGTTTTGTCAAAAAATTGCGACAGCAAGGAAAGCGTCAAAAAGCCATGCGCAATCGGCGCCCCGAATGGCCCCTGCTTCGCGCGCTCCACGTCCACATGGATCCACTGGTGATCGCCAGTGGCTTGCGCAAACTGGTTGATCTGCTGCTGGGTGATCTCCACCCACTCGGTAGCGGCCACATGCTGGCCAACGCAAGCGGCCAGATCGGCCAAGGTTTCAAATGTTTTCATACGCTCGACTGTATGCAGCTTGCAAGCCGCTGGGTGTCGATGACGTGACAGGCACAAGGGCCCGGTCAGGGCTTTTTGACGGTCTCGTCCTTGCGCATTTTCAGAAGTTCGGCGCGCAAGCGGGCCAGTTCTGCGCGGAAATGTTCAGCGTCACCATAGTCGGCAAAGCCGTGGTAGTGGGGGTGTGCCTGCAACACGCGGCGTGCATGCTTGATGGGGCACCAGTATTGCTCGGTCAAGCCCACCACCTCGCGGCCATAGGCCATCAAACCATTGCCGTAAGAGCAATAGGCACAGTTGATTTTTTCGAGCCAATTCAAATACGCCAAGTGTGTGCGGTCAAACACAAAATAGTCGGACCGCTTGACCCGGGGGATACCGCACAACGGAAAACACACCCACTGGTACAAGGTGACCAAACCATCGAGCAGCAGCATGGGCAATAGAACCGGGTAAATGAAAGGCACGCACAACACATGCCGCCACTCGGCTGTGAGCACATACCCCAGCAAGCCTTCCTTGAAGCGCTTCTGTTGCGCCAGCACTTCTTTTTCAAAGCGCACCTTGTGCTCGTCAAAATCGACCTGCCACTGCTGGCGGCGACTTTTGGCCTCTTGCTCAATGGAAGCCTCCAGCTGCTGGATGCGGTCAAGAAATTCCTGAATCTGCGGGTTCATGCTGACTCCCTGGACGGACATGGACATACGAGGTGGCAAGGCCATGGGCCACTTGACTTGCGTCAAAGCCTCCAAGCGCCAAGCCTCGCACACTGGGCCATGGCACCTGACCACCTTAACACCGCACAAGGCCTGACAACAACCCAGGCGTCAAGACGCCTCAAACTGGATGGACCCAACGAAATTGAACAAGGCATGCGCCGCTCCGTTTGGCGCCGCCTGGTCGACATGCTGCGTCAGCCCATGTTTGCACTGCTGGTCTTGGCAGCCTTGCTTTATGTGCTGTTGGGTGACCTGACCGAAGGCCTGACGCTGGCAGTGTTCGTGCTGGCCGTGTTGGTGCTCAGCTTTTACCAGGAAGGCCAGTCCGAAGCCGCCATCGAGGCCCTGCGCCAGCTCACCCAACCTCTGGCCCGGGTGCTGCGCGATGGTCAGACACTTCAGATACCAGCACGCGAAGTGGTCGTGGGAGACTGGTTGCTGCTGTCAGAGGGCGACCGGGTGGCCGCAGATGGTTGGCTGCTGGCCGCCAACAACCTGCAAATTGACGAGTCCCTGCTGACAGGTGAGTCGGTCCCCACTGACAAGAACCCGCTTGAAAGCCCTCCGGGCAGCGCTTCACCCGATAAGCTGGAACAGCTCACACCGGCCTCATGCGTGCATGGCGGCACGTTCGTGGTTCGCGGCAGCGGGCAAGCACAAGTCACCGCCACGGGCATGCGCAGCCAGATCGGCCAGATTGGCTTGGCACTGGCACAAGTGCAACAAGCCGAGACCCCTTTGCAACAACAAACTGCCCGGCTCGTCAAAGTGCTCGCCAGCTTGGTGGGGGTGCTTTGCACCGTGATGGTCATGACGCTCGGCCTGCGCACGGGGGAATGGCTGCCCGCATTGCTGGCAAGCATCGCCCTGGCCATGTCCATCCTGCCGGAAGAGTATTCGGTGGTGCTCACCCTGTTTCCGGCCATGGGTGCGCGCCGCCTGGCGCGTGAGGGCGTGCTTACCCGCCACATCAACGCGATCGAAACACTGGGGGCCACCAGCGTGCTGTGCACCGACAAGACTGGTACGCTGACACAAAACCGCATGACCGTGACCGCACTCTCGGTGCCCAGGTCGCGCAACCCGACAGATGCCAGCGAGGTGTTGCGCTGGAACAGCTCATTGGCAACCGCGTCGAACCCGATTTCTGTGGATTTCCATCCCTTGATCGAGCACGCCATTCTGGCCAGTGCCCCGACCCCTTTTGACCCGATGGAAACCGCCTTTCATACCCTGGGTAAAAGCCAGCTGAGTGACACCGACCGTCAATTCGGCGCAGGGCAACTGGTTCAAAGCTATGCCCTCAGTCCCAGCCTCAAAGCCATGTCACACGTCTGGCAGTTTGAGCAGGAAGAAGACCTCGTCGTCTCAGCCAAAGGCGCGCCCGAGGCCATCATGGACTTGTGCCACCTGACCCCTGCCGAGCGCGCAAACTGGCTGGAGCGCGTAGCGCACATGGCCGCACAGGGGCTGCGCGTGCTGGCCGTGGCACGCAGCCGCTTTGTGGGTGTCAACTACCCGGAAAGCCCACACGACTTTGCCTTTGAGTGGCTGGGTCTGATTGGCTTGACCGACCCCCTGCGCCCTGAAATCCCACAAGCCGTCGCCGACTGCCAATCGGCGGGCATCCAGGTCATCCTGATCACAGGTGACTACCCGGTCACCGCCTGCGAAATTGCGCGACAAGCCGGTCTTCCCGAAGGGGGCACGCTGACGGGTGCAGAACTGGACGGTCTCGGGGATGTCGAGCTGCGCGCGCGGCTGGCCCATGTCACGGTGTGCGCGCGCATCTCGCCGCACCAAAAGTTGCGCATCGTACAAGCGCTGCAGGCAAATGGCGAGGTGGTGGCCATGACGGGCGATGGTGTGAACGACGCCCCCGCCCTGAAAGCAGCCCATGTGGGCATTGCCATGGGTGCGCGCGGCACCGATGTGGCGCGCGAATCCGCCGATCTTGTGCTTGTGGATGACAACTTCGCATCCATCGTTCGGGGCATCCGTTTGGGCAGACGCATTTTCGGCAATCTGCAAAAGTCCATGCAGTACATCTTTGCCATCCACATTCCTATTGCAGGCATCGCACTGGTCCCCATGGTCATGGGATGGCCCGCTGTCATGCTGCCACTGCATGTCGCCTTGCTGGAACTGGTGATTGACCCGGCCTGCTCACTGGCCTTTGAAAGCGAGCCGGAAGACAGCGATGTGATGCAACGCCCTCCACGCGACACCCACGCCCCCTTGTTCGGCGCGCACGCTATTGGTTTGGCCATGGGCCAGGGCTTGTGCGTGCTGGCCAGTGTGGCGCTGACCTATTTCCTCGCGCATACCTGGTCAGGCACTTGGGCACCATGGCTTTCAAACCTGGGCGCTGAGAACATGCGCGTGGCTATTTTGAGTGAAGCGCAAATTCGCGCCATGGTCTTCATCACTTTGATCACGGGCAATGCCGCCCTGATTTTGTCCAACCGGGCAGGTGGCGGCAAATTTTGGCGCAGCTTGGGCACGCCCAACTTCATGGCCTATGGTGTCATCGGCATGGCATTGGCATTTTTGATCCTCGCCATCCATTGGCCCTGGCTGGCCGTGCACCTGAAGTTTGAGCCATTGCCCCTTTGGCCCATGCTCATCGCAGCGGCATCCGGCTTGCTCAGTGGTGTGAGCGTGGCGGTGTTGCACTGGACAGCAGCCGCGTGGAAGCTGCCGGGAAATTTTGACCGCTAGGCAACAGGCCAGGTCAAGACCACGCGCAAGCCCCCCAGCTCAGCGCTGCGCTCAAGCTGTACCTGGAAGCGATAACGCTCCGCCAGGCGACGCACAATCGACCAGCCCAGCCCACTGCCATCCGCACCGCTGCCGGGCACGCGGAAAAATCGATCCCCCAACCGTGCCAGGTCCGCCGGGTTCAAACCCGGGCCACTGTCTTCCACCACCAGACGCGGCAGCGGCAACGGCTCCCATTGCACACGGATGCTGGCACCCACGGGGCTGTAGCGCTGGGCGTTGTCCACCAGATTACCGACCAAAACCCCCACCCAACCTGGCGGCATGGGCACCCACAAAGCATCCGGAGCGTCCAGACTCAGCGTTTGCCCCTTGGCCACAGCTTGTGGGCCGAGGTCAGCCAAGCTCGTCCGGGTTTCTGCAACAACTTCGCAAGTTTTAGTCTGCGACGAAGTCTCATCGGCATCCAGTCTGGCCAACTGCAGCAACTGCGCCACCAAACGGGTGGCGCGGTCGCAGCCTTGCAACACAGCGTCCAGAGCGGTTTCACGATCGCGCTCCAGCCCTGTGCCTCGTGCCACTTGTGCCTGCATGCGTATCGCTGCGATGGGTGTTCGCAATTCATGGGCGGCATCGGCCGTGAAGCGGCGTTCGCCCTCCATTTGCTGGACCATCTTCTCAAACAACCGATTCAGTGCCTTCACCAGGGGTTGCACCTCAACCGGAACGGCCTCACTCAAAGCTTGTCGGTCGTCGGCTTGCCGCTTTGACACCGCCTGACTCAACTGCCGCAAAGGTGCGAGTGACTGAAAAACAATGGCCCAAATCAACAGGGCCAATGCCGGCAACGCCAAGACCATGGGCACGATTGCTGAATGCAATCCCGCGGTCAAGATGTCGTTGCGTGCCGATTGCAATTCGGCCACCACCACCCAGACATCGTCTTCGCGGCCAGACGTTGCAAAAACTCGCCATGCTTTTTGAGCTTGCCATTGGTCAGAAATACCCCTTTGACCCAAAGGCGCCAGGGGTACCAATGGGGCCTCGGCTGAACGGGCGATCAATTCCTGGTCGTGCCAGATCTGAAAAGCAACCCGGGGCTGGTACTTGTGCAAAACGTCTGCGGTGGTGAAGTCGTCATCGTGCGCATCGCTTGTTTGGACAGCCAGCACAGCAGCGGTTTGGGCCAAGTGGGCGTCCAGCAACTCATTGAGTTCGTGTTCGGTATTGAGCCACGTCATCGCCAACACCACCCCCCAGACCAAGCCTGTGGCCATCAACAAGCTCAGCATCAGGCGCCATTGCAGAGAGGCGTGTCGCCAGGCTTTCATGCCGCACCTTTTTTTGTGTTTGTAGCTTCTGCCCTGATCTGTTGGGGCAACATGTAGCCCACACCCCGCAAGGTCTCGATCACATCCGGGCGAAGTTTTTTGCGCAAGTTGTAAATGTGAACCTCTACCGTGTTGCTGCTCACCTCAGTGCCCCATTGGTACAAATGCTGCTCGATCTGGGTTCTCGTCAAGACCCGGCCCGCATGCAGCATGAAAATTTGCAAAATTTCGTATTCACGCAGCGACAACTCGACCAGACGATCATCCAGCCAGACCTGCCGGGAAGCCGGGTCCATTTTCAAGGCGCCTGCTTCCAGCATGGGTTCAGCCACACCATGGGCCCTGCGCACCAGGGCGCGCAAACGGGCGGCCAACTCCATCAAATCAACAGGCTTGACCAGGTAATCATCGGCACCCGCATCCAGTCCGGCAATGCGGTCCGGTACGCCATCGCGGGCGGTCAGGATCAACACCGGTGTCGTGATTTTCTGGCGCCTCACAGCCGCCAGGCATTGCATGCCGTCCTGGCGAGGCAAGCCCAAATCCAGCACCGAAGCCTGATACGCGCCTGTCAACAACTCGCGCTGGGCTGCCACGCCATCGCGCACCCAGTCCACCTGGAAGCCTTGCTGTTGCAAACCGGCTTTCAGGCCAGCTCCCAGCAATTCGTCGTCCTCAGCCAGCAAAATTCGCATCGGTCAAACCTGTATCAGTTGCCTCAAGATCAATCGTCGTCATCGTTTTGAGATTGTGCCCTGCCAGGTGCCGGGTGAAGCCAGCTGGCGCCACCCTCAGCCGGAACCTGCGGCGACGCCTGCCACTGCCAAACCCAGAAAGACAACACCGCAGCCAGCAACAACGCGGCCAAAGTCCAGTGGTTGGATGGGATCAAATCAGGGCCAACGCCTTCCACACGCCCTGTGAGCATGGGGGTGGCCAGATTGCGGCGACGCAGCAAGCTCAGGACGACCACACCCAAAACATGTGACAACACAGCCATCAGCATGAAGTTGCCAAAGAACTCGTGCACATCTTCCATCCATTCACCCGTCCACTCCTGGTAGGTCACGTAACCCGACAACACCACAGGGGCGATGGCCATTAACACGGCCACGACGGAGGCGGCCATGTACAAATTTTGCATCTGCCGCCAAGATGCCCGGCCTGTGCGCAAGCCACGCCACCAGTCGCCCAGTCCACGCAACTTGCCCCACAGGGCTGACAAGCGCGCATGGCGCGGCCCCAGCAAACCCCACACAAGGCGCGCCACCAACAAGCCGCCCAGCGTGTACCCCAAACTCACGTGCACCAGCCTGAATATTTCGCTTTCGGCCGTGATGTAAGCCCCGACAAAACTCAAAGCCATCAAAGCGTGCAAGGTCCGCGTTAACGCGTCCACCGTGCGCCGGGTTGGCGCAGGAAGGGCCTGATGGGTGACGGCGGTTGAAGAAGTATTCGACATCATTTGATATTTTCCGTTGACGTGAGCAATTGCAGGCATCCCAAGCGTTCAGCGTGGAATTCGCACTTGATGCTCGTCAAAATTTCCATTCTCAGCCTGGGTGTGGCAAGACTCACATTGCGCAGCGCTCTTGACGCTGACCCGCTTCCAGACCGCCGAGTCCACTTCCCTGTGCTTGCGGGCAAACCAGGCCGAACGGGTGATGCGGTCTTGTGGGGGCTCTTCGCGCACACGCTTGTAAGTCCCCGCGTTGGCCTTGAGCCAAACAGACACTTGCTGGACCTGCTCCGGCGCCATCGATGCATCGCTGCCGTAGTGCTTGTCCAAGCCCAGCATGATGCGTTGCCATGAAGCAGCCGGCAACATGCCTGGCGGATAAGCCATGTGACACGCTGCACACTCTTGTTTGTACACAGGTAGAACCTGCACGGGCATGAGCCGCCCATCGGCCCAGACGGGCAATGCAAAGAGGTACACAACAAAGAAGCGCGCAAAAGCGCTCAAGGCTGAAAGTTTTAAAAAACCTGACTGCATCATTTCAAACTCACCAGATAAGCCAGTACATCGGCCTTTTCAATGGCAGTGCACTCACGCGACAAAACATCTTTGCAATTGCGCTTGAACCATTTGTCGACCTTGGCGCTGTCTCTCAAGCGCTCTGCATTGAACGCCGGGGCCATTGCTGCGATCTTCTTGCCAGTCGATGCGTGTTTGCTGTCAAGGGTGGGGGGGTCGCCATGGCACGATGCACATGACCATTCCCCACCATGTCGCTGCTTGAAAAAAGCCTGTCCGCGCACGGCATTGCCCGGCTGTCCTGCCGCTTGCTGCCATCGCTGTAGTTCGGCCTGGGAGGAACTGGCCAAGGCCTGGGGCCCGAAGGCCATACCCAACAGCAGCAATGTGGCAACAGCGATCCGCTCAGTAAGCATGGTGGTCACCCGTCGATTTGACCTCCATTTTGAGCACCACAAAATCAGTGCCACTCATGTAACCCTTGACTTCAACAAAACGCCCATTGGCTGGCAGGCCGTGCTCCTGGTCAATGCGTGTTTGGCTACTCAAAACGGCGTTGTAAACCGTGTTGCCCGAAGCCAGGGAGAACCCGGAAGTGGACCAATTGCTGACCGTGCCATAGACCTCGAATCGGGTCCCCTGACCGACCACCTCACTGAGCTTGCTGTCCACCTTGTTGGCCAGCAGAACACCCCTATTCATGACACCCTTGATCTCCACGTAGGCGCCATTGGTCAACGTGGCCAACGAACCCCGCTCAAAATAGGCTTGACTGACATCCACTGTGGTGCCTTGCACCGTCATGGTGTTGCCCAGCAAATTGCTCACGGCGCCGAACAATTCGTTGCTGTAATGGCGTGTGCTGCCCCCAGCCTCGAACGAACGGGACGACTCTTGCCCCTCTTGCTCCGAGCGAGTCACAGACAACACACCATTGGTGAGAGCGCCGCGGACTTCATAAAATTGTCCGGGCGTCCAAGACGTTCCATTCGCAAGCACAGGAACGCCACCAATCGCCCATTGCGTACCGTCTGTAGTGGCCACCCCTTTGATCTTGGTCTGCCCGGATGCGCCACCAGCCCAATTCAACACTTGCGTGGCGTCCAGCACCTGAATTTTGGTGGCTATCACGCTGCTGCCAGAGCGATGACTGTCATCCAAGGCCAACACACGCACAGCATGCAAACCTGTCAAATCAGCGCCAGCAGGCTCAAGGGTGCAACTGACCACAGGGCAAGACACAGAGAAACTGGCAGGTCCAGTATTGAGACTGAAGGTGACTCCTGCGGCATCACTGACAGGCGAACTCGATTGCCCACGCCATGCGGCATCCAGGCTGAAATGGGTCGCACTGACACCCACCACACGGGTTGCCAAAAAGCTGTTGTCGGCTTGCATGAGGCCGTAGACATTGACGTAGCTTCCTGCCTGAGGCGTGAACGATTGCCCTGTTGCATCGGCATAAAGGGTGCTGGCATTCAATGTGACCGTTTGTCCACCAATGGTCATGGCTTGGCCTGAGACATAGGCACTGACCGTGCCGCGCACCCCACCCAGCAGGCGAATCTTGCTGGCACTTCCCAGGCTTTGGGCTTCATCTGCACTGCCTTGCAAAGCCACGGTCATACCCAAAGCAAGGGGACTGGAGTACTCGACCAATCCATACAGATCGTCACTGTCCATGACACTGGCCGACGTGGTCTCAAAACGAACACCATTGACAACGATGGAGCCCAGGCCACTGATCGTGCCCAGATAACTGGTTTGGACGCCAGCGTAAGTAGCCACCCCACCCGGGTTGTCGTTGCTGCTGACATTTGAAGGATCATCGGAGGGGCCACTTGCTCCACCACAAGCTTGCAGAATCGACAATCCAGCCAGCACAGCAACGCGGGCGACAATTTTCAGGTTTTTTTCAGGGCACGTCATAGGGTCAACCTTTCATGGGTGAATGAAGGTTAAAGACCCGAGATGAAATCCGGCTTAAGGCCGATCAGTGAAACGACCCATGGGTCAGAAGAGTTCCCAGCGAGAACTCCAGTGAAGATCCCACTGATTCGGTCTAATTCTTAAACCCGTGAGGCTCACACCAGTCACGCACCCAAATAGCGTCTGCGCCAGAAAATGACAGCCAATCCGGCGGCAACAAGGCCCATGAAAATCTCGGTGAAAAACAAGCCGTTACTGGCCTGCAGCGCTGGAAAATTCACAAAATTCATGCCGAAAAATCCAGTGATTAAATTCAAGGGCAAAAAAATGGCCGTCAACACGGTCAGCGTGCGCATGATTTCATTGGTTCGATTGCTTTGCGCATTGAAGTGCATTTGCACCGCCGTTTCAGCACTTTGTTCCAGACGGCCCACGTGGTGCACCACACGCTCAATGTGCTCCAAAACATCACGACTTCGAACCTTCAGCAACTCCAAACTTTCTGGTCGCAATAAATCACCAGGTGCCCACGCATCCAATGCTTCAATCCAATCGGTAATGGCAGCACGTTGATCTTCGCAAACCTCGTCCAAATAATGCAGCGTCAAGCGTGCATTCAACAGCGCACTCCAATTGTTGAAACGGGCTTTCGGATTGAGCAATTCGCTTTGCCAATGATCAAGTTGACGGGTCAATTCTCTCCGTAAATTCAGGTAGCCATCAACCACAGTACCGACCATTCGCAGCATCAAATCTGCAGGGTTTGACGGCAACCTGTGCATTGCCTGACCCGATACAGAAAAATTGGCACTGAGTATTTTGGCGGCAAAAACTTGTCTGATGGCGCAATCGGCGGGGTGCACCGAAATCACAACACGGTCAAATACCAAGAACGCGACAGGGCTGGTGTCGATTCTTCGCAAAATACTGGGGCCTGTATTTGGGCTCTCGCGATGCAGAATTTCCCCTGGTTTTGACAAGTCAGTTTCAGAGCGCCCTTGTGCCAATCGGCGGAAAACCAGCAAATCGTAATCGGCCGTGAAGTCGTAGTGCGACGGCAACTGGTTGTTCAGTACATCCTGAAGATGCAAATCAACGATGTCAGCTTGGCACAAACTTTTTAAAACCTGTTGCACTTGGGCCTGCATGATTTCAAATTCCCGCCTCGAAAATGCCATCCAGACAAAACCCGACTCAGGCAGCGCCTGCGGCAATACATCCGTCTCTTGAATTTGATCCGGGTGAATTGAAAAAATTCGCATACCAAGCTCCAGCCAAGCCGCACATCACAGCTTTGATGGTGACTTTTTAGCCCATTGTCATGAAAGCGTCATGACAAACAACAGCAATTGATCTCTGCTTGTCATCAAGTTTTCACCCAAAAAAAATAAACTTAAGAATCTCCATCACTTGATTTCAAGCCATGACCACGACCAACCCAATGAACGAAAACCAGCTTCGCCAATTACGTGAAGACTTGCTCGATAGTCTGGACGAAGAGCTGGAGCTTGAATTGGATGATCGCTGGGGTGAAGAAAGTGCCGCAAATGATTCGGCTGTCAATGAAAGAACCCGGTACTTTCGGGAACTTTTGCGCCTGCAATCCGAGTTGGTGATGCTGCAGGACTGGGTCGTCAAGACTGGCCACCGCATGGTGATTCTGTTTGAGGGTCGCGATGCTGCAGGCAAAGGGGGGGTGATCAAACGCATCACTCAGCGCTTAAATCCTCGTGTGTGCAGGGTCGCCGCCTTACCTGCTCCAAACGACCGCGAAAAAACCCAGTGGTACTTTCAGCGCTACATCACTCACCTGCCTGCAGCTGGCGAAATCGTGCTGTTTGATCGCAGCTGGTACAACCGTGCTGGCGTCGAAAAAGTCATGGGCTTTTGCAACGAAGGTGAGTATGAAGAGTTTTTTCGTTCTGTGCCCGAATTCGAAAAAATGCTGGTGCGAAGCGGTATCCAACTGGTGAAGTACTGGTTCTCCATCACCGACGACGAGCAGCACAGCCGATTTTTAGGCCGCATTCACGACCCGCTCAAGCAATGGAAACTCAGTCCCATGGACCTGGAAAGCCGCCGCCGCTGGGAAGACTACACCCACGCCAAGGAAACCATGATCGAGCGCACCCACATCCCTGAAGCGCCCTGGTGGGTGGTTCAGGCCGTCGACAAGAAAAAGGCACGCCTGAACTGTATCGAACACTTGCTCGGCCAGGTGCCTTACCACGAGGTAGAGCACCCCCAAGTGGAATTGCCTGGCCGCATGCGCAACCCCGACTACATTCGCCACCCGGTACCGGCCGAGATGATCGTCCCCGAGAAATACTGACACGAGTTGAACAGTCACCCGAACAGGCCCGTTTTAATGGGCCTGTCTCCATATCACCGGATTTTCAGGCCTGCTCAACACAGCTTCTTCAGCAAGGCTTGCCCCATTTGAATCCGCTCTCCGGGCGCAATACCCTCTGCAAGAGCAAAACCCTTGGGTACAAAGAACAGGATGGTTGAGCCGTGTTCAAACCATCCCATTTCCTGGCCTTTGGCATAGGCCGCATCACAGGGAATTTCGTTGGGTCCCTTGTAGCGCAGGTTGAGCAACACATCGAACGCATGAAAGCGCATGCTGGCCACCAACACGGCCGCCACGGGGACGATCAAGAAAGAAACGCCGTCTTGCGTTTTCATGTGCAAGACCGCCCGTTCGTTTTTGCAAAACAGCTCTTGCACGCGCTTGAGCGCAACCGGGTTCACATTCCAGGTGTCGCCAGAGATGTAGGTCACATGCTGGAGTTGCACATCATGCGGCGCATGGAACCGGTGGTACATGCTGCTGGTCAAGCGCAAGGTCAGGTAGGTGCCTCCTTCCAGCACGGCAGGCCAATGCTGGCAGCACTCTGAGGAGCCCAGCAGAGTTTGCAGCTGGTACGGAAAGCCTTTGGTCTGAAAGACCTGACCCTGTTCTATCTGTCCGCACGCGCCCACAATGGCATCACAAGTCGACGTCATGCATTTGGGGTCCGGATTGACGATCCGAGACCCTGGCAACAGCTCCCGTGTGAAACAAGCATGCAGGCTGTCGAATTTTTGCTGCTTGGCATCTCTCAAGTCCAGATCGCTGAACAAGCGCCAGACCGACATGGAGAATTTCACCACCCAAGGATTGCGGATCTGGCTCCACCAGCCCATGAATCGCGTCAAGGTGATGCGAGGAATGCGGTTGGTGAGCAAGAAATTCAGGTCTTCCTGCAGCATCCATTTTTTAAATAATCGATGGATCTTCATCATGTTGTCACTCAATTTGAATAAAAAGAAATTTCATTGACACAAGGAAATTGACTGTGAACTCCACTTGGATCAGTTTGGGCGTTTTGGCCGCATTGGCCCCAAGCCTGCATCAACGCATACAACTCTCGCGTGCCAAACACCGCTCGCTGACTGGGCACTCGCGCATGGCCAAGCGACTGGCCCGATGGCTTCCGGGTTACAGCTACGACGAGGCCGAATTTTTCGGCTGTGATGGCGCCCCCGCAGACATTCAGGCCTTGCGCAAAGCCGCATTTTTTGTGATGGCCGATACGCTTCAAACGCGCCATCGACTGAGCATCGAAGCCTCCACTGCCGCACGCAACAACATTTCGGACATGCAGTTCATCGCGGCCTACCGGGTGCCCTTCCAGTTCAGCCCATTGGTGCGCGAGCACCTGAAAGTTGGCTCCTTCTTGCAGTCGGCCCAAGGCGTGCAGCTCACCGACCTGGATGGGCATGTTTTTTACGATCTGACAGGCTCGTATGGCGTCAATGTGTTTGGTGCTGACTTTTACAAACACACCATGGCCGAGGGGATGGCACGCACTCAAGACCTGGGTCCGGTGCTGGGCTCTTACCACCCGGTGGTGGCCAGCAATGCGGAGCGACTCAAAGCACTGTCGGGCATGGACGAAGTGTCGTTCCACATGTCGGGCACTGAAGCTGTGATGCAAGCCGTGCGTCTGGCCCGTTACCACACACGTCGCAAAAACCTTGTGCGCTTTTGCGGTGCTTATCATGGCTGGTGGGAAGACGTGCAACCTGGGCCCGGCAACCCGATGCCGCCTCGTGAAACTTACACATTGAGCGACATGAGCGAGCGAACCCTTGAAGTATTGAAAAGCCGCAAGGACATTGCCTGCGTGCTGGTCAATCCCTTGCAAGCGCTTCACCCCAACGCCAACGCCCCAGGGGATACCACCCTTGTTGACAGCAGTCGACATGCTGCATATGACCGCCAGGCCTACACCAGTTGGCTCAAGGCTTTGCGAAAAGTCTGCACCGATCATGGGATCGTGCTGATTTTTGACGAAGTATTTTTGGGTTTCCGATTGGCGGCGGGCGGCGCACAAAGCTACTTTGGCGTGCAAGCCGACATGGTGACCTACGGTAAAACACTGGGTGGGGGATTCCCGGTCGGGGTGGTGTGTGGAAAACAGCAATGGATGCAGCGCTTCCATGAAGAGCGCCCTGCCAACGTTTGCTTTGCACGCGGCACATTCAATGCTCATCCAGTCGTGATGGGCGCCATGTCGGTATTTTTGGACCAACTCGAGACACCCGAAGTCAAGGCCATTTATGAAGGCCTGGATGAACGCTGGAATGCCCGAACTGATCGATTTAACCAGCTCATGGAAATGGAGGGCCTGCCCTTGAAAGCAGCCAACATGTCGAGTGTCTGGACACTGTTTTACACGCAACCCAGCAGATACAACTGGATGCTGCAGTATTACCTCAGGCTGCATGGTCTGGCACTCAGTTGGGTGGGGACAGGGCGTTTGATCTTCAGCCTCAATTACAGCGATGCGGACTTCGAGGTCGTGCTTGCGAAATTTGTCCAGGCCGCCCAACAGATGAAGCGTGAGGGCTGGTGGTGGCACTCTCCCGAACTCACGAACAAGTCGATTCGTCGAAGGATCTTGAAAGAAACCCTATTTCGATGATTCAAACGCTTCTATGGCCTGAGGGCCGTAGAGGCGCTTGCTTGAAGCACCTGACAGGTTCAGCCGCTATCGACTGGTGTGCAAGTCGGGGTCTTCAAAGCGATGACCCCGCAACAGTTGCCACGGCGCCTTGTGGTAAAGATAGATGTCATGAAATGGATCAGTCAGTATTTTGGTCATCCAGACCAAGCCCGTTCGGACATCATGCAAGATGAACAAATGCACTGTCCGAAAAATCAAGGCTGATGCGCCCAAATACAACCAGGCATAACCCACCGAATACACAAATTCAGACGGGGTTTCGTGTACAGGCAAAAGATCAAACAAGCCTGGATTCATGTAAATGGCCAAGGGCAACAAGGCCCAAACGCTGAGCAAGACTACTTTACGGCGCAGGTTGTAACCGACCTTGATGTCTTCCTTGAACTCATTGGATGCTTGATTGACACGGTCATACCCCAGCGGTTCAAAGAAAAAATGCCCCGCTTGTCTGGACGTCATGGATACCATCCAGGCAATCAATGCAGCCAAGGCAGGATCTGTAAAAAGCATCACATAGGCCAATATGAATGCCATCGCGCTCAACAAATGCAAAGACTGATTGATACGGCAGTGGTGGTAATAACGATGATCGTCCCAACGCTGCACACGCAAAGCACTTAAAAATTCTTTCACACAGTCACCTCTTTAAAAACGATGTCTGATCATCATCATTTCGTGTGAAAAAACAATGACAGCAAAAATTTCAATTCATTGAACTGTGTTTTTTAAATGTGTGACTTTGTCATCAAGTTGTTAAACAAGGCATTCAAGATCAAGGGTATGGAACTTTCACAAACTGACGATATCGTGGTGGAAAATATTGAGCCCGCGTTTTCCCCCTTGAGGATCGCCGTGGTCACCGAAACCTGGCCGCCCGAAGTCAACGGCGTTGCGCTCACCCTGTCAAAGTTGATTGATCAGTTGAGTCAACGAAACCATGCTATCCAATTGATTCGCCCTCGCCAAGACAAAAATGATTCAGGATCAAATCAATCCGGTTTTTCTGAAATTTTATTGAAGGGCCTCCCCATCCCTCACTATCCTCAATTGAAACTTGGACTCCCCAGTAAAAAAATCCTCGTCAATGCATGGAGTCACAAAAGACCCGACTTGGTTCACATTGCAACCGAAGGACCATTGGGCTGGTCAGCGTTACAAGCGGCGCGGGTTTTGCGTCTTCCTGTCACATCGGACTTTCGCACCAACTTCGCCAGTTACAGCAAGCACTATGGCGTTGGGTGGTTGAGCAAACCCATTACGGCCTATTTGCGTAAATTCCACAACCGCACCGCATGCACCATGGTTCCTACGCATGCACTCAAGGAACAACTTCAATCTTGTGGCTTTGAAAATTTAAGTGTTGTGTCGAGAGGGGTTGATACCCTGCTATTCCATCCAAATCAGCGAAGTACCAAACTGCGGGAATCATGGAATGCGAACGATAAGACCATTGTTCTTTTGTCTGTAGGCCGCCTGGCTGTAGAGAAAAATCTGGATCTGATTGTCACCACCTACCAGTCACTCAAGCAAAGTGGTCGCTCAGTCAAACTGGTGATTGCCGGTGATGGGCCTTACCGCTCAACGCTTCTAGCGCATTGCCCTGATGCCATTTTTGTAGGCATGCAAAGTCATGTGCAATTGGCCGAGCTTTATGCCAGCACCGATTTATTCCTTTTTCCAAGTTTGACGGAAACTTTTGGCAACGTCACTTTGGAAGCACTGTCAAGCGGCACCCCTGTTTTAGCGTATGACTGCGCTGCAGCAACAGAGCTGATCAAGAACGCACTCAATGGGTGGATTGTGCAGGGGGAAGACCCACAACGCTATGTACTCAAAGCACTTGAAATCACCCTGCATGCCAAGACGCTTGCGGAAGCCAGACAACATACACACAAAAGCGTTCGCCATTGGGATTGGTATGAAATCACCAACAAAGTCGAAGCCATCTTCAAGGCTGCTGTGCTCAACAGTTCAAAAACTGTATGAGACACCTCCTTTTATTTTCGCCATGATTTGGTGATCGCTTGTCTCCATTTCTTGACAAGCCAAGGCATCACAGCTGCCAACAACGGCAACATCAGTAGCAGCATCACCGTCAATGAGGACACGTCCCAACCTACCAAAATGCTGTAAGCGCCAAGCATGAGCAGCACACTCAAATTTTCATTGAAGCCCTGAACTGCGATAGACCGTCCTGAAGTGAGTATTTTTTGGCCGCGTTGTTGCAACAGAGCATTCATCGGCACCAAAAGCATTCCTCCAGCGCACCCGGCCAACAACAACATGGGAACAGCCAGCCACAGTGAATGGGTCAGCGCCATGGCTGGCAACAGCATGGCCAGCACCAAACCCCAAGGCAACGCCTTCCTGGCATTGAAAATTTGATACGAGCGTGCTGCCATCATGGCACCCGCCATCACACCCACAGCAACCAGTGCCTGCAAATAGGCAGCTTGCTGCAAACTCAGCCCAGCCGATGATTGAGCCCACGCCAAAACAACAAATTGAAGTACGGCACCCACTCCCCAGCACAGCGTGGTGACGTACAGAGAAAATCCCCCCAAGGGATCGGCCCACAGTTGGCGGTTATTTTTCCAAAATAATGACCACTCGACAGAACGCCATGTCAATGGGTGCCGCAACTTTTGAAAGTCCATGGATTTCAAGCCCATGTTCAAACAAGCCGACGTTAGATAAATCAGACACACCACCACAAAGGCTGGCATTATTTGAGTCTGAACTTGCCATGTGTGTGAACCCAATTTTGTTAATAATTCCTCAGGCATCCCCCCATCGATGCGCCAATTCGTCAACCATCCGCCCAATGCCACGCCCAGTAAAACAGAAAGTACCACGGAGACCTCGAGCCATGCATTGGCTTTCACCAGCAGCGAAGTGTTAACCGTTTCAGTCACCAATGCGTATTTGGCTGGCGCATACACCGCAGCAGCCAGTCCTGCCACCGAAAACCCAAGAAAAGGGTGAGCGCCGGACAAGAGCAGCATCACCCCCATGAACTTCAGAACATTCATGGACGCCATCAAACGCCCTTTCGAAAAAGCATCCGAGATAGAACCGACCACACCCGCTAAAACCACATAACTCAGGGTGAATGAAAATTTCAACATCGGCGACCACCACCCTGGATAGCCCTGTTCTTGCAAAAAAAATATCCCAAGAATCATCAAGGCGTTGTCCGCCAAGCCGCTGAAAAATTGCGCCAGAATCAATAAGAAAAAGCCTTTAGGCATTGATCATCTGAAGGCGATTTTCCTGGTCTGAAGTTTGGCTCACGTCAGAAGCCGTTTCAGCTTCAAAAGATAAAAGCTGTGCCAAATCATTGCGGCGCCCAACCCCTTGGTAGGCAATGCCCATTTCACTCAAGGCCTCAGGGTTGTAAAGATTTCGGCCGTCCAAAATAAAGGGCCGGCGCATCAGTGCTTTCATGGCTTGAAAATCAGGATTGTGGAAAATTTTCCATTCCGTCAAAACCATCAAGGCATCTGCACCTTCAAGGGCCTGCATATCGTCTGAAGCCAATTCAAATCGATCCATCAAACCTGGTTTATGTTCGCAGTCGGCTTTCAAAGCGATCAAGGCCTCCGATCCGGCCACTGGATCGTATGCGCAGACCTGCGCGCCCAGTTTCAACAAGCTTTGAATCACAACACGGCTAGTGGCCTCACGCATATCGTCGGTATTGGGTTTGAAAGACAAACCCCAGACAGCAATTTTTCGCCCTGTCAAATCAGACCCCATGCGCTGCGTCAACCGGTCAACCAACAGTGTTTTTTGATTTTCGTTGACTTGCTCTGTCGCACTGACCAGCCGCATGAGCTGGCCATGCGCCTTGGCCGTACTCACCAATGCCTGGGTGTCTTTGGGGAAACAACTGCCACCGTATCCGCAACCGGCATACAAAAAACCATGCCCAATTCGACTGTCAGCGCCAATGCCTCGGCGTATTTGGTCGACATCTGCACCCAAAATATCGGCCAGATTGGCAATTTCGTTCATGAAAGAAATGCGGGTTGCCAACATGGCATTGGCAGCGTATTTGGTCAATTCGGCACTTCGAACATCCATCCAGACGGTGCGTGAGTGGTGCCGATTAAAACTTGCATACAAGTCACCCATCATGCGCTTGCTTTTGACTTGATTAACGCCATCGTCAACCCCCACCACAATCCGGTCCGGCCGCATGAAGTCATCAATGGCGGCACCTTCCTTCAAAAATTCAGGGTTGGAAATCACATCAAAATAATCGAGAGGCATCCCCCTATGGGACAACTCGTGAGAAATCGCTACCCTAACCCGATCCGCCGTACCCACCGGCACCGTGGACTTGTTGACAACCAGCTTGAAGCCTTTGAGATGGCGCCCAATGGTGGCGGCAACTGACAGCACATGACCCAAATCGGCAGAACCATCCTCGGCTGGCGGGGTTCCCACAGCAATAAAAATGATGTCGCCATGCTCAATGGCTTCACTGACATTGGTGGTGAAGCGAATGCGCCCATCCGCTCGATTTCTGGCCAGTAATTCTTTGAGCCCAGGTTCGTATATAGGCACCACACCTTCTTGCAAGGAACGTATTTTTTCTTCATCCTTGTCAAGGCATACCACCTTGAAACCCAAATCCGACAGGCAAGCACCTGTGACCAATCCAACGTAACCAGAACCTATGACTGTGATTCTCATCGCTCAACTCCTCGTTGAGTTTGATGGTCAATTTTCCAGATGAAAAGCTGACGTCAGTTCAGAGAAATTACGGTGACACTGCAACAGTTTGGGGATGGGTCAATCCGACAACAGTTCAATGCGTGCTGCAGGCAAAACCAGCATGAATGTAGAGCCTTGGCCCACTTGGCTTTGGATGCGTAGCTCACCACCGTGGCGTTGCACCACATGCTTGGCAATGGCCAGGCCCAAGCCAGTGCCACCCGTTTCCCGCGATCGGCTGCGATCCACGCGGTAAAACCTTTCCGATAACCGCGGCAGATGCTCAGGCGCAATACCAGGGCCTGAGTCACTCACTGAGAAAATTGCGCCTTCGGCGGTGCGAGACCACCCGACGCGAATCACCCCCCCTGGCGGTGTGTACCGAACGGCATTGCTGACCAAATTTGTAATGGCGCTGAGCAATTCAGAGCGAACGCCCAACAAGGACCAATGCGGCACGGGTTCAAATACCAAATCATGCAGCAATCCCCCTTGTTCGCCTTCGAGCCCCGACAACACCGAAGACAGCGCCTGCGCATCTGCAGCCACATCGCTCATCAGGTCCGGCAGGTTCACCTTTTCGTGCAAACCAGGCGGCAGACTGCCTTCCAGCTGGGACAAGGTCAATAAATCAGCCACCAAACTTTGCATGCGGTCTGCCTGAACCGCCATCAAATGCAGATAACGTTGCTGCTCTTCAGGTGGCAAGGGAATCGATTGCAATGTTTCAACAAACCCGGCAAGCACGGTCAGCGGTGTTCGAATTTCATGAGACACGTTGGCCACAAAATCTCGGCGCATTGCATCGGCCAAAGTGACCGATGTGATGTCTCGTGTGAGCAACAACTGTTGTCCTTCTCCATACATATGGAGTTGCACCGATAGCTTGGGGGTTTGTGTCAATGAACTGGCACGACCGTCAATGACCACTTCTGCCGTGTGATCATTTGCTGCAATGTATTTGGCAAAAACAGGGTCGCGAACCAAATGAACAATGTGTTGTTTCAAATCCCGGCTGACATCCATGCCCAAGTGGCTGGATGCCGTGGAGTTACACCATTCAATGCGACCTTGTGCGTCCAACAAAGTCACGCCGTTGGGAGAGGCTTGGATGGCTTGCAAAAAATACTGCAAGCGCTGCTCGGCCATGTTGGTTTGCGTTTCGCGCTGGCGCAGCAAGCGCTGAACCCGTTGAGCAATCTCTGCCCAAACACCCTTCCAAGGCACAGGACTGTGCAAGTCAGCTTGCGACAACCACTGTTCAATGCGGTGTGTTTTCCAAATCAGGACAATGGCGTAGACAAGCACTGCAAGCAGGGCAGCGAATACCGCCTGGGTCAAGCCAGTCCACCACCAAACCGGCAAAGCCACGACCACCCCGGCAAAAACAAGTTCAAGTATCGGAACCAACATTCAAAAAACCCTTAATTGGAGGGCGTTCCGGTCATGCGGTAACCTGCACCTCGAACGGTTTCGATCATAGTGCCCGCACCACCCAGAGACTCGCGCAGGCGTTTGACGTGCACATCCACGGTACGCTCTTCAATGTAAACGTGGTCACCCCAAATTTTGTCAAGCAACATGCCGCGCGTATGAACACGCTCCGGATGTCGCATTAAATATTGCAACAGCTTGAATTCAGTAGGGCCGACTTTGATCGGCTTGTCTTGCCAACTGACACGGTAGGTATCAGCGTCCAACTGCAGTTCGCCAATTTTAACGGCCCCACCCACAGACTCAGGGACCCGACGGCGCAGCACAGCGCGTATTCGGGCCAGCAGTTCGCGTGGCGAGAATGGTTTGACAATGTAATCGTCGGCTCCGGCATCCAAGCCTGCGACCCGATCCGCCTCATCGCCACGTGCAGTAAGCATCAAGATAGGTATGGCCTTGGTTCGTGCCGAATTTCGCCAACGCCGCGCCAGTGTCAAACCACTTTCGCCGGGAAGCATCCAGTCGAGCAAAATCACATCGGGCAATATTTCATCCAACTCGCGTTGAGCAGACTCGGAGTCCATGGCCCAGACTGGTTGAAATCCGTTGTGCCGCAAATTGACTGAAATCAGCTCGGCAATAGGCGCCTCGTCCTCAACGATCAAAATTCTCGGCAAACTTTTCATCGCACCGCTTTTTCAATTTCAGTCAGCGCCGTGTGGCGGACATCGGAACCTTTGACCACATAAATCACAAATTCGGCGATGTTCTTGGCATGGTCACCGATGCGCTCAATCGCTTTCGCCACAAAAAGCAGATCCAGGCTGGCTGAGATGGTACGGGGGTCTTCCATCATGTAAGTGATCAACTTGCGGACGAAGCCATTGAATTCAGCGTCGATCAGATCGTCTTCTTTCAAAATCACCAAGGCCGTGTTCACATCGAGCCGCGCAAATGCGTCCAATGCCTTGCGCAGTAAACCTGAGGCCAGGTCCGAAGCGATCCGCAATTCCGAAGAAGGAAGGTTACGAGGGCTGCCTTGCTCCAGAATTTTTTTAACCATTCGGGCAATCCGCTCAGCTTCATCACCAGCACGCTCAAGATTGCCGGTGATCTTGGAGATCGCCATCAGCAAGCGCAAGTCACGCGCAGTCGGCTGTCGTCGGGCAATGATGGTGGCCAACTCGGCGTCAATTTCAACTTCCAAGATGTTGACTTGCTTTTCAGTGGCAATGACCTGGTCAGCCACTTCCAAACTGAATTGGGCCAAAGCGTAGACGGCATGGCGTGTTTGAGATTCCACCAAACCACCCAGCTCCAAAACGCGTGATGACACGTTGGTTAGGTCGGCGTCAAATTGACTTGAAATGTGTTTTTCCATGGTGCTTCTCCTGATCAGCCAAAACGGCCGGTGATGTAATCTTCGGTTTCCTGACGTGCAGGCTTCATGAAAATCTGCTCGGTCTGGCCAAATTCGACCAACTCGCCCAGGTACATGTAGGCAGTGAAGTCCGACACCCGCGCAGCCTGCTGCATGTTGTGCGTCACGATGGCCACGGTGTATTCTTTTTTCAACTCGCTCACCAACTCTTCCACCTTGGCGGTCGAGATAGGGTCAAGTGCCGATGTGGGCTCGTCCAGCAAGATGACCTTGGGCTTGACGGCGACGGTGCGTGCGATGCACAAACGCTGCTGCTGGCCACCAGAAAGTGACAAGCCGCTTTGGCCGAGTTTGTCTTTGACTTCGTTCCAAATGGCAGCCTTGGTCAAGGCCGACTCTACGCGCTCGTCCATGTCGGCACGGCTGAGATTTTCGTACAAGCGCACCCCAAAAGCGATGTTGTCGTAGATCGACATCGGGAAAGGTGTGGGCTTTTGAAACACCATGCCAATTTGAGCACGCAGCAAGTTCAGGTCCTGGCCTTTGTCCAGAATGTTTTGACCATAAAACTTGATCTCACCTTCGGCGCGTTGCCCAGGGTACAGGCTGTACATGCGGTTGAGCGTGCGCAGCAATGTGGACTTGCCGCACCCAGAAGGGCCGATGAAGGCCGTCACGCGGTGCTCAGCGATGTCGAGATTGACATTTTTCAGGCCTTTGAACTTGCCGTAGTAAAAGTCAAGGTTGCGCACTTCCAGTGCGTTTCGGGTCGGTGTCTTGTCAGGCATGTGGATTCCTGTGAATGCAAATTGAAAAATCGGGCGGCTTGGGGTCAGACGGCATCAAACCGACTGCTTGTCCCTGAAAAATACACGGGCCAAAATATTGAGCACCAAAACAGCCAGGGTGACCAACAATGCCCCCGCCCAAGCCAATCGAATCCAGTTCTCATACGGGCTCATGGCAAACTGGAAAATCACCACAGGCAAATTGGCCATGGGCTTGCCCATGTCGGCATTGAAGAACTGGTTGTTCAGCGCCGTGAAAAGCAAGGGCGCGGTCTCTCCGCTGATGCGGGCAACAGCCAGTAACAAACCGGTGATCACACCACTTTTAGCCGCACGCAGCGTGACCGACAGCGACACCTTCCAACGCGGTGCGCCCAGTGCAAAGGCAGCTTCACGCAAACTGCCAGGCACCAATCGGAGCATGTTTTCAGTCGTTCGCATGATCACAGGCACGGCAATCAAGGACAGCGCCAGGCTGCCCGCGTAGCCAGAAAAAGTGCCCAAGGTGGCCACGGCAATGGCATACACAAACAAGCCGATCACGATCGACGGTGCAGACAGCATGATGTCGGTCACAAAACGTGTGAGTTCGGCAGTTTTGCTTTGATCGCCGTACTCGGTCAGGTAGATACCCGCCAAAATACCCACAGGCGTGGCCACCAACACAGTGAGCCCCACCATCATCAAACTGCCCACAATGGCGTTGCGCAACCCGCCACCTTCTGTTCCAGGTGCGGGTGTGTCTTGAGTTAGCAAGTTCAAATCCAGAGCGGCAAAACCGTTGGAAAACAAGACCACCAAAATCCACAACAACACCGTCAAGCCCAAACCCATGGCCAGCATGGATGTGACCATGCCCCAAGCATTGGCCAAACGGCGACGGCGGTACAACGCTTCATTCATGTTCATCGCCATGTCAGAACCCCTTGGCTTTTTCAGCCCGGTTGATCATGATTTTGGCGAAGGCCAAGACCACGAAAGTGATCACGAACAACAAAAAGCCGAGCGCGAAAAGTGAAGAAATATGAAAGTCATCGGCCTCACCAAACTCATTGGCAAGTGTGGAGGCAATCGATGTACCCGGCGAGAAAAGCGAAGTGGGCATGCGGTTGGCATTGCCAATCACAAAGGTCACCGCCATGGTCTCACCCAAGGCGCGGCCCAAACCCAGCATGATGCCGCCGATGACGCCTTTTTGGGTGTAAGGCAAAACAATCTTGCGCACCACTTCCCAGGTCGTGCAACCCAGGCCATAAGCCGATTCACGCAAGATCGGGGGGGTGATTTCGAACACGTCGCGCATCACAGCGGCCACAAAAGGCAAGACCATGAAGGCCAACACGATGCCGGCCGCCAAAATGCCCATGCCGTTGGGTGCCCCACCAAACAAAAAACCGATCAGCGGCATACCGCCCAGCACATCGCGCAGCGGTACCTGGATGTAATCGGCAAAAATGGGGGCAAATACGAACAAGCCAAACATGCCATAAATGATCGATGGCACCGCTGCCAGCAACTCGATGGCGGTGCCCAAGGGGCGGCGCAACCAGACTGGGCAGGTTTCGGTTAAAAACACGGCAATGCCAAAGGCCAGGGGCACCGCCACCAACATGGCAATGCCCGCGCTGGCCAGCGTGCCAACAATCGCAATGGCTGCACCAAACTCTTCGTTGATGATGTCCCATTCCACATACCAAATGAAGCGCGCACCAAACTTGGCAAAGGTAGGCCAGGCATTGATGAACAAGGACACGATGATCCCGGCCAAAGCCACCAAAACCAATAGTGAAAACAGCTGCGTCAGTCGGTGAAACAACAGGTCTTGCAAACGCTGCCGCTTGACCATGCTCAGCATGTGGCTGGTGCTGTCCGCACTGGAGGGGGGGGATTGCATGTCTTGACCGATCAAACAAAGAGCATCCAATTAAACAAGAAATCCGTCGGTCGTTGGATGACAACCGACGGATGGCAGACCGAAGCCTGAATTACTTCTGGATTTTTGACCAGACTTTGGAACGGATCTGATCGGTCAAGCTGTCAGGCAAAGGCACGTAATCCAGATCGGCTGCCATTTTCTTGCCATTTTTGAAGGACCAGTCAAAGAACTTGAGGGCTTCAGCAGAAGCGGCTTTGTCGCCTGGGTTTGTGTACATCAAGATGAAAGAAGCCGTGCTGACGGGCCAGCTGTTTGCGCCTTTGGCATTGACCATGGACACGCCCATGCCCGGCACGCTGAACCAGTCGGCACTGGCTGCGGCCGCCGCAAAGGTGGCGTCATCAGGACTGACGTACTTGCCGTCGGCGTTCTGGATTTGCATGAAGTTCATCTTGTTCTTTTTCACGTAGGCGTATTCCACGTAGCCTAAAGAACCTTTGATGCGGTTCACGTTGGCTGCAACACCTTCGTTGCCCTTGCCACCCACCGATGTAGACGCTGGCCACTTGACAGCAGCACCCTTGCCCACTGTGTCAGCCCACTCTTTGCTGACAGCGGTCAGGTAGTCGGTCCAGTTGAAGGTGGTGCCCGAACCGTCGGCGCGGTGCACCACGGTGATGATTTCGTTGGGCAAGTTTTTGCCAGGGTTCAAAGCGGCAAACTTGGGGTCGTTCCACTTGCTGATTTTGCCCATGAACATCTCGGCCATGACGGCACCCGTCACGCGCAATTCGCCTGGCTTGAAACCATCCAAGTTAATTACGGGCACTGTGCCGCCGATGATGGCGGGGAACTGGACCATGGCGTCTTTGTCAAGGTCTTCACCTTTGACGGGGGCATCGGTCGCACCAAAAGTCACGGTCTTGGCGCGGATTTGCTTGATACCACCCGAAGAACCGATGGACTGGTAGTTCATGCCGGTGCCGGTGGCGGCTTTGTAGCCCTCAGCCCACTTGGCATAAATAGGGAACGGGAAAGTCGCGCCTGCGCCGGTGATGTCAGCAGCAAAGCTGGCCGCTGCGACAGCGCTCAGGCCAATGGCGGCTACTAAAGATTTCAATTTCAACATGTCATCTCCTGATAAGGGGTATAGGTACGAAGTCGCCCGAGAGGTCTTTCGTGGGGACTGATTCGACTTTAATCGGCCATTGTGACAAAACGATGTCAAAAGAGCCAAATGCAGATTAAAAAAACACGCCCGAAGGCGTGTCCAGTGAGGCAGCGCACGCAGTCGCACCGATGCGTGCGCTTTTTGGGCTTACAAACCGATCAAACCGCCGTCTTTGCGGGTGATCACGATGGTGGCTGAACGTGGACGGCCGGCCACGCCGTAGCCTTGGTTGCCGGGCCACACACTTTGTGGTGCACCGCCAGAAGACTGGGGCTTGGACAATTCGCCAGGGTGCTGGATGTTGACAAACAGCGTGCGGCCGTCGGGCGTTTCAGTGATGCCCGTGACCTCGGCACCCTTGGGGGCCACCAGGAAGCGGCGCAGTTTGGCCTCTCCCAAAGCCGCGCCCAAGAAGGTTTCTTGCGTGCCGGTTTGCTCGACACCGCCCACCACCATCTTGTTTTTCACGGTGACTTTGCCACCATCGCCCACATGGCCCGGAATGGCGGCCAGCATCATGCAGTTGGTTTCGTCCGTGAAAGCGCCGTCGTCCGTCTGGATCCAGCAAATGCCAGTGGCCTTGCTGAACCACAAGCCGTCGGGTGAAGAGAAGGCATTTTTGGCAGTCAAGCCCGACAAGTTGGCATCGCCTGAGTCTTCTTCTGCGCCAAAAACAAAGATGTCCCAGGCAAAGGATTTGGCTGAGGCTTGATGGCCTGACTCTTTGAAGCGGATGATGTGGCCGTTGGGGTTGCCCATGCTTTTCACGCCGTCCAGGTCCATGTAAGCACGCGGGTTGGCTGGATCGGTTTTGGCAGGCGTTCGGTTGGCTGCGCTGTTGTTGGTCAAGGCGAAATAGATTTCGCCGTTGCGGTGGTTGACAGCGCCCCACTCCGGACGGTCCATCTTGGTGGCCCCCACAGCATCGGCCGCATAACGTGCATTGACCAACACATCACCTTGGTTGGCAAATTTGTAGGCGCTGTGATTGGCAATGCGCGGGTCAGCCATCGTCAACTCCAACCACTCACCCTGGCCCGAAGCGTCAAAACGGGCAGCGTAAAGCTTGCCTTCACTCAGGTATTTGTCACCGGCCACCAAGCCGCCACCGACATCGCGTGGGTCCCACACGGCAACAGAGACAAACTTGTAGATGTACTCGTTGCGGGAATCGCAGCCCATGTAAAACGCCAAGGGTTCGCCGGCTTTTGGCACACCGCACACGGCCGCTTCGTGCGCAAAGCGGCCCATGGCCACGCGCTTGGCCGGCGTGGCGTTGGGGGCCAAGGGGTCAATCTCGACGTTGAACCCAAAAGTGTTGGCTTCGTTGCGGAAATCTTTTTCTGCAGTGGCACCCACTGCCGCCAGGTTCCAACGTGAAAAGCGGTCGTCTGTGCCCGAAACGGTGTGCCAGCCTTGCCCTGCGGCCTTGGTCACGCCTGCCGCCGGGGCCGCAGAGGCCACGCCATAACGCTTGAGCGAAGCCATTTCTTTGGCCGAAAATGCAGCCCCACCTGCGGTGGTTTGAAAGTAATAGGCCCAGTTTTCTTCACAGCCCAAGTAAGTGCCCCAAGGCGTTTTGCCATGGCCACAGTTGTTCAGCGTGCCACGGGACATGGCCCCGGCCGTATCCCAACGGGTGGTCATGAAGCCGCGAATTTGCTCGATGTGAGCACGTGGACCGCTGATGCGAACCGGCGTTTGCGGCGTGATGCGGCGATTCAGCGGCGAGTCTTGCTGTATGCGCCAGCCTTGTGACGTTTTGACGATCTCCACCACGCTCACGCCATGCAAGTTGATCTCCTTGAGCACTTCCAGCTCTGGGCGAGCACCCAAATCCCAGTCCCCAAACTGGGTGAATTTTTTGCCGCCGACCTTGTTGGAAGTCTGGCCATTCGGGTGCAAGAAATGCGAGTCGGCCGAGCTTTCGTGGTTCACGCACAGCACGGCACGCGCTGTTTCCTTTTCGGAGTACCGGCCATTGGCATCGATGTAATAAATGTCCATGCCATCGTGGTGATCACCCACCCTGCGCGACCAGTCGTCTGACTCCAGGCCTTTGTTGGAGTAAGCGGCCAAGGCCGAATCGAGCGCATCGCCCGTGGCGTGCAACACGCTGTACTGGTAGCCGGGTGGCAGCATCACGTTGTCCAGCAGGCTTTTCTCAACGGCGGCAAAACCCAAAGCCGATGGCGAAGCAGCCTGGCCCGCAGTCAAAGTGGCGCAGCCGGGCAGCATGGCCAAGCCCGCCAAACCCAAACCACCGCGCAACAGACCACGACGTGCCGGGTTTTGCAAGGATTGGGCCAAGACATCCTGGAAATGGGGGTTTTCGGAGGTGTTGAAGACAGGGTCGTGATCGTGGTGGGACATCAAAAAACTCCAGGTGGAAAAGTACCATTTCAGGTCTTGTCCGTGACATTTTGATGGCGCAATTTTGAAACTTTAAAGACATGCCATCACCGGTGAGGCAACACCGGTCTTGTCATTCAACCGTCACAAATTCGTGGCAAAGTCCAGACCATCACATTTCCAGAACCATTGAAAGACAAGCCATGAAAGTCGGTATCAACGGCATGGGCCGCATTGGCCGTTTGGCATTGCGTGCGGCCATGGGCGCTGCCGAGCGCCAGCAAGATGACCCGCGGGCAGGCAACCGCCTGGAGGTGGTGCACCTGAACGAACTCAAAGGTGGCGCAGCGGCCACCGCGCATTTGTTGGCGTTTGACAGCGTGCAAGGCAGGTGGCGCGAACGCATCGAGGCCGAGGGTGACAGCCGAATCCAAATCGGGGAGCGCAGCTTGGGCTTTTCTTCGCACGCCAACCCGGCCGATATTCCTTGGGGCGACTTGGGGGTAGACCTGGTGCTGGAGTGCACCGGCAAGTTTTTGACCCCTGAAACCATTCAAGGCCACCTGGACCGGGGCGCCAAGCGGGTCATCGTGGCCGCTCCCGTGAAGGTCGGCGATGTGCTGAACATCGTGGTTGGCATCAACCACACGCAATACAACCCCGCCAAAGACCGCATCGTCACGGCCGCATCGTGCACCACCAACTGCCTGGCCCCGGTGGTCAAAGTCGTGCACGAAGCCATTGGCATCCGACACGGCCAGATCACCACCATCCACGACCCGACCAACACCAACTTGGTGGTCGATGCCCCACACAAAGACCTGCGCCGCGCCCGCAGCGCCATGGTCAGCTTGGCCCCCACCACCACCGGCAGCGCCACGGCCATTGCATTGATTTACCCCGACCTCAAGGGCAAGCTCAATGGCCACGCGGTGCGTGCCCCAGTGCTCAACGCCTCGTTGACCGACTGCGTGTTCGAGATGAAGCGCGAAACCAGCGCCGAAGAAGTCAACGCCCTGTTTGCTAGCGCAGCCCAAGGCCCACTGGCTGGCATTTTGGGCTACGAGATCCGACCACTGGTCAGCGTGGACTACGCCCGCGACACACGCAGCGCCATTGTGGACGCGCTGTCGACCCTGGTGACCGATGGCACGATGCTGAAAATTTACGCTTGGTACGACAACGAAATGGGCTACGCCTGCCGCATGGTGGATCTGGCTTGCCACATGAACGAGGTGGGCATCTGAAATGAATGCCGCTGAACGCCATTACGGCAGAGTCACCGCCGCTGAACGCAACTACGGCATCGTCACCGCCGCCTATTGGGGCTTCACCCTGACCGACGGTGCTTTGCGCATGTTGGTGCTGCTGCACTTTTACAAGCTCGGCTACTCGCCCTTTACGCTGGCCTTTTTGTTCTTGCTCTACGAAGGCGCAGGCGTGCTGGCCAACCTGATCGGCGGCTGGTTGGCCACCCGTTTTGGCATTGCCCGCATGCTCACCGTGGGCCTGGTCACACAGATCATCGGCTTTGGTTTGCTCTCAGCCCTGCAGCCCGATTGGACAGCGGCCATGTCGGTGGCCTGGGTGGTGTTGTCGCAGGGCGTGTGTGGCGTGGCGAAAGACCTGACCAAAACAGCAAGCAAGTCGGCCATCAAGATCACACAGGCGCAAGCCAAAGACCAAGGCAACGGGCAACTCTTCAAGTGGGTGGCCTGGTTCACGGGCAGTAAAAACGCCATGAAGGGCTTTGGCTTTTTCTTGGGCGGTTTGCTGTTGGAGACGCTGGGTTTTCAGGGCTCACTCTGGGCGATGTCGGGCCTCTTGGCTTTGGTGTTGGTGGGCGTGGTCACCAGCTTGCCGCCCATGATGGGCAAGAGCAAGCCTTCGGGCTCTGCGAAAGAGCTGTTTGCCAAAAACCCGGGCATCAACGCACTGGCTGCCGCTCGCGTGGCTTTGTTTGGCGCGCGAGATGTGTGGTTTGTGGTGGGCGTTCCGGTGTTTTTGTACTCGGTGGGCTGGACTTTCACCATGGTGGGTGGCTTTTTGGCGGCCTGGACGATTGGCTACGGCTTGGTGCAGGCCCTGGCCCCGCAACTGGTTCGGCGCAGTGCCGATGGCCTGAGCAGTGAAGTGCCTGCGGCAAGGTGGTGGTCCGCTGTCCTCGCGCTCATTCCGCTGGGCATCGCCGCAGCCATGTACCTGGAGGCGCCACAGCTGCAGTGGTGGGTGGTGGGGGGGCTGAGCCTGTTCGGCTTTGCCTTTGCCATCAACTCGTCGGTACACAGCTATTTGGTGCTGGCCTACGCAGGCTCTGAAAAAGCGGCTGAAGACGTGGGCTTTTATTACGCGGCCAATGCGTTGGGTCGGTTTATGGGCACCTTGCTCTCGGGCTTGCTCTACCAGTGGGGCGGGCTGATGTATGCGCTGCTGGGCTCGGCGCTGATGCTGCTCTTGTGCTGGCTGGCCACGCTGCGTTTACCCATGGGCTTGCTCACGCATACGCCCACTTCGGAAACCACAGCATGAACCCCATTTCTCTTTTCAACGTCATGGACGAAGACGTGGCTGTCAAGGCCCTGGCTGCTTTGGCGCAAAGTTCACGCCTCAAAGTGTTCAGGGCCATCGTCGGTGCTGGCCCTGAGGGCATTCAGCCCGGCCAACTTTCTGTGGCGCTGGATGTGCCAGCCAACACGCTCTCGTTTCACCTCAAAGAATTGCACCACGCAGCCTTGGTCAGCGTGCAACGCGAAGGCCGATTTTTGCGCTACCGCGCTGACCTCGGCGCCATGCAAAGCCTGATGGACTTTTTGACCGCGCATTGCTGCCAGGGCATGCCCTGCGATGAAATTCCTGCTGTGGTCTGCGACACTGCCAATTGCTGAAAGTGGTGTGCCGGCTGCACAGGTTCAGGAATTGTCCCGAGGTGGGTATGACATTTCACGAAGGCCTCAAGCATGACAATTTGCAGTGGCGTCATCAAAACTTCACACCACCGTCACATAATCTGAATCTTTCTCGCCAAAGACGTTTTCCGCATGCAAACCAAGTCCCTTTACGCCGCCATTGACCTGGGCTCCAACAGTTTCCGACTCGAAATTGGCCAAATGGATACGGGTCAATTGCGGCGGGTGGAGTACATCAAGGAGACCGTGCGCCAAGGCAACGGCCTGGACGCAGAACGCAACCTGACCCAAGAAGCCATGGAAAGAGGCTGGGATTGCCTGGCACGCTTTGGTGAGCGCATCGCCGGCTTCAAGCCCAGCCAGGTGCGTGCCGTGGCGACACAAACTTTGCGCGAAGCGCGTAACCGCGATGTTTTCCTGAGCACAGCCAAACGCATCCTGGGCTTTCCGATTGAGGTGATCGCGGGCAGGGAAGAAGCACGTTTGATCTATTTGGGTGTTTCGCACCTCTTGCCTCAGTCCGATGAGCGCCGTCTGGTGATCGATATTGGGGGACGCTCCACCGAAATGATTTTGGGCCAGCGAGAAATTGCCAGCACCTTGGCGTCTTACCGGGTGGGCAGCGTAGGCTGGTCGATGAAGTATTTTCCAGACGGTTTGTGGACAGCGCAGGCCTTCAATGCGGCTGAAATCGGGGCCAAGGCAGTCCTGGACGAAGCCCATAGCCTGTTCAATCACAGCCATTGGGACAAGTGCTACGGCTCGTCTGGCACCGTGGGGGCCGTATCAGACATATTGAGCGCCTCCGGTTGGCCTGCAGATCAAATCACGCGTGAAGGGCTGGCCTGGCTGAAAGACCGTTTAATCAAAGCCCAAAAATTTGACAACCTGCGACTTGAAGGGGTCAAAGAAGACCGCAAACCCGTCATTGGAGGAGGATTGGCGGTGTTGCAGGCAGTCTTTGATTTGCTGCAAATCGATGTCATGCACCCCGCACAAGGCGCACTCAGGCATGGCGCACTGTATGACTTGATCGACCGCGAAGGTATTCAGGATGTTCGGTCGTCCATGGTGGACTGGCTGGCACAACGTTTTGGCACCGACAAGCTACAGGCCGAGCGGGTTTCACGAACAGCCCAAAACCTGCTGGAGGCATTGATTCCCAGCACGGGGGATGCCCCCACAGGAGAACGCCAGCGTTATTTGCAAAAACTGCATTGGGCTTGTCAGCTGCACGAAACCGGCATGCGCATCTCACACAGCGATTACCACAAGCATGGCGCTTATATTTTGGACAACACCGACCTGCCTGGCTTCACCCTGAACGAGTTGCACCGCCTGAGCCAATTGGTACTTGGCCACCGGGGGAAATTGCGCAAACTCGAATCCGAAATGGAGGACGCCAGCTTTGTGCAACAGCTCATGGCTCTGCGGCTTGCTGTCATTTTGTGTCACGCCCGGCGAGACCCTGACCTGTCGGGCCTGAACATGGCGTGTGATGCATTGCGACGCACTGCGCACCTGAAAATCAACAGCGCGTGGGCTGAACTTTGGCCTCAGTCGGCGCACTTGTTGCGGGAAGAAAAAGCCGCCTGGCAAAAAACAGACTGGACCTTGCACGTTTCAGTGATCTGAACCATCGAATACACGTTGCATCTTGTTGTATTTGAATGTGATCGGCGGGCAAAGATGGCATCACGCCAAGGTCTTGTCAAGTCCATCACAACGGTATAAACTGTATGCACCGTTATTTTTTGAGTTTTAACCACCATGAACTTGACACAAAGTGCTGCAAAAGCATCCTCCCTTGTGGACACCCAAACCAACACCCTCACTAAAACCAGGCCCCGTTCAGGTGCCCTGAAAAAGTCAACAGCAGCCCCAACACCAGGCAAAGTGGCCAAGACGCCCCAACGCAAAAAGCCACTGACTGTCGCATCTCCAGTCAAAGCGCCCGTTTCTAAAACAGCCAAGTCAACGGCTGTCAAAGCTCCTGCCAAAACCACACGCACTGCGCCTCAAAACCCCGTCGTCAAAAAAACAGCCGCTGCGCCCGCAAAACCCTTGAAGGATAAAAAAGTCAAAGTGGTTCGTGACAGTTTCACCATTCCAAAAAATGAGCTTTTGCAAATTGGCGAGATGAAAAAACGCGCCTTGGGCCTGAGTGTCGAGATCAAGAAAAGCGAGCTCATCCGCGCGGGTTTGCAGGCACTCGCCAGCATGCCAGACGCCTCATTCAAGAAAGCCTTGGCCAGCGTTCCGACCATCAAGACCGGACGACCTGCCAAGGACTGAGCCTTTTTACAAACGCTCTGGCGAGGTGACAGCCAGCAAAACAGTGTGGTTTGCACCGTCCCGAGTGCGGTTGCGCAACCACCAAACAGCGCCTTTGCGAATGGCGCATGCTTCTGTAGGCATTTCCAGCAATTGGGCAATGACACCCCCCAGCGCTGGCTGATGCCCCACCAGCAACACAGGATACTTGGCGTTGGGCCAGCCTGATGTTTCCAGAACATCCTGGACCGATGCACCAGGCGACAAGGCATCGCGCACCTTGTATTTCCGTCCCAGGGCACGAACTGTTTGCTCAGCCCTGACGGCAGGGCTGCACAGGATGCGGGTTCCTTGGGGCAATTGGCTTTCAAGCCAGACCGCCATGCGTTCGGCTTGTCGGCGCCCACGGGGCGTCAGTGCCCTTTGCATGTCTTCTTCAGCAAGCTCTTCATCATGGGCTTCGGCATGGCGCCACAACATCAAATCCATCGCATTCAATCCTGGCTGGTGGCGGCGCCGTAGCGTTGCATCAGGGCACTTTGAGCGCCGTGACCAGGTGCAGTCAAGCCCACGCGGTGGTATTGCCCGTCTGCTGCCAGATCCCAGGCGTCGCGGCCATCGTGCAAATAGGCGGTCAGGCATTCATCGATGATGCGCTGGCGCAAAACCGGATCGAGCACAGGCCAGGCCAACTCGATCCTGCGCGTCATGTTTCGGCTCATCCAATCGGCACTGGACAAATACAGTGATTCGTCCTGGTCGGCGCAAAAATAAAACACCCGTGAATGCTCCAGAAAGCGGCCGATGACCGAGCGTACCCGGATGTTTTCGCTCAATCCAGCGACACGGGCTGGCAACATGCAAGCCCCCCGCACGATCAAATCGATTTTTGCCCCTTTTTGCCCAGCCTCCAGCAAGGCCTCGATCAAAGGCAAATCGGTCAAGGCATTCATCTTGATGACAATGCGGCCAAAAGCACCACGCGCCGCAGCATCGCCCACCGCTGCAATGCGCCTTTGCATATCGTCATGCAACTGAAAAGGCGCCACCAACAAACGCTTCATTTTGGGCAACCGACTCTGGCTGGCCAGATGGCTGAACAACTGATCCATGTCGGCTGTGATGTCTGCATCCGCTGTGAGGTAGCTGATGTCGGTGTACAGCGATGCGGTTCGGCGGTTGTAATTGCCTGTCGACAAATGGCCATAACGTCTCAGAGAACGCCCTTCGCGGCGAGTGATCAGCAGCATCTTGGCGTGGGTCTTGAGGCCGACGATGCCATAAACCACCTGCACACCAATCGCCTCCAGCTGTTCGGCCCAGTTGATGTTGGCCTCTTCGTCAAAGCGTGCTTTCAGCTCAACCACCGCCGTGACTTCTTTGCCTCGGCGCACTGCCTCACGCAGCAAATCCATCATGGTTGGATCGCTGCCCGCGCGGTATATCGTCTGCTTGATGGCCAGCACATTCGGGTCCATGACCGCTTCGCGCAAGAACGCCAGCACGCCGTCAAAACTCTCAAAAGGCTGGTGAATCATCACGTCCCCCTGTTTGAGCCGCGCAAACACCGACCCGTGTTGCGGCAATTGCGCAGGAAAACTGGCCTCGTAAGGTGGGAACAGCAAATCAGGCGCATTGATCAAATCGATCAGTTGCATCAGGCGAACCAGGTTGACCGGCCCATTGACCCGAAATACCGCATGCTCAGGCAGTTGAAACTCCTTGCGCAAAAACTCCATCAATCGGGGGGAGCAATTGGCAGAGACTTCGAGCCGCACGGCTTGACCGTAATGCCGATGTTGCAGGCCTTGTCGCAAGGCCATGCGCAAATTGGCGATTTCGTCTTCGTCCACAGCCAATTCAGAATGACGCGTGACACGAAATTGAGAAAACTGCCCCACTTCGCGCCCGGGAAACAATTCGGCCAGGTGCGCCCGAATCACACTGGACAGCAAGACAAATGCGGTGGTGCCATCACACACCTTGGCAGGTAAGGGAATCAGCCGTGGCAAGACGCGAGGGACCTTGACAATGGCAATTTCGTTCGACCGCCCGAAAGCGTCTTTGCCGGACAACTGGACGATAAAGTTGAGCGACTTGTTGGCCACCTGCGGAAAAGGATGCGCAGGGTCCAAACCCACAGGCAGCAACAAAGGCTGCACTTCACGCTGGAAATAGCTTCTCACCCATTGACGCTGTGCGGCATTGCGATCGCCATGCGACAGGATGCGAAAACCCTTGCGTTGCAAAGTGGGCAGCAAATCGTCGTTGTACAGAGCGTATTGGCGCGCCACCATGGCGCTGGTTTTTTCGGCAATGGCGGCCAAGCTTTCTTGTGTGAAGGACCCGACTTTCAAGCCCTGCAAACTGCCCATCACATGCGGCTCGGCCCGCACCTCAAAAAATTCGTCCAGGTTGGATGACACGATGCACAGATAGCGCAAACGCTCCAGTACAGGCACTTCCGGGCGGTGGGCCCAATCGAGCACCCGCTCGTTAAAGGCCAGTATGCTCAGATCCCTGTCCAGCAAGGCGTACCGATCGCTTGTAAATGAAGTCTCGACTTTTGTATGAGCCATGGCACGTTGTGAATGAATTGAAAAATCATTCTAAGTAGCTATCGTGTCAATTTGATGACAGGATTGTGAAGCGAGGAGGCATCCCATGCCGCCTTGTGAACCGGCACAAGATTCGAGACAAAAAGCTCAACTGTCCTGGGCCACCCAAAAGTTTCAGCGCGTTGACGTGCCTCGGTCCGGTCGACCACAAGGGACTGCAACACTGCAGTGTGCAAATCTTCCGACAACACACCACCGACCGCATGCCCCTTGCCATCGCCAAGCACTTGCAAAGGCCCGTCTACCGGGTAGGCAGCCACAGGCGTGCCACACGCCATGGCCTCCAGCATGACCAGGCCAAATGTTTCGTTGCGGGAAGGGAATACAAACACATCGGCTGCGGCATAGAACCTTGCAAGATGCTGGCGAGGCAAAACACCCATCCACACCACGTCTGGATAACGCGCCTTGAGTTGCGTCTCCAAGGGCCCGACGCCACAGACAATTTTTGTACCTGAAAGTTTCAAGTCCAAAAAAGCGTCGATGTTCTTTTCGTAAGAAACACGCCCCACAAACAACGAAAAGGGCCGTGGCAGGTCTTGCAACTCAGGTATGTCGATCGGTTTTTCGTGGTGGGCAAACAATGACAAGTCAACGCCGTGTGTCCAGGGTTTGAGCGACTTGAACCCACGGCTTTTCAGCATATCGAGCACACCTTGCGTTGGCACCATCACGCCCGAAGACGGGCCATGAAAGTGGCGAAACAAGCCATAGCCTAAAAACAAAGGCACTCGCAATGCTGCCTTGAGAATTTCCGGAAATTTGGTATGAAAAGCGGTGGTGAATGGCCAACCCATCTTCAGGCAATGCTTTCGGGCCGCCCAACCCAAGGGTCCTTCAGTTGCAATATGAACAGCGTCAGCTTGCAATGCATCAAGCATTGCAGCCAGTTGTTTGTAGGGACGTACCGCCAAGTCGATACCCGCATAACCTGGGCAGCTCCGGTTTTTGAAAAGCCCGGGGTGCATCACAGACACATCCACACCCAAAGGCCCAAGCGCTTGCACCAACTCATGCAAAGTGGTAACCACCCCATTGATCTGTGGGTGCCAGGCATCGGTGATGAGCGCCAACTTCATGCAGCCACCGCCACAAGGTCAGCAGCTCGTTTTAATGGCAAAGTATTGGCACCCCATCGGATAATCTCCAGGCGCCCATCGGCATGCTCCACAAGGGCTGTTCGACTCTCCACCCAGTCGCCATCGTTGCAATAAAGAATGCCATTGACATCGCGAATTTCGGCATGGTGAATGTGACCGCAAACCACACCATCGAAGCCACGGCGTTGTGCCTCATGCGCCACGGCCACTTCAAAGTCACTGATGAAATTGACGGCTTTTTTGACCTTGTGCTTGAGGTAGGCCGACAAAGACCAGTAATCCAGTCCGATGCGCGCCCTGAAGCTGTTGAGGTGCCGGTTCACCCTCAAGGTCAATTCGTAAAGCCAGTCGCCCACATAGGCAAGCCATTTGGCACACTGAATCACACCGTCAAAATAATCACCATGCACCACCCACAGCTTCAGGCCTTTGGCTGTGGTGTGCGCCGTTTCATGCATCACCTCCACACCACCGAAGGCGTGACCCACAAAATGTCTGGCAAATTCGTCGTGGTTACCCGGCACATAAATGACGCGACAGCCCTTGCGCGCCCTGCGGAGCAATTTTTGCACCACATCGTTGTGGCTTTGCGGCCAGAACCAACGCCTGCGCAACTGCCACCCATCCACGATGTCGCCCACCAAATACAACATATCGCTGGGGTGGTGTTTCAAAAAATCGAGCAAGGCTTCTGCCTGAAAACCAGGCGTTCCAATGTGCAAGTCTGATATGAAAATAGCCCGCAGGCGAGTCCGATCGACAGGACAATCATCCTCATCGTCTTGCAAGGATCGCCTTTCAAACGCCATTGCCTCACTCACCAATGTCGCGTCCAAGCCTGCGTAAGAGGTTTTGAAGAGTTCATTGCCTGGCAAAGAGTTCTGCCGTGCCATCATTTGGCACCAGTAGAAAAATGCTTGCGGTAGCGGGCAGGCAGGTCGGCGGTACGCATCATCATCGGCAAGTCGGCCGTGTTGAAATCCGGGTCCCAGGCTGGTGCCCCCAAAACTTTGGCACCCAGCCTCAAATAACCTTTGATGAGTGCTGGCGGCTCGATCGTCAAGTCATGCGCCAGCGCCTCAACAGGCAACGGCAGACGCGGGCGCACATGAAATTGAATGTCGGCCAAGTGGGTCTGCCGAAGTTGACTCCAAATGCTGGCCGCTGCGTTTCCATCGATCACCCCGTTGTGCAGCATGGGAATGCTGGCGCAACCGATCATGGTGTCAAGACGGTTGTGGTCCATGAATTCGAACAAGGCCCCCCACAAAGCCATGATGACGCCACCCTGTCGGTGCTCGGCATGCACGCAGCTTCGACCCAGTTCCACCATGCGTTTTCGCATACTGCGCAGACGGGTCAAATCAAATTCGGTGTCGCTGTATGTGCTGCCAACGCGTTGTGCCTGCTCGGGTGTCAAGACGCGATAAGTCCCAATCACCATGCCCGATGCACTGTGACGCACCAACAGATGCTCACAGTAATCGTCAAACAGGTCGATGTCATGGCCAGGCACCTTGGTCGAAAGACGTGCGCCCATTTCCGTGCCAAAAACGTCAAACCTCAATCTTTGGGCTTCACGCACTTCATCTTGATGTTTTGCCCAAGTGACCTCAATGGACCCTTGAGTGCGACGCGGCAAAAAATCCACAGAGGGATGGCCTTGAGCCGGATGAAGCGACCCCCTGGGCAAGTTGACAGGCGACAACGAAAACGTGGGGTTTGGCAACTCTTTCATGACCAGTTCTCCTTCGGATCAATGGCGTAATGATCGAAAGCAACGGTGACATGGAAAAGTAGATCGCGTTAAGTTTTTATGACAGGTCTACTTTGAGCTTGACCTCTCCAATCTTTAAAGCGGTTTGGACACTTCCTCTCAGTCCTTTGCCAAAACGTTTCACAAGAAGATTCAGCATGCCAAAAACATGCTGTTGGACATCAGGCTATAAAAAAATTCGACTCAATGCGCCGTGCGCCCCCACTGCCCCAACTTGGGCCCTCATTTGAAACGGCCTGTCAGTTGGCGCGCAAGGCCTCGCTCAATTGATCCACATGGTTGGCCCATTCGGCATCTTCTTGCCACGTTTCGCGCAAAAAATCGGCTTGAGCGGGTGTCCAGAAGTCGGCATCTGGCAGCGCAATGTGTCCCGGCAAGGGACTGTGATCGTGGATGAATTTCGAAATGCTGGCCGCGTCACTGGGCAACCCCAGCTGTGCAAAAAGTTCACGAAATGGATGAGTGCTTGTGTCCATGTATTTGTACCTTATTTTTCCAGAACATATTGCCCTGGTGCTTCGCACAAAGATGCCAAGCCCATGTCGGGTGCACCCATGGCTGGCAGAGGACCGGATTCACCCGAATGCGATTGCAGCCACCCCAGCCAGTGCGTCCACCAGGAGCCTTCATGTGGGGCTGCCGCCTGCAACCAGGCATCGGGGTCCAGATAAGGGCCGTCGTGCAAACGGGTCAGTACTTGGTAGCTGCGCCCCTCTACACCTGGCGGGTTGACGATGCCAACATTGTGGCCACCTGACGTCAGTAAAAAGGTGGTGTCCACATTCGTCAGAAGGTGCAACTTGTGCACCGACCGCCAAGGCGATACATGGTCGCGCACCGTGCCAATGCCATAAATCGGACATTGAATCGCTGTCAAGGTCACAGGTTTACCGTTGACAGGGTAACGGCCACTGGCCAAATCGTTTTTCAAAAACATCCGTCTTAAATATTCGGCATGCATGCGGTAGGGCAAGCGGGTGCCGTCGGCGTTCCAGGCCATCAAGTCCGTCATCGGCGTTCCCTCACCCAGCAAATAATCCTTGAGCAAGCGCGACCAGATCAGGTCGTTCGAATTCATCCACTGGAACGCACCCGCCAGCTGGGTGCTGTCCAGATAACCCCGGTCCCACATGATGTCCTCCAGATGCGCCACCTGGCTGTCATCAATGAACAACTCAAGCTCACCGGGCTCGGAGAAATCGGTTTGTGCAGCCAGCAACGTCATGCTGGCCAATCGGTCGTCAGCGTCTCTGCCCATGGCTGCTGCAGCGATGGCCAGCAGCGTACCGCCCAGACAGTATCCAACCGCATGCACTTTCTGTCTGGGCACCACAGCGCACACCACCTCCAAAGCAGCCATCACGCCCATGCGCAAATAATCGTCCATGGCCAGGTCACGATCATCTTCACCCGGATTGGCCCAGGACATGACAAACACGGTCTGTCCGTTATCCACCAGGTACTTGATCAGCGAGTTGTGAGGGGATAAATCAAGAATGTAGTATTTCATGATCCACGACGGAACGATCAGCACAGGCTCGGGTCTCACCTGAGGGGTGACGGGGGTGTACTGAATCAACTCGATCAAGTGGTTGCGGTAAATCACTTGACCCGGCGTGATCGCCACGTTGCGCCCCACCTGAAAAGCCTCAGCACCTTGGGGCGGCTGACCTGACTGCCAGCGTTGAGTGTCTTCAAGCCAATTCACAAAGCCCTGACGCAAATTGCCCCCCATGGTTTTTTCGGTCCGTTCCAGCACCTCGGGGTTGGTCATCACAAAATTGGCTGGAGACAACATGTCAAGACATTGCCTGGCTGTGAAATTGACCACCGACTCGTGGTGTGGCGATACGCCTCGCACCCCGGTGGTGGCCTCGTGCCACCATTGCTGTGTCAGCAAAAACGACTGGCTGATGGCATTGAAAGGCCAAGCTTGCCAGCTCGGGTGCGAAAAACGGGTGTCGTGCACCATCGGTTCTATGCAAGGTTTGCAATCTTTTTTTTGGGCTTGGGCCGCGTAGTTGCACAGCTGCTGCATGCTTTGCACAGCCAACTGAAGCAACTTGAGTTGTTCAGCTGGGTTCAGTGACAAATGCGTTGCCCAGTCTTCAAATGCCATGCGCAAGGACGCCGTCGAAACACCTCTCGTGAACGGCGATAACTGTGTATGGGCCCAACGGTCCAGCATGGGCCCTGGCCGTGGGGTGTCGACTGGAAAGGTGTGGCGAAAAATAGTCACCAGGTCATGCTAAGCCGAGCCGTGGCCCATGAACATCGACCTTTGGGCGTGTTTGCATCCACCGATGGGTATCTGCCCATCGGCATGGTTCAAAGCATCATGCTCAGTTGGAACACAGAGTTCGGAGCCTTCGGTATGAAGGGTGCAGGCATCGGCTTCAGGCGGAATTGGCCCAGCATGGATGAGACGCTGGCGCCACGTGGCATGAAGGGGACAGCCACATCGTCCAAGGTTTGCGATGCCAAGGCTTCTTGCAGGTGTCGCTGAATTTCAGACTCCAGCACTTTCATGGGGTGGGCATCGTCCGGGTAGACCTCGTCAAAGCTGTGCACCACTTCAAAGTGTTTGACCACATCCCACAAACTGATGTCTTCAGGATTGCCGCGAATTTGGTATCCGCCTCCAGGCCCGCGGTGGGCACGGATCAAACCCGCCTCTCGCAGTTCTTTGAGTATCGACTCGGTGTAAGACGACGACAGCCCCAAACCCGAAGCAATTTCTTCGGTCGTTACAGGCTCTATCGCAGAGCGTGATGTGATGAAAACCGCAATATCGACGGCCTTGGCTGTTTTCTTCAGGATCATGAATAGCTCCTCATTTGAATGGACATTGTATGGTTTAAATCACAAAAATCCACTCACTATCTGTTTATTTTCTCAATTAATCCATTTATACCGTAAAATATCTACTCAATACATAAACAAGACAATGACAAATACCTCCTTGAACAGTCAGGTGCTTTACCGCATCGGTGTGGTTTCCAAACTCAGCTCCGTGCCTGTGCCCACATTGCGCGTCTGGCAAACGCGCTACAACGCTTTTTCGCCCACCACCACCCAAGGACATCACAGGCTGTACAACGAAGAAGATTTGCAAAAAGCCACTTTGCTGAAGTCACTCACGGGCCAAGGTCATGGCATCAGCCTGATTGCGGGCTTGCCCACCGCGCAGTTGAAACAACTTCTGAAAACAGGCACAGGCACTGCGAGCTCGCCAGATCAGCCTCCGGCCCTGGCCAATGGCGCATGGGTGGTGATCGGCGCCAGTTTGGCCAGTCGCCTGCAGTCTGAAACATTCAGCTCGGCAAGACTCGGGCAAGCCCTGCACATCCAGCAGGTGTGGCCCGAGCTGTCCGAAGCGAGTGGCGCGCAACTGGACCAAGCCCCTGATGTGTTGATGGTGTCGGTGAATGGTTTGAACGACAGCACCGCTGATCAGATTCTGGCCTTGTCTCAACAGCTGGCCGCACGCCAAACTGTCGTGCTTTACAGCTTCGGGCAGTTGAACGCCATCGCCAGGCTGGGCCGCGCATCTTTTCTGGTGCACCGTGAACCACTGAACGACTTGGCCCTGAACACCATCATTCAGAGTGCACGGCCTCCGCTTTATGCCCCCTCATGGGTGATAGAGAGTTTGGCCACGCCCATTCCCTCTCGCCAATTTTCAGATGCGGTTCTGCAGCGCGTGGCCAATATCCCGAGCCAGGTGATGTGCGAATGCCCTCGACACGTGGCCGAACTCATTGGCCAGCTGGCTCAATTTGAAGACTACAGCCGCGATTGCCTGAACGAAAGCCCCAAGGATGCCGAACTGCACCGGCAGCTGAACACCATGGCTGCTTCAGCCAGGGCCTTGTTTGAAAAGGCGCTGCACATGGTGGCCACCCACGAAGGCATTTCTTTGGCAGAAAGTGCTTGATTCTTTCAACCGCAAAGACTGCTCATGAAACGCCATGTTGCCGCCACCCTGCTGGGGGTGCTCGGCTTCCTGATCATCGACAGCCACTTCGACTGGGTTGGACACGACAACGGGACCCTGCTGGAGGTCAACGGCCAGCAGTTTGACCCCAAAGGCTGGATGGCTGAGCACTGGCGGCAACTTCACCCAAACTGCCGCCCGGTGCACAACGACATCGCCACCCCCGCCACGGCCACGGCTGTTCTGCACACCATCCAACAACACAGCCTGCCTGACTCTCTGGAAGCCACTTTGCTTGAACTGCACACGCAAGCTGACTGGGCCATTGCCGAAGTGGCATTCAAAACCCTGAACCCCAGCATCGTGGTGTTGCGCCAGACCCATGGCGACTGGAAAATTCAGGAAAATGCTGTCTGGAGTGGCTCTACGGCGCCTTGGCTGGCCGCTGACTTTGTGCGCAGGTATCTGCGCCAACAGGCGCCGGATCTGCCCCAAGCTTTGTTGCATTGCGTGCCCATTGAAGGCAAGCGCTACGCGTCCATTGCAAGCAGGACATGGCTGTGACTTACCGGGTGGTCTGGTTCAAACGCGACTTGCGCCTGCACGACCACGCGGCGCTCGTGCATGCCGCCAACCAGGGGCCGGTGCTGTGCCTTTACATCGTTGAGCCTGATCTGTGGACGCAGCCCGATGCGGCTTTGCAGCACTTTGAATTTGTGCGCGAATCGCTGTCCGAACTGGACTCCGAATTGCGCGCCTTGGGTGGCAGCTTGCAGGTACGCGCAGGGTCAGCCGTTGAGGTGCTGGCATCGCTGCATCAGCATGCACCTTTTGCCGAACTGGTCTCGCACATGGAAACAGGTAACGCATTCACCTACGAGCGCGATCTGCAAGTGGGCGCGTGGTGCCAAAGCGTGGGGTTGACATGGGCCGAGTTCGCGCCATTTGGTGTGGTGCGCCGCCTGAAAAACCGCAACACCTGGCAAGGCCGATGGGAAGCCCACATGGCCATGCCGCAAGTGGTTTTGCCAGCGCTGACATTTTTCAATGCCCCTGAGCCCCGTGGCCCCGAGGTCATGACCGCACCCGATGCGCTGCGACACAACCCTGCCCAACGCCAACATGGCGGGCGCAGTCTGGCACTCGACACCCTGCACAGTTTTTTGAATGGGCGGGCGTTGGGCTACCGTGGCGGGATTTCGTCGCCCCTGTCTTCGCCCGATGCATGTTCACGCCTGTCGGCTTATCTGGCCTGGGGCTGCATCAGCCTGCGCGAAGTCGTGCAAAGCAGCCGGGCCACCCTGGATGCGTTGCCGCCACAAGCGCTCAGGCACCGGGCGGGCTTGACCGGATTCATGAGCCGTTTGTATTGGCACTGCCACTTCATTCAAAAGCTTGAAAGCGAGCCTGAAATCGAATGGCGCAACATGCACCGGGGCTACGACGGGCTGCGAGAAGACGGCTGGAACGATGCGCACTTTGAAGCTCTGATCTCGGCACGCACCGGCTGGCCCATGGTGGACGCCTGTGTGGTCATGCTGCGCGAAACGGGCTGGCTCAACTTTCGCATGCGGGCCATGCTGGTGTCGGTGGCAGCTTACCCGCTGTGGCTCGACTGGCGGCCAGTGGGCCAATGGCTGGCCACCCAGTTTCTGGACTACGAACCCGGCATCCACTGGAGCCAGCTTCAGATGCAATCGGGCACCACCGGCATCAACACCACCCGGGTTTACAACCCGGTCAAGCAAGCGCAAGACCATGACCCGAAGGGCATTTTTGTGCGCCGCTGGCTGCCGCACATGCGGCGCGTGCCCGATGCATGGCTGTTTGAGCCCTGGCGCATGCCCACCGAAGTGCAACGGCAGTGCGGTCTGACCGTGGGTGTGGACGTGCCCGAACCGGTGGTGGACCTGGCCGAAGCCACGCGCACCGCCAAAGCCGCGTTGCACGCACGTCGGGCAGACCCCGAGGTGAAAGCCGGCAAAAAAGCCGTTGTCGACAAACACGCATCACGCCGGGTCAGCGGGTCACTCAAGCGCAAAACTGCCCGTCAAGAAGCTGCCTGTACCGCCCCTCCAAGCGCCCAGATGGGCTTTGACTTTTAATCACCATGCGCACCCTCATCTTCTGGTTTCGAAACGACTTGCGCCTGCAAGACCAGCGCGCCTTGCTGCAAGCGGCGCAACAAGCAGATCGTCTGCTGCTAGTTTACGTGCACGACCCTGCGCAAGACGAAGCCACGGCGTGGGGCTTTCGTCGCATGGGTGTGCACCGCAGGCGCTTTGTGGCCGACACCCTGCAAGATCTGATCGCATCGCTGCAAACCCTTGGCCAACAATTGGTGTTCCTGCACGGCCCTGCCCATGAGGCATTGACCGAGTGCGCCAGGCGCGTGCAGGCGCAAGCCATCTTTTGCGAAGACATCGCTGCACCCGAAGAGCAGGCTCAGGTGCAAGACTTGCGCTCAGCAGAATTTGCGGTGAACACCGTATGGCAGTCCAGCTTGCTGGAGCCCGAAAAGCGGCCCTTCGAGGTGGTCGACATGCCGCAAGTCTTCACAGCGTTTCGCCAGCGCATTGAAGCGGCAGGTGTGCAGCCCTTACCGCCACTGGCAGCGCCCGCCGTCTTGCCACCGCCACCGGATCTGGCCCCGCTGCACACACTGCCTGGATGGACCGATAACCCCTGGACCCTGCTGCAGGTGCAACAGACATCGGACTCTGACGATCGGTCAAATTTCCGCGACCACCTGCCCCGCTGCCAAGGCGGCGAAACCAACGCCCTGGCCCATTTGCAAAGCTACCTGACGCCGCCCTGGCCAGACCGTTACAAACAAACCCGCAATGCCTTGCAAGGCCAGCACACCAGCAGCCATTGGTCGCCATGGCTGGCCACAGGCGCCTTGTCCGTGCGCACCATCTGGACCGCACTGCAGACCTACGAGCAGCAACACGGTGCCAACGACGGCACCTATTGGCTTTGGTTTGAGCTGCTTTGGCGTGACAACTTCAGATTTTTGCACCTGCAACACGGCCGCCAGCTTTATGCGGCCCGGGGCTTGTCGCAGCTGCCCCGACCCTCGCACTTTCCGAAAGACTTTCAGCGCTGGTGCAATGGCGACACCGGCGAGCCCATCGTGGATGCGGGCATGCGCGAGCTGGCCTGCACAGGCTACACCTCCAACCGCATGCGCCAGATCGTGGCCAGCTACCTGGTGCACGACCTGGCTTGCGACTGGCGCTCAGGCGCGGCCTGGTTCGAGTCGCAGCTGGTGGACTTTGATGTGTACAGCAACCAGGGCAACTGGCTGTATGTCTCTGGCCGTGGCACCGACCCCCGGCAGGGTCGGCGCTTCAACCCCGTCAAACAAACGCAAGACCATGACCCCCAAGGGCGTTACAGAAAGCAGTGGCTGTCACGTTGAGCAACAGCAAAGACTGCGAAGATAATCAACAGCATGTACAAAATTCAATCCTGTGACGATAGCTTGCTCCTGCAAGCACTGGTGTTTTGGCGCCACTGGCAGCTGTCCGCGTGTCAAGCCTGATCCCCATTCAGACAAATCCCATGCCTAAAAATGCAGCCGCCATGACGGGCGGTGTCCTCTTTTCTCTGGCCGCCGGGATGATGTGGGGACTGGTCTTTGTCGGCCCACTGATGCTGCCCGAATACCCCGCTGCGCTGCACACCTTTGGTCGCTACCTGGCCTTTGGCCTCATCGCCCTGCCACTGGCCTTTGTGGACCGCGCCGACATCCGGCGCCTGAGTCGTGCCGACTGGCTCGCTGCACTCAAGCTGGCGGCGATTGGCAACGTGCTTTATTACCTGTTTCTGGCCAGTGCCATCCAGCGTGCCGGAGGTGCCTTGCCCACCATGATCATCGGCACGCTGCCGGTGGTGATCGCCATCGCAGCCAACTTGCTCAACCACCAGCGCGACGGGCGTTTTCCGTGGCTGAAACTCGCACCACCGCTTGCCCTCATTTTGCTGGGCATTGCCTGCGTCAACCATGTGGAGTGGACGGCGTTGCTGAAAAACCCCCATGCAGACACCACGCGATACATCACGGGCGCAGTGCTGGCCATAGGCGCTGTGGTCTGCTGGACCTGGTACCCCCTTAAAAATGCCGACTGGCTGCGCGGCCACCCCGACCGCAACCCCCGCGTGTGGGCCACTGCACAAGGCCTGGCCACCTTGCCGCTGGCCCTGCTGGGCTATGCCGCCTTCTGGTTGTGGACGAGCGCAACCAACGACCCGCTGCCCATGCCGCTGGGCCCACGGCCACTTGAATTCATCGGTCTCATGGTGGCCATCGGCCTGTTCGCATCCTGGCTGGGCACGCTGTGCTGGAACGCCGCCAGCCAGCGCTTACCCACTGCTCTGGCCGGGCAACTCATCGTGTTTGAAACCCTGGCTGCGCTGGGCTACGCTTTTTGGCTGCGCGGCCAATGGCCCGAGTCACTCACGCTGGTAGGCATTGCACTGCTGGTGGCAGGGGTGATCGGTGGGGTGCGGGTCAAGGCTGTTTGAGGGCGTTTTGAGGCCAGGCCATCACCGATTTTCAAAACTGCCGACGCATCACCAGGCCCACGGAATGGCGGCCAATGACAGGCGTGAGCCCGTATTTATCCATCCACCATGCGCCCAAAGCGGCCCCCGCAATGTGGGATGCCATGTCCAGGTAAGAGCTTGACCGCTTGGCACCCTGTGAGATCTGGTAGCTTTCTGAAAGCACAATGCCTGCGCTGCTGACGGCAAAACCGATCCAAGCGCGGTTTTCAGAACCGTCGTAAATGCGCGTGATCGCACCGGCCAACAAAGCACCACCCGTGGCATGGCTCAACTCGCTGCTCCAACCATCATTGGCATGGCATGTGCCCATGAACCCGCAAAGCAGCACCGCACAAAAAAATTTCATCGCCATCCCTCCATTCATGACAAGGTGCGCGCACACCACATTTCGGACGGCTACACCGATTTCGCAGAATCACGCATGAATTTTCAAGCCATTCGATGCCGTGGCGCTGTGCGAAAGCACACGAAACAACAGGCTGATGAATCTGCGTGCGTTGTGGGCGAGCGCTCCTAGCACTGGCTTCAATACACGGGTTGATGCTGCTTCAAACTCGCCGTGACTTCGGCCGTTAGCACAAACCCCGCACCATAGTGCGCCGCCAGTTCAGCGCAACGTTTGGCGAACGCATCCACCCCTTGGGCGTAGATAAATTGCAAGGCGCCACCTGTCCACGCCGGAAAACCAATGCCGAAGATCGAGCCCATGTTGCCGTCGTGCACCGAAGTCAACACACCTTCTTGCAGGCAACGCGCGGTCTCCACGGCCTGGCGGTAAAGCAGTCGGTCCTTGATGTCTTGCAGACTGTAGCGCGCATCTGCTTTCTCGAAACGGGTTTTGAGTTCGGGCCACAACTGCTTTTTCTGGCCAGCGGGGTAGTCATAAAAACCGCCACCTGCGGCGCGGCCCGGGCGTTTCATTTCTTTGACCATGCGCTCCACCAACAATTCGCCTGGCGTGGCCTGGTATGTTTTGCCTTCCTTGGCCAAGTCGTCCCGGGTCTGGTCCAGCACATGCACCGACAACGACAAGGCGGTTTCATCCAGCACGGCCAACGGCCCTACGGGCATGCCCACTTGCATGGCCAGGTTCTCGATCACGGGCGCAGGGATGCCTTCACCCAGCATGGCCGCGCCCTCCATGACAAAGGTGCCAAAGGTTCGGCTGGTGTAGAAGCCTCGCGAGTCGTTCACCACGATCGGCAGCTTGCCCAGCGCCTGCACATAGTCGTACGCACGGGCGATGGTCTCGTCATCGGTCTGTGCACCGCGAATGATCTCCACCAGCTTCATCTTGTCGACCGGGCTGAAGAAATGGATGCCCACAAATTTTTCGGGCCTGGCACTGGCATGGGCCAAACCACCGATGGGCAAGGTGGAGGTGTTGCTGGCAAAAAACCCGCCTGCAGCCAGCATGGGCTCGGCCTCTTGCGTGACCTGGGCCTTGAGTTCGCGGTTTTCAAAAACGGCCTCGATGATCAGGTCGCAGCCCTGGAGGTCAGCGGCAGTTGCCGTGGGATGAATGAGCGACAACAGCGCCTGCTGCTTGTCTGCGGCCATGCGGCCTTTGTCCACGCGCTTTTGGGTGAGTTTCTGGCTGTAGGCTTTGCCTTTTTCCGCAGCTTCCAGATTCACGTCTTTCAACACAGAGGCAATGCCCCTGCTGGCTTGCGAGTAGGCGATGCCCGAGCCCATCATGCCCGCGCCCAAAATGCCGACCTTTTGCGGTTTGTAACGTGGCACAGCTTGGGGACGGCTTTGACCACCCTTGATGCTGTTCATGTTGAAGAAAAAAGTGTTGATCATGTTGCGCGCCACCTGACTGGTCATCAGACCCGCCAGGTAACGGCTTTCGATGCGCATGGCGGTGTCGAAGTCCACCATCGCGCCTTCGACCATGGCAGCCAGTGCTGCTTCGGGTGCAGGGTACAAGCCGCGTGTTTTTTGCTTGAGCACTGCCGGGGCCACGCTCAGCATGCCCGCCATTTTTGGGCTGCTGGGTGTGCCGCCGGGCATCTTGTAGTCCTTGCGGTCCCACACATGCAGGGCTGCTTCAGGCTGGCCTTGCGCTGCAGCGATGTAAGCCAACGCACGGGGTCGCAGTTGGTCATCGCTGTCGACCAACTCATGCACCAGGCCCAACTTGACGGCTTCGTCGGGGCCAAACAATTGGCTCTCAAGCACATAGGGCTGTGCGGCCAGAAGGCCCAGTACCCGGGTCATCTTGGTGATGCCGCCACCACCAGGAATCAAACCCAGCGTGACTTCGGGCAAACCAAACTGGGTTTTGGGGTTGCGGGTGGCGATGCGGTGGTGCCCGATCAGTGCCACTTCCCAACCACCGCCCAGCGCCGAGCCATTCAGGCAGCTGACCACCGGAACGCCCAGTGTTTCGAGGGTTCGAAAGCTTTTCTTGATGCGTTCGATCTCGGCAAAAACACGCGGGCCATCCGAAGCTTGCGAGCGCATCACGCCCTTCAAATCAGCCCCAGCAAAAAACGAGGTCTTGGCCGAGGCCAGCACGATGCCTGTCAAAGCAGCTTTGTCTTGGGCCGCTTGCTCGGCAGCCTGGGCCAGATCGCCCTGCCATTGCAGACACATGGTGTTGACGGGTGAGCCCTGCTCGTCAAAGGTGATGGTGGCGATGCCGTCGGCCAGTTCGTAGCGCAGTGTTTTTAAAATCATTTGGTGTCTCCCTGGTCAAACGCGTTCAACGATGGTGGCAATGCCCATGCCGCCGCCTACACACAAAGTGGCCAGACCGTAGCGCAGCTTTCGACGGTGCAACTCGTCAATCAGGATGCTCAAAATCATCGCGCCTGTGGCGCCCAGGGGGTGGCCCATGGCGATCGCGCCGCCGTTCACATTCACCTTGTCGTGCGGCACATGCATTTCCTGCATGAATTTCATGGGCACAGCTGCAAAAGCTTCGTTGATCTCGAACAGGTCGATCTGGTCAATCGTCAGCCCGGCCTTGGCCAAAGCCTTGCGCGCTGCCGGCATGGGGCCTGTGAGCATGATGGTCGGGTCTGCCCCCGACAAGGCGGCCGCCACGATGCGCGCGCGGGGTTTCAGGCCGTGGATTTTTCCGGCGGCTTCGCTGCCGATCAGCACCGCGGCAGCGCCGTCCACAATGCCCGACGAGTTGCCTGCGTGGTGCACATGGTGGATGCGCTCCACCTGCGGGTAGCGCTGCAAGGCCACCGCGTCAAAGCCCATGGCACCGAGCTGTTCAAACGAGGGCTTGAGGCCGCCCAAGGTTTCCACCGTGGTTGCGGGTTTGATGAATTCGTCTTGCGCCAGAATGATCTGCCCCAGTTTGTCCCTGACCGGCACCACAGAGCCATCAAAGTACCCTGCAGCTCGCGCAGCTGTGGCGCGTTTTTGTGATTCCACCGCAAAGGCGTCCACATCGCGGCGGCTGAAGCCGCTCATCGTGGCGATCAGGTCGGCCCCGATGCCTTGCGGCACGAACAGCGTGGCGCTGTTGGTCTCGGGGTCTTGCGCCCACGCACCGCCGTCTGATCCGATCGGCACGCGGCTCATGCTCTCCAGGCCCCCGGCCACCACCAGGTCTTCCCAGCCGCTGCGCACTTTCATGGCGGCCATGTTGACCGCCTCCAGGCCCGAGGCACAAAAGCGGTTGATCTGAACGCCCGAACAGCGCCAATCCCAGCCCGCAGCCAGTGCGGCCACTTTGGGGATCACCGAGCCTTGCTCACCAATCGGCGAAACCACGCCCATGACCACATCGTCCACCGCGGCGGTGTCCAGTTGGTTGCGGCTTTGCAATTCACGCAACACACCCGCCAGCAGACTGATGGGTTTGACCTCGTGCAGGCTGCCGTCTTTTTTGCCCTTGCCACGCGGTGTCCGTATGGCGTCGTATACAAATGCTTCGCTCATGAATGTCTCCTGGGGGTCATCAGGGGGTTTGCCCTGTGTTGCGGGATTCGGCATTCAGTATAGACTTTTACCAAGCAAACGCTTTGCATAAATAAACCCCGAAGTCTTGAAGGTGACACCCATGATTGAACGCACACTTTTCTCAACCGACCACGAAGCGTTTCGCGACAGCTTTCGCCGCTTCATGGACAAGGAAATCGCCCCCCACCACGATGCCTGGGAAGAGCAAGGCTATGTCGATCGCGCCGTCTGGAACAAAGCCGGTGACAACGGATTTTTGTGCATGACCCTGCCTGAGGCCTATGGCGGATCGGGCGCCGACAAGCTGTATTCGGTGGTGCAGATGGAAGAGCTTTCACGCGCTGGATTCACCGGCATTGGCTACGGCTTGCACAGCGAGATCGTGGCGCCTTACATCCTGCATTACGGCACCGACGCGCAAAAGAAAAAGTACCTGCCCAAACTGGTGAGTGGCGAAATGGTGGGGGCGATTGCCATGAGTGAACCGGCTGCAGGCTCAGATTTGCAAGGCGTGAAAACCAGCGCTTTACTGCAGCCCGATGGCACTTACCTCATCAACGGCAGCAAGACCTTCATCACCAACGGCTGGCACGCCGACCT